>DASSGK010000391.1:0-66082 GCA_035693505.1 Vicinamibacterales bacterium
TGCCGGCGATCTGGATCGGCGCGGCCGCTGTGGTGCTCGCGGCCGTCGCGGGATTTGCCATCTGGAGTCAGCGATCGTCGGCGCCCGAACCGTCGGCGTCCGTTACGCGAGCTGAACCTGCGCCGCCGCCTCCATCCGCTCCGGCTGAGAACCCGGCGCCGTCCGCGGCGGCACCAGCCTCGCCGGCGGCGGCGCCGGTGACTCCTCCGCCGTCACCTGCGCCACCCGCGACCTCGGCCCGTTCGAACCCGGCCGACGCGAGCTCCGCGAAGACGCCCGTCAAGAAGCCCGAGCCGCCGCAGGCCGCTGCGCCGACGAAATCGGCGCTTCCCGCTGCCACGACATCGATCCCGGCGCCGGCGCCGGCTCCTGAAATCAAAGTCGAGCCCGCGGCTCCGCTTCCAGCTGCGACGGCTCCCCCGCCGCCGCAGCCGGTCACGGCGCCCGTTGTGCCGCCGCGTCCCGCAGTGACGCCACCGGCGGCAGCCGCGACGCCGCCCCCGGCCGCGCCGGCGCCCGCACGCGCGGAAGAAACTCCCGAGGCCGCCATCCAGGGAGTTCTTGCGCGGTACCGCAGCGCGCTGGAAGCTCGCGACATCGGGGCGCTGAAGCGCGTGTGGCCCGCGCTGTCCGGACGCCAGGAAGAGGCCATCGCGAACGAGTTTCAGCACGCGCGCGCCATCGCCGCCAGCCTCGACGGCGTGGAGATCCGAACGACAGGAAACGGGGCCACCGTGACGTGCCGTCGCAACTACGCGGTCACGACGGGAGATGGACAAACGCTGAAGACGACGACCACGATGATCATGACGCTTGCGCGGCGCGACGGCGGATGGAACATCGAGACGATTCGTCACGAGGTTATTCGATGATCCGACGCCTGGGACTGATGTGTCTCGTTCTCGCAGCAACCGCACGTATCGCCAGCGCACAGACAACCGTCCAATCCACCAGCCCGAACCTGGCCGAGATGCTTCAGAACATCTACGGACCGCACGGGCTCGTGGTCGACAGCGAAGCCGTCCTGCCGGACGGCTCGACGCATTCCGCGCATTTCAACGGCGCGTTTCAAACCGAGTTCGGCCGGGTGAACGTCGCGCTCGTCCAGCAACTCGGCGCGCTGCCGATTCCTTCGCCGGCGTCGGGGTTCACGTACTCCTTCGACAACTCGACCGGCACCTTTGTCCGATCGACGCAAAGCTTCGGTCCCATCCTCGCCGACCGCGCCGAGACCATCGGCCGCGGACGATTCGCATACGGCATGGCGCTGCAGCAGTTTTCGTTCAGCACGTTCGACGGGTTGAGGCTCAGCCACATCCCTGGCGTGTTCACCCACGACGATTTCCAACTCGGCGGCGGGCGGAGCGACGTGATCACGACGGACAACTCGATCTCCGCGTCGGTCACCCAGACGACGATGTCGCTGACGTATGGCGCCACGGAGCACCTGGACCTCTCCATCGGCGTGCCCCTCGTGAACACCTCGCTCCACATCGTGTCGAACGCGACGATTCATCGTCTCGGCACGGACACGAATCCGGCGATTCACTTTTTCCGGGATCCTGATGCGCCGGGCACATACGGAGACGAGCGGACGTTCGTCGGGCAAGGCAGCGCTTCCGGAGTCGGCGACGTGATCGTGCGCGCGAAAGACACGCTGTTCAAGAACACGGGTGCCGGACTGGCGGTTGGTGTGGAAGGCCGGTTGCCGACGGGGGACGAAGAGAACCTTCTTGGCTCCGGCGCGCTGGGCGTCAAGGTATTCACGGCTGCGTCGGCCATTTACGGACACGTGGCGCCTCACGTGAACGTGGGCTATCAGTGGAACGGCAAGAGCCTTCTGGCGGGAGACGTGGAGACGGGGGTGAAGGGCGATCTGCCCAACGAGCTCACGTACGTACTCGGGGCGGATATCGCCGTGGAGAAGCGGCTGTCGATCGCGCTCGACGTGCTGGGACGCTACTCGTCAAACGCGCAGCGGCTGTCGAGCAGCACCTTCACGGCCAACGTCACACCGCCGCAAACCTTTCAGGACATCGCGTTCAGCGTCGGGTCGTTGAATGTCCTCAGCGGCGCGTTCGGCCTGAAGGCGAACATCGCGGGGACGCTGCTTGCCACGTTCAACCTGGAGTTCAAGCTGAACGACGCGGGCCTTCGAACGAAGGTCACGCCGCTCATCGGGCTGGAATACGGCTTCTGAAGCCATTCGCAGGGCTGAAGCCCTGCGCCACTGGTGCTTTCAAACCAGAAGCCCGCTTGTGGCGCACGGCTTTAGCCGTGCGAAAAGCCAGGCCGAAATCTAGCCGCCGAAGTAGCCGCTCCTCGCCTTCACGGTCGCCGCCGGATGCTTGACCCGGATGTCGAGCCGCCTCCACTCGCGTGAACCGGCGGCCTCGATCGCGAGGACATACTGCTGGCGAAGGCCGTCGACGAGGCTCGAGGCGGCAACGACCGTCTCGGTCAGGGTGCTGGCGAACACGAACTGCCCGCCCGTCCACTCCGCGAGATCCCGCAGGTCGGCGGAACCGGATCGCGGACCGCGATCGGCCACCTCCATCATCGCCCGCTGATCGATAGAGGGCACCGTGGCCACGATGTACACGGGCACGTCGATCGAGCTGGCCAACCCCGACACTTCGGACGCGTTGAGCGCGCTGCTCGTGTCGATGCCGTCGGTCAGGACGATGATGGCGCGGTGCGATGCCGAACGGGCGGCAACCTTGCGCGCCGTTGCTGCGGTAGCGTCGTAGAGCGACGTCGTGCCGAACGTGTCGAATTCGTCCAGGCCACCGCGCAGCCTGCTCAGGTCGTTGGTGAAATCCTGCCGCTCGTGAAGCGTCGAGTCGAACGTCAGCAACGCGACTTCGTCCTGGCCGTCGCGCAACTGCGAGAGGATCGAGTCGAAGGCCTGGCGCGCCATCGCCTTCTTTGAGCCCACCCGCATGCTGCCGCTCATGTCCACGACGATGGCGAGGCTGATCGGCGACGCCAGATCCGAGCCGAGCGACAGCACCTGGCGAAGTTGCCCGTTGTCCCGGATCTCGAAATCCCCCGGCGTCAGGCCTCGCATCGGTTTCCCGCGCTTGTCGCGGACCGAGGCCTGGATGGTGACGAGGTCCACGGAACTGCGGAACGTCTGCTGGACCTGTTCGACCGGGGCCTGCATCGCCTGCGCCGCGAAACCCAACGAAAACGCAAGAGAGATTGTGGTGAAAATTCGGCTTGAAGACACACTCATGGCTGGCGGCTTATGTATCGGCACCACATCGTACAGGGTTTAGGGTGCGTCGCGAAACGGCGTACGAGCGCGCGCCACGCGGGCCGATGTGACGTTTCTGATCAGGATTCGACGAAATTGTACTACCGGCGCGGATCGGACGGCGCCGGCATCCCTGCCCTCGCGGCCTTTGATCGATACATAGCAGCGTCCGCGGTCCGCAGCAGATCGTACGGCCGATCGGCATCGGGACCGTTGATTGCAATTCCGATGCTCGCCGACAACCTGACCTCGCCGTCGTCGATCGCAAACGAGCGGCTGAGGTCACGCTTGATCCGGTCCGCCATGCTCGACGCGTCGTCCGCGTCGATGACCCTTTCGAGGAGGATCGCGAATTCGTCGCCCCCAAGCCGCGCGACCGTGTCGCCGGGCCGGACACATCGGCGGAGGCGCCGGGCCGTTTCGACCAGCAGGCGATCGCCGACCAGGTGGCCCAACCGGTCGTTGAACGCTTTGAACTGATCGAGATCGATGAAGAGAATGGCGATGGACCCGCCGACCTCGCGCGCGTGAATCACGGCGTCTTTGAGGCGATCCATGAAGGCCGATCGGTTCAGCACCTTGGTGAGGCCGTCGTGGGAGGCGCGGAACGCGAGCTGTCGGGCCCTCCGCTTCTGCCGGGTGATATCGCGCAGGAACCCCGTAAACAGCGGGCCGTTCGAGGACGTGCTCTTGATGATCGACAACTCTGCGGGGAACCTGGTTCCGTCCGCCCGCATGCCGAGAACCTCGAGCCGGCGTCCGGTGAAGGTGTCGCGTCCCGACGTGTAGTACTGCTCCATCTGATCGCTGAAGCGTTCGCGGGATGCCTCGGGAATCAGCACGTCGACAACGGGTTGTCCAATGACGTCGGCGGCGCGGTAACCGAACGTCCGCTCCGCTGCCGGGTTGAATTCGACGATGCGGCCGGCGTGATCGACCGTGATCACGCAATCGAGCGCGCCGTGGAGCATGCCGGCCTTACGCGCTTCGCTCTCCTGGATCTGCTGCTCCATCCCCTTTCGGGCCAGGAACTGTCCCACTTGCGCGCCGATCGCGTTGAACATCCACAGCAGATCGTCGTCGGGGCGGCGGACGCTCCGCGAACAGAATTCGAAGACGCCCAGCACCTTGTTGCCCACCGAGATCGGAAACGCGAATGTGCCGTGGAGCCCCTCGGCCGCCGCCGCCCTCAGCCGCGGATAGTCACGCGCTTTCATGACGTCGGAAATCCATTGCGGCGCCGCATACGCCCACACGTGGCCGGGCAGCCATTCACCGGGCTCGAACGTTCGGGCGAGACTGATCTTCTCGAACTCGGGAAAGCGGTTGCCGGGCTGACAGCGGATTTGCGCGCATCGCAGCCGTCGCGCCTCGGTATCCACCGACCACCAGAGCCCGATGTCCCAGTTGAGATCGGCATTGATGACGTCGATGATGCCGCGCGTGGCCTCTTCCGCGGTGGCGGCCTCGGCGAGCACGCGAGTGACCGCGTGCTCGGCGTTCCGGCGCGACAGTACCGCGCTGCGCTCCGAGATGGTGGCGCCGAGCATGAGCCCGGTTGCGGCGACGACGGCCATGAACACCTGGAGGAGCAGCAGGCCGTCCGCGACGTGGCCGGCGGCGTACGGTCCGAAGCCATGGAGCGTCGCCCAGATGGCAATCGACGAAGCGACAACGTTGGCGGCGGCGGCGCCGGCGGCACCGAACCGGATCGTGGCGACGATGAGAAACGGGAAGATGATGTATTCGAGCGAATAGTACGTGGAGGCGACGGATCGAACCGGTTCCGTGAAAATGGCGGCGCTCGCCAATGCGAGCCCGATCAGCAGCAGCGTCGCCTCGCCGATCCGGCGTTGCATCGCATCGCGCCAGCTGTGCCACGTCAGCAGCGCGGGCACGACGACGAGATCGCCGATGGCCGCTCCAAGCCACCAGTTGAGCCACGACGAACCGAACTCTGTCCAGGGCCGCGCCCCGCTGAGACAGAGGCTCGTCACGCCGACCGTCGCGCTCACAAGCGTACTGGCCGCGGCAGCGAAGACGATCAGACCGATCGCGTGTCGAACGCTGTCGAGGGTTCGATCGAGGCCCGCGAAACGGCGCAGCAGCCGCGCGGCGATGGCGGCTTCCAGCGTGACGCCAGCCGCGATGGCGAACGCCACGAGCGCCGGCTCGCTGCTTGTGCTGTTGGCCAGAAAGGCGCCAACGAGGATGCCGGGCCAGAGGTCCGGCCCGAACAGCAGCAGCAACGCGAGCGCCACGCCCGTTGCCGGACGCAGGAACGCGGCCTCGGCGCCGGCGAAGGCCATCGCGTCACCCAGCTTCGAGGCGACGAGACACACCGCGGCCGTCGAGGCGAGAGCAGTGATTCGTGACGGGGCCTTCATAACGCGCGGACGCGTTCGGGAAGGGGGCGGCTACGGCAGGTCTGCTGCCGCTTGCACTTCGACCACCACCGTGTTCAGGCGGTAGTACAACCAGGTGGAGAAGCGCCCGGCCGCCACGTGCTCGAAGAGCGGTTCGCGCGTCAGCCCCAACACCTGCACGCCGCGCGAATGCACGGCAATCCAGCGTGAGAGCTGTTCCTGCTGGCGCGAGTCGAGCGCCTCGACATCGCGGATCACCAGCGTGCCGGCATCCAGCCCGGGGACGTCAGTCTCCTGTTCCGGCGACCACCACACGAGCGGCTGGCGAAGGCCGTGCTCGATCTCGGCGATCGCGGCAGCGGTCAGCTCGCGTGGGCCGACGAGCAGGCCGTTGACGGGCGATGTGCGGAGAATCGTCCACTCCGATTGGCGCGCACTCGAAGCCTTCATGAAATGCCGTGGCGAAGACCGGTCGGCTTCCGAAGGGAGTGGGCAGCGATCGTCCTCCAGGAGCCGAGAGGTGTCAGTGAAGAGATGCGTGGAGTTCTCCATACTTACCTTCTGCGGGGAGTCGAACACGATGAGCGGACTCTACAGGCCAGAGAGCAACTGGCCAATCAGGAACATGACACAAGGCACTAGGGAGAATCCCTAATGCGGATTCGACTCAGGATTCAAGAATTTGAAGGGCTGAAGCGCCTGGGATCAGGCGTTGTGCAGCCAGCCCTGAAGCGTGGCGTATTTCACGATGTCGATTCGGCCGTTCAGACCGAGCTTTCTCATCGCGTTGGCCTTGTGCGCTTCGACGGTCTTCACGCTCAGCGAAAGGTGGGCGGCGATCTCCTTGTTGCTGTAGCCGGACGCGATGAGGCGCAAGACCTCGGACTCGCGTTCGCTGACGGCGGCGACGGGACGGCTCACCCGACTGGGTTTGCCGAGAAACGCCGCGGTGACCCGCGCGGTAAGCGCGGAATCGAGATACTGCCGGCCGGCCGCCGCAGCGCGAATCGCCTGAAGCAGCTCGGTCGGCGCGCTCTGCTTCAGCACGTACCCTGAGACGCCGGCCCTGAGCAGTTCCTGCAGATACGCATCGTCGGCGTGCCGCGTGAGGGTCACGATGGCCGCGGCCGGCTGCCGCTGCTTCAACTTCCGCGTGGCGACGAGGCCGTTCATGCCCGGCATCGAGATGTCCATGATGACGACGTCGGGCTTCAAGGCGACGGCGCCCTCGATGGCCGCATGTCCATCGCTGGCCTCGCCCACGACTTTCATGTCCGGCTGGCTGTCGATGAACAGCTTCAGGCCGTGGCGGACGGTGACGTGATCGTCGGCGAGAAGGATTCGAAGCGGTGCGTCATCCATGGTCGGCCATCTGTTTCTCCGCCGCAGCGACGGACATCCGGACGAGAATCGTCGTGCCTTTGCCGGCGGCCGATTCCACCTGAATCGTTGCGCCCACCAGGGACGCACGTTCCTGCATGCCGGACAAGCCGAGGCCGTGACGGGTCGTCCCCGTATCGGCCGGATCGAATCCCACACCGTTATCCTCGACGATGAGTACCACCTGGTCGGCGCGCCGTTCCACGATCACGTCGACGTGCGTCGCCCGCGAGTGCTTGGCTACGTTGGTCAGCGCTTCCTGAGCGATGCGATACAGCGTGGTCTCGACCTCCGAGGGCAGGCGCTCCTCCAGGAGCCCTGCCGTATGCAGCTCCGCGCTGATACGCGCGCGGTTGGACCAGTTCTGGATGTGGGTGGCGAGCGCCGCGCGCAAGCCGAGATCGTCCAGCGCGGTCGGCCGGAGCTCCCAGACCAGATGATCGACGTCTCGATCGAGCTGCTGAGCGACGGCTTCGAGCGCCTCGACTTGACCGCGCAGGTCCGACCGATCGCTGCAGGCGGCCTTGAGCGACACGATCCGGTGGCCGAGCGCCGTCAGCTGCTCGCCGAACTGATCGTGCATCTCCCGGGCAATGCGCTTCCGTTCGTCTTCCTGCGCAAACACCAGCCTGGCGATCAACTCCCGCCGGGCGCGATCAGCGCGCCCCCGCTCACCGATCTCTTCGCGAAGGGACTCGTTCGCCTGAGCGAGCTCCGCGGTCCGCTCGCGGACCCGGACTTCCAGCTGTTCGTGCGACCGCCGCAGCAGCTCTTCCGCCTGCTTCCGCTCGGTGAGATCGAAGTGCGTGCCGACGATGCGTACTACCGGTCCACCCGGTTCTCGACGAACCGGGAACCCGCGAGAGAGCACGTGGACGTACCGCCCGTCCTTGTGTCGCAGTCGGAACTCCGCCTCGTACGTCGGCTCGCCGCGCGCCACGCTGTCGTTGGCCTCGTCGGCGCGTGGCCGATCGTCGGGGTGCACCAGCCGCTCCCAGGCGCTGATATGCGGTTCGATTTCGTCCTCCGTATAGCCGAGCATCTGCTTCCAGCGCGCCGAATACACCACATCGTTGGTTTCGATGTTCCAGTCCCAGACGCCTTCGCGCGCGCCGGCAAACGCGAGCGTCAGGCGCTCCTGGCTCTCGCGCAGCGCCTCCTCAGTCCTCTTGCGTTCAGTGATGTCGAGATGCGTGCCGACGATGCGGGACACACGGCCGGTGACCTGGCTGCGGACGGGAAAGCCGCGTGACAGCACGTGGATGTAGTGGCCGTCCTTGTGCAGGAGACGGAATTCCCCTTCGTACGTGTCTCCTCCCCGCGCGAGCGATTCGCTGAGCTCATTCGCCCGCGGCTTGTCGTCTGGATGAAGGAGATGCTCCCAGGCGCGGACGTGAGGTTCGATTTCGTTGTCCGCGTAACCGAGCATCTCCTTCCATCGGGGCGAGTACACCACGGCCCCGGTCTCGAGATCCCAGTCCCACACGCCTTCCTGAGCGCCGGCAAACGCCAGGGTCAACCGTTCTTCGTTCTGACGAAGCTGTGCGAAGGCGCGTTTGCGCTCGGAAATGTCGCGTACGATTACCTGAATGGTCTCGCCGGGAGACTCGTCGAGCCTCGTCGAGTTGACTTCGACGTCGGTCACGCCTCCATCCAGCCGCACGATCTTTTCTTCGGCGGGCGGCACGGTTTCGCCGGCCATCATCCGTCCGATCCGTTCACGCATCAGCGCGTGGCTGTCGGCATGAAAGACATCGAAGGGCGATTTGCCGAGAATCTGATCAGCAGTTGAGGCACCGAACAGGCGCAGCGCGGCGGGATTCAGGAACACAAGGCGATTGTCCTGACTGATGAGTATGCCGTCCGGCGACAGCTGCACCAGCCGGCGGTAGCGGTCGAGGGGCTCGCTCTCCACGCTCTGCGGAGTCTAGCATCTTGCACGTCGACACCCGCAGCGCGTGGCGGTAGAATCAATCCCCCCGGGAGGTTCACGTGCCTTACAAGATCATCGCAGCCGCCGCCAGCCTGATGGTCCTCGCAGTGGCCGTGATCCGGATGATCCTGAGAAGCGGACATCACGACGACAGCGATCACGTGACCCAGACGGTATTGACCCGCATCAAAGCCGAGTATCACGATCTGCAGTGAGCGCGGCGCATCGCGCGATTCGCGCTATCGACGGCTTTTCAGATATCGCTCGATAGAAGGCAGAAGCGGCAGAGCCAGCGCTTCCTCGGTCGTTTTCCAACCCGCCCACACGACCTCGGCGCCGTCCACGCGAAACGACGGCATCGTCTCGAGCGAAGCCTCCCAGATGGTCGCGGCGTCCGTGCGATGTTCGAAGATTATCGTTCCTTGCCAGGCGAGACGCAGGTCGGCCGCGACGGCCAGCCCGAGTTCCTCCTGGAGCTCCCGCTTCGCGGCGGCGAGGCTCGTCTCGCCACGCTTCATGAACCCGCCCGGCAGCGAGTACATCGGGCGGTAGCTCGTGCGAACGAGGAGCAGCCGCCCGTCACACCACAGCGCGACGAGGGCGCCATGGGTCTGCGGCCGCCGGACGAACCACCAGACTCTCGCCGCGAGATACGCGGCCCGATAGAAAAGACGCACAGGGGACGAGCGCGAGGACTCCAGTGTGTGGAGCACTACGCCATCTGCGCTGGATGCTCGAGGAGGTGCCGATCCCAGAGGCGCCGGCCGCCGCGAGGATACGCGCGCCGATCGAACGCCAGCAGGGAGCGGCGGTCGGCCGCAGGAAGGGTGGCCGCGATGTAGGAGGGCAGCGTGACGATCAGTCGCGGCACGGCTTCGAAAAACGCGCCGGCGTGATGCACGTCGGCGGCGATCCCGGGGTCGCCTTCGCGGTCGTAGACGATCGCGCGAGCCGCAGCGTTCGCGAATTTCGCCAGATACACCAGGTGCAATCCGTTGTATTCGGAAAGTCGAGCGTCCGTCACAATGAGATCGTACGGTGTGTTCTCGATGCAGACCCGTGCGGCCTTGAAGGTGGGACAACCCTCGGCATGGGCAGTCCGCGCCGCAACCGTCACCAGCCGGTTCCGCAGCAAATGGTCTGGTCCCACGACGAGCACGCGACTGGCGGAAGCCACGGGATTCATGAAGAGGGACGAGAACGATTCGAGTCAGCGTATACCGAAAGCAGGCGCGCCTCTCGAAAAATTAATCGCGATGCATAATGTCGATGGCATACACTCTCCGAATAGTCGTCTGGAGAGATGACTTTCCGGTCTGGGGGGCCGGCTAATGCTCACTGATTCCGAAATCCTGCGTCGTCATCAGCGCGGTTCGACCTTCCGCGTGGTCCCCGCAACCGATTGGCGTGCAACGCTCCGCATGCGAGCCAACATCATGGTCGCGGGTCCCAAGGATGCGCTCGACGCATTTCTCGAAGCCGCGCAACCGGAATTGCGCGAGCCGATCCGATCGGCGAACGCCGCTCTGCCGCCGGTCCTCGACGGAATTCACACCCTGATCCTCACTGACGTCGACCGGCTCGACAGCGTTGCCCAGCAGCGGCTGCGCGAGTGGTTCGATCAGAGTCGACACGTGGACGTGCAGGTCGTATCGTTCACGACGACGCCGTTGTATGAGCTGGTGAGCGCGAACGCGTTCGATACCGATCTCTATTACCGCCTGAACACCATCTTCCTCGAGATTCAAACGATCTAATCTTCCGGGCGGGGCGCGTCCAGCGCCTCGCGACGTTCACGCCGTTCAGTCGTCACGCCCGCGGAATCTTCAACACCTGTCCAGGCTTGATCTTGTCGGGATCGGAGAGCTGATCGCGATTCGCGTCGAAGATCGCATGGTAGGCGTTCGCGTCGCCGAGCAGATGCTTCGCGATTTTGCTGAGCGTGTCTCCGGATTGAACGGTGTAGGTCTCTTCGACACCCGTGGCCGTGATGTCGGCGATGATCTCCGTCTTCCAGTCGGGAATTGTCTTGAGCGCGTCCCAGATTTTGTTGGCCTGCGACTGCGTCGCGACCGTGCCCTTGATGAACAGCTTGCCGTCGCGCTCTTCGGTCGTGCCGTCGAAGTGAAAACCCTTCGCGGTTTCCATGGCGTACTTGTATTTCCCGGTGAGCAGTCCCATATCGCCTCCTGTGGCCGCGTCCTTTTGCAACCCGGCTGCCATCAACGCCTTCTGCCATCAGAGACCAGCCCGGCCGGACACCGGCTCTTGCTCACCGGACGTACGGCGCAGCACAATGTGGCCCCATGCGTTCAGCCGCCAGCCTCCTGCTCGCCGGTTTCTGTCTCTTCACGCCCACGGTGCACGCGCAGATGAAGGCACAGCTGCCGGCCGGCCCGATGACTCCGCCGTGGGACAAGGGTATCCAGCCAATCAGCCGCGACAGCTACTGGAACGCGATCGAGTGCGGCAAGCAGAAAGGCGCGCGGCCGGCGTGCGTCTTCTACGACGCCGACCTGTGTAAAAACGACGACTTCACGCTGGCGATGTATACGCCGTACAAATCGGTGGCCTACGAAGTGTGGCGCGTGATCAAGAACGGCCAACCGGCGCCGACGCCGTCGTACAGCGAGGCACAGCGAACACGCGTCACGATCGGCGTGACGCTCGCTCCAGGATCCAGGAACTCGACGACCGGTCTCGTCATCAAGCGCGGCGGCAAAACGATCGAACCGGTCGCCCGCGCACTCGAGGCCACCGGCGGGAAATTCACGTTCGACTTCGCGCCATTCGCGCCGACGGCCGACATCACTATTGAAGTGGCCGGCAAGACGCGAACCCGCACCTGCACCGTGGAAGAATCGGTGCTGAAAATGTTCCGCTGAGGAGGACGTAATGCAATCAGTGGCGATTGCGTGGATCATCGCGGCAGCCCTGGCCGCCGGACAAAACGCCCGGCCGGTCACGCTCGTGTCGGAAGTCCGCGCGGCGATCGCCGCGCACGACCTTGCACGGGCCGAAGCGCTGATCGTGGAGCGCCGCGCGCGTGAAGGCACGACCTCGGAGGTCATCGAAGCGGTGTCGTGGCTGGGGCGCGGTGCGCTGGCGGAGGGACGGAACGACAGCGCGGATCAATACGCCGCGGAGGCGCAGCGGCTGGCACTGGCGGCGCTCGGCTCACGCAGCGTGGACACGGACGCAAAGCTGGCGACGGCGCTCGGGGCCGCGATTGAAGTCCAGGCGCAGGTCAGCGTGAATCGCGGTGAGCGCAGCGATGCGATCGTGTTCCTCGAGCGTGAGTTGAAAACGTATCGCAACACCGGCATCGCGAAGCGGATCCAGAAAGACATCAACCTGCTGACGCTCGAAGGCCACCCCGCGCCGGCGCTGGAGCTGTCGGAGTCGATGGGCGCGCCGCTCAGCGGCGCCACCTCGAAGGCGCTGGAAGGAAAAGTCGTCGTGCTCTTCTTCTGGGCGCACTGGTGCCCGGACTGCAAGATCGAGGGACCGATCCTCGCGAAGCTGTACGCCAGATACCAGTCAGAAGGCCTCGCGATCGTCGCGCCTACGCAGCGATTCGGCTACGTCGCCGGCGGAGCGCCGGCGGGACCGGACGAGGAACTGCGCTACATGCAAACGGTGCGGGACAAGTACTATCCCTTCCTCGCGAGTGTTCCGGTTCCCGTGAGCGTCGCGAACCACCAGCGGTATGGAGTGAGCTCCACGCCGACGATCGTCATCCTCGATCGCCAGGGGATCGTACGTCTGTACCATCCGGGGTCGCTGACCGAGGAAGAGCTGGACGCGCACCTTCGTCCGCTACTGGCCGCCGTCCCATCTGGGCGCTGACCGGGTGACGTCAGACGTCACACGCGTAGTGTTCGCCTTCAGGCGGACCGCGAAGTCCGGCTGAAGCCGGACACTACCGTTACACCGGATTCGGGAGTCCGTTGTAGCGGACGAGTACGGCCGTCACGTCGTCGCTTTGCGCCACGCCGGCGCAGAAGGCGTGGACGTCGGCGAGCAGCGCGTCGAGCATCTGCTGCGGCGTCTCGCCGCGGTGAGCGGTTGCGCAGGCGATCAACCGATCGTCGGTGAACTCCTCGTCGTGGGCGTTCATCGCTTCGGTTACGCCGTCGCTGAACAGCACGATCAGATCGCCCGGCTCGAGCTTCAGCGTTTCCTCGTCGTACGACGCCGTGTCGAAGAGGCCGAGGACGACGCCGCCGACTTCGAGGCGGCGGATGCCGGACTTCGAGACGAGCAGCGGCGCATTGTGACCGGCGTTGCAATAGGTGAGCGAACCGTCCGGCGAGAGCATCCCGTAGAAGCTCGTGAGGAATCGCGCTTCGATGGCGCGGCGGAACAACCCGCGATTCAGCCGGGTCATCAACGGCGCGGCGTTGGTTTGATACGTCGCCTCCGCGCTGAACATCCCCAGCACCGCCGCCGCGAGCAACGCCGCCGGCGATCCCTTCCCCGCCACGTCGCCGATGATGAAGCCGAACTGGTCGGTCGGCAGATCGACGTAGTCGTAGAAATCGCCTCCGACGGCACGGCACGCGAGCGACGCGGCGGCCGTCGAGAAGAACGGACCTTCCCGG
Source organism: Vicinamibacterales bacterium (assembly GCA_035693505.1). Lineage (GTDB taxonomy): Bacteria > Acidobacteriota > Vicinamibacteria > Vicinamibacterales > CAVVIG01 > CAVQFC01. The sequence continues at coordinate 13,543 of DASSGK010000391.1, forward strand.
TTGGCCATCGGCAACAGCGATTGTTGAATGGCCGCCGCGACCCGCAGCTCCTGCTCGAATTTCGCCTTGTCGAGCGCCTCGCGATAGAGCCGCGCGTTCTCGATCGCGAGCGCCGCTTCCGCCGAGAGCGTATCGAGCGCTGACTGCGCGTGGGCGGAGCGCAGCGCGCCGCGCTCACGGCTGTCGAGATACAACACCCCGATGATCTCGTCCGCGCCTTTCTGATCCGCGCGCTCGACGTACCGGACCAGGCGCAGCGGCGTGCAGAGCACGTGACGGATGCCCAGCGCGACGGTCCCCGTGTGCAGCTGCGCGAGGTCGCCGTCGAGGAGATCCTCCACAATCGTCTGCTGGCCGGTCGAGAAGACCGTTTCCGGAATCTTGCGGCTCGTCTCGAACGTGCGGCCCGGCAGGGTGACTTTGCCTCGCGCGCGCGCGAGCTTGAATTCGAGAACCTGCTCGCGATTGGCGAGCATGATGAAGCCGCGTTCGGCGCCGGTGACCTCGATGGCGGAGTCGAGCACCATCGCGAGCACCTCGTCCAGGACGCGGCCCGATCCCATCGCCCTCAGACCTTCGAGCAACGCCGACATCTGCCGCAGTTCGCTCGCCGCCGAGACCGCGCTGCGCTCGACCGACGGCGCCTCGTCGTCGACGAAGAAGACGATTTCCGTGTCGCCGGCCTGCCCGAGCCGGATCTGGTCGCCGTGCGCCAGGACCTTTTCGCTGTGCTTCTCGCCGTTGACGAACGTGCCGAAGCGCGATTGCTTGTCGCGGATGACGTAGCCGCCGTTCTCGCTGCTGATCTCCGCGTGGACTCGCGAGATGTCGGCGCCCGGCAGGCGAAGGTCCGTCTCGGTTCGTCGTCCGATTGTGAACAGCGGCTTGTCGATATTGACAATCCGTCGGCCGAGCGAGTCGGCGACGACGAGTCGGGGAGTCTGGGCCGAATCTGCCATGGGAAAAGGAATTATAAGCCGTAACTTGACGGCCGGCGCAGCCGGAACTTATGCTCCTTGTCGATCGTCTACAGGAGCACGCATGAAACACGCAAAGAGCGACCTGCTGCAGGGCACGCTCGATCTGCTGATTCTCCGGATTCTGGCGTCGGGCGACATGCACGGGTGGGGCATTTCCCAGCGGCTCCAGCAGATTTCCCAGGATGTCCTGCAGGTGAACCAGGGCTCGCTGTATCCGGCTCTCTATCGTCTCGAACAACAGGGCTGGATCGCCTCCTCATGGGGCGACTCCGAGAACAACCGGCGGGCGAAGTTCTACTCGCTGACCCGAACGGGACGCAAGCAGCTGGCGGAAGAAACCGCGAACTGGGAACGAATTACCGCCGCCGTCGGCCGCGTGCTCCAGCACGGATAGCGAACGCACGGCTCAGGCGACCGCGAGGCCACACATGTCTGTCCTGACACTGTTCCGGCGTTTTCGGGGATCGTTTCGCACCGACACGTTCGAGCATGGCATGGAGGCGGAACTCCGCCATCACCTCGAGATGGAGGCCGAGGCGCTGGTCGCGCGCGGGATGACACCGGAGGCGGCGCGTGACACCGCCCGCCGCCGCTTCGGCAGCGTGGCGCTCGTCAAGGATGACTGCCGCGAGTCGTGGGGCATGCGTGCGGTCGACACGGTCACGCAGGATGTCCGCTTCGCGATCCGCAACCTGCGCAAGTACCCGTCCTACACCTTTGTCGTCCTCCTGACGCTGGCGCTCGGCATCGGCGCCAACACCGCGATCTTCAGCGTCGTCCATGCGGTGCTGCTGCGTCCGCTGCCGTACGCCAACGGCGATCGCCTGGTCGAAGTCCGCCAGCTCGCGCCGAAAGCCGGGATCGCGAATGCGGGCGTGTCGGTGAAGGAGGTCGCGGACTACCGCGAGCAGACGGCTGCGCTCGACGCGGTGGTCGAGTATCACCAGATGTCGTTCAACATGCTCGGCCGCGGCGAGGCGTCACGCGTGCAGACCGGCGTGGTCTCGACCAACTTCTTCGACGTCCTCGGCGTCGCGCCTCTCCTCGGCCGCGCGTTCCGCGAAGACGACGACTCCAAGAACGCGCCTGCCGTTCTGATCCTCAGCTACGCCTACTGGCAGAATGCGCTCGGCGGCGATCCGAACATCATCGGGCGGACGTTTGAACTCAACGACCGCGTGCACACCGTCGTCGGCGTGCTGCCGCCTGTCCCTCAGTTCCCGGCCGCGGATCCGCCGGACGATGTTTTCATGCCGCCGTCGGCCTGTCCATTTCGCTCCAACCCGCAGACCATTGCCAACCGGACGGCGCGCATGCTGACGGCCATCGGCCGGCTGAAACCAGGAATGACCGTCGAACGCGCGCAGAACGATCTCGCCGTCGTCAGCAATCGGCTGGGCGCGCAATATCCTGAGGCGTACAACCCGGCGCAAACCGGCTTCACGGCCTCAGCATTCTCGGTTCACGACGAGTTGACGCGTCAGGCGCGACCCACGCTGCTCGTCCTGCTGGCCACCACGGGATTCGTCCTGTTGCTCGTGGCGGCGAACATTGCCAATCTCTCGCTGGCGCGCGTCATCGGACGCGAACGGGAGCTGGCGATGCGCAACGCGCTCGGCGCCAGCCGAGGCCGCATCGCTCGCCAACTCCTCACGGAGAGCACGCTGTTGGCGCTCGCGGGCGGGGCGCTCGGACTTCTCGTCGGCTGGCTGGTCCGCGATCTGCTGGTAGCGTTTACGGCTCGGTTCACACCGAGAGCGGGAGAAATCGCGATCGATGGTACGGTCCTGGCCTTCACGGTTGGTGTGTCGCTGCTGACGGGGCTGTTGTTCGGCCTGCTGCCGGCATTCACGCGGCGAACCATCGCATCGGTGAAAGACGCGGGACACCGAACCGTCGGCAGCCGGCTCCGGGCGCGCAATGCGCTGATCGTGGCCCAGGTGGCGATTTCGTTCGTGCTCCTGGTTGGCGCCGGGCTCCTGGTTCGCAGCTTCATCAAACTTCAACAGGTGGATGCCGGTTTCCGCACGGACCGCGTCATCACGGCCCTCGTCTCCCTCGACTTCGTGAAATACAACAAGCCTGAGCTGCGGCGCGCCTTCTACCGCTCGGTGATGGACAAGGTCGCTGCGGAACCTGGTCTCGAAACAGTCGCCTTCGGGATCACTGTGCCGCTGGATCAGGCAGCGCCGTTTCTCACGGGCTTTCTCATCGACGGACAGGCACCCGGCGATCGCCGCGCACAACCCCAGGTGGACTTCAAGTTCGCCTCGCCGAACTACTTCAAGACGATCGGCATGACATTGCTGAGCGGCCGCGCGTTCACCGACGCCGACGATGCCGACGCGCCGCCGGTGGCCATCGTGAACCTGTCGATGGCCCGGCATAATTTCCCCGGCGTCGATCCCGTCGGGCGCCGTGTGTCGCTCGACAACGGCCGCACGTGGATCACGATTGTCGGTGTGGTCAACGACACGCACGACTACGGGATGGCCGAGAAGTCAACCGACGAGCTGTACCGGGCCTTTGCGCAAACAGGTCCGCTCAGCGCGTCGATGCTCGTGCGAACCGCAGCGGACCCTCTCGCCTTCGCGCGCGCCATCCCTGCGGCGGTGCACGCCGTCGACCCGCGGCAGCCCGTGAGTCAGATACGAACGCTCGAAGCGATCCGCAGCCGTTCGCTCGCGCCGCCGCGACTGACGGCGATGCTCGTCACGTTGTTTGCCGGCGTCGCGCTCATCATCACCGCCGCCGGCATCGCGGGCGTCGTCTCGTTCTCGGTCAATCAGCGGACGACCGAAATCGGCGTGCGAATGGCGCTGGGTGCGCCGCGCTCGAGCGTGACGCAGATGATCGTCCGGCAGGGTCTGACGCCGGTCGCGGTCGGCCTCACCGCCGGAGCGGTCGGCGCGTTGATGATGACCCGCGTCGTCACGCGCCTGCTCTTCGCCGTCGAACCCACCGATCCGATCACGTATGCGGCGGTGATCGCCGTGCTCACGGCGGTCGCCGCATTCGCGTGTTTCGTGCCGGCACGGCGCGCGGCAGCGATCGATCCGATGAAGGCCCTGCGGGCCGAGTAGCGTAAAATGGCCGCGACCCTGTGGCCTATCCGCTGCGGCGCACGCTGAGACTCGAGGCTCCCGGCTCGTGGCAGATGCTGAATCTGGCGGAGCTCTGGGCATACCGCGAGCTGCTGTTCTTCTTCGTCTGGCGCGACGTCAAGGTCCGCTATAAGCAAACCGTCCTCGGCGCGGCCTGGGCTGTGATCCAGCCGCTGATGACGACCTTCGTCTTCACGATTCTCTTCGGGCGCTTCGGCGGCATGTCGAAGCAGGTCGAAGGTCCGTACGCCCTGCACGTCTTCGTCGGCATGCTGCCGTGGACGTTTTTCTCGAACGCGGTCGCATCCGCAGCCAACAGCCTGGTCGGCAGCAGTCATCTCATCAGCAAGGTCTATTTCCCGCGCATCCTGATCCCGATCGCGGCCATCGCGGCCGGGCTCGTCGATTTCGCGATCTCCTTCGTCGTGCTGCTGTTGATGATGGCGTGGTACGGCGTCGCGCCGACGCCGGCGATCCTGGCGCTGCCGCTCTATCTGCTCGGCACCATCGTGTGCGCCGCGGGCGCCGGTGTCCTGTTCGCGGCGCTCATCGTCACGTACCGGGACGTCCGGTACGTCATGCCGTTCGTCATGCAGCTCTGGCTGTTTGCGACGCCTGTGCTCTATACGCTCGACATCATTCCGGCAAAATGGCGCGCGTTGTACGCGTTGAATCCGATGGCCGGAACCATTGCCGGATTTCGCGCGAGCGTGCTCGGCAGCCCGTTTCCCACGGGCGTGATCCTCATTTCCAGCGTCGCGGCCCTGGTGATGTTCGCAACAGGCGTTCGTTACTTCGTGCAGGTTGAGCGCCGATTCGCCGATGTCATCTGACGCCATCGTCATCGAGAAACTCGGGAAGCAGTACACAATCGGCACGGCCACAATCGGCGACGCCACGCTCGGTGAGTCGATCACCTCATGGGTCGCGGGGCCCTGGCGGCGATTCCGCCAACTCGCCGGCCGCGGCGAAGGCCGCACGACGTTCTGGGCTCTGAAAGACGTTTCGTTCCGCGTCGGCGTCGGCGAAGTCATCGGCATCGTCGGGCCAAACGGCGCGGGCAAGAGCACGCTGCTGAAGGTGCTTTCGCGCATCACGCCGCCGACCGAGGGCTATGTCGACCTGACCGGCCGGGTGTCGAGCCTGCTCGAAGTCGGGACCGGCTTTCATCCCGAGCTGACGGGCCGTGAAAACGTCTTCCTCAACGGCGCCATCCTGGGCATGTTTCGCGCAGAGATCGTGCGGAAGTTCGATGCGATCGTCGCCTTCGCCGAGCTCGAGCGCTTCATCGACACGCCCGTGAAGCACTACTCGAGCGGAATGTACGTGCGCCTGGCGTTCTCGGTCGCCGCGCACCTCGAGCCCGAGATTCTGATCATCGATGAAGTGTTGTCGGTCGGCGACCTGCACTTTCGCAACCGATGTCTGGGCCGCATGCAGGATCTTCGCGACGAGGGGCGCACCGTCCTCTTCGTCAGCCACGATCTTACGAGCGTGCGTCAGCTGTGCACACGTGCCCTGCTGCTCAACAGCGGCCACATCGTCGCCGACGGCACGCCCGGCGACATCACGCGGCAGTACGAGCGCATGTACCAGGAAGGCGTGGAGAACACGACGGGCGCCGCGGATCGCCGGCACCCGCCCAGCGACTATCACATCCGGCGAGTCGAGCTGAGGAACGCTGCCGGCGAGGTGCGCGGGCAATTCGACGCCGGAGAGGTGATGGAGATCCATCTCTGGGCGAGCGGTCCCGCGCCGGAGAACTCGTTCACGGCGGAATTCAAGCTGTTCAACGAGGACGATCAGATCGTCAGTTTCGGATCGGCCAATCCCGTCCGGAGCACCTACTATCGTGCGGAGCACCAGCACTTCGTCTGCCGCCTCGGTCCGCTGCCGCTGACCGAGGGCCGTTACGCGCTCAGCTTCACGGTGCGGGTCTGGAACAAGGAGCGCTGGGACTATTGGGACCGGGCCATCGGGTTTTCGATCGATCGCTGCGATCTGTTCAACACGGGTCACGGTGTTGCCAACGATCACAACGGCGACTTCGTCATTCAGCAGGAGTGGCTCGTCGGCGACTGATAGGCTCTTTTTATGCTGCCGCGATGGGCCGCGCGCCCGTCGTTGCGTAAAGCGCACCGCTCGCTGCAGCCAGCCGCACGATCCACCGATATCTGGACGAAAGGACCGTCGCGTCAATGGGTTCCCGCGTCCCCCTCGTTTCGATCAACGTCCCTTGCTACCGCCAGCTGGCGCAAGCTCGCCGCTGTGTCGACTCCATCCTCGGGCAGTCATTCGGCGATTTCGAGCTCACGCTGTTCGACGATGGAGCGTCCGACGAGTATCAAGAGTACGTGCGGGAACTGGGCGATGCGCGGGTACGGTATCAGCGAAACCCATCGCGCCTGGGCGCGATGGGCAACATGTTTCAAGCCATCGCCGCGGGAGAAGGCAGGTACTCGCTCGCCTTCCACGAGGACGATCTGCTCAACCGCGACTTTCTGGCGTCGGCCGTCGGCATCCTCGAGGGACATCCTTCGTGCGGCTTCGTCGCCGCGGAATTGCGCGAATTCAAGGTCGAGCCCTCGGACGCGGAGCTCGCCGCGCCGGCGGGCGCGTTGATCTACGACCAATTCGACTCCCCCGTCGAATTCCTTCGCGCGATTCTCAGAGGCACCGAACCGATGTTCGGATCCGTCGTGTACCGGCGTGACAGCCTTGCGGGCGTGCCGGTGCAACACGACACGTACGGAACCCTTGTGGATCGGCCCTTCCTGCTGTCCATCATGCAGCGCTGGTCGGCGGCGGTCCTTCGCAACCCGCTGGTCTACTACCGGCACCATCCCGACACGGCGCGCCACAAGGGGATGAGCGTCGACAACATCATCCGGTTGTTGACGCTGTACCGATCGACGCTGCCGGCACCGATGAGCGCCGGAGACCACGCGCTGTTCTATGCCTACAGCGGTTACTGGCTGTTCACGCTGTACGACTTGACGCCGGACGATCGCCGGCCGTCCTTCGCCCGCTTCCTGTTCGACGTGTGGAGACGCGGCCTTTACAAGCCGCGATCGCGCGGCCGGTTCGGACTTCGGCTGATCCGCCGCGCGCTGCTCGGTCAAGCGCGGGTGGCGTCGTGAAGGTCATTGCCATGATGCCCGTGCGCAACGAGGACTGGGTGATCGAGCACTCGCTCGCCTGTCTGTCCGCGTTCTGCGACGTGATCCTCGTCGGCGATCGCGGGTCTGACGACCGCACACGCGACATCTGCCGGCGTTTTCCGAGCGCCGTCGTCGTGGACGCGCCGGAGGCGAGTCGCATCCGTGAGCAGCGCTGGCAATTGCTCGACGCCGCACGCGACTACGACGGTCACAATCTGCTGTGGGCGACCGATGCCGACGAACTGCTGTCACCAAAGCCGGCGCGGGCGTTTCTCGCGGGTGCACGCGAACGGCTTTCACCGGGAACGGCGATCGAATGCCGTTACTACCATCTCTGGAACGCTCCAGACCGGTTTCGCGACGATGTCTCACACTACGGGCCGCAGTGGAAACAGGTGGGCTTTGTCGACGACCGGCGCGCGGACTTCGATCGCTCGAATGCCACGGCGCTGCACGAACCGCGCGTCCCGGCGGGCGCAGACGCACCTCTCATTCAAGAAGAGTCTCTCCACCTCCTGCACCTGCAGTGGTTGATTCCGCAGCGCAACCAATTGAAGCAGGCCTGGTATCGGTGCCGCGAACTGCTCGACGGCCGAAGCGCCGCCGCCATCAACGGGTTCTATTCAGTCACACTCTCCGATGCACGCGTCCCGACGACAAAGGTACCTGGCGAGTGGGTGGAAGCGGTCACGTTCCCGTCGGCAGACAGCGATCTGATTTCTTCCTGGCATCTGCGAGAGATCCTCGACTGGTTCGATCAGCGCGGCATCGAGTTTTTCGAGGGGCTCGAAATCTGGCAGATCCGCGTGCTTGACGACGAGTTTCGCAAGCGCGTCGGCCGGGCGCCGCGGCCCAATCTGTCGTACCGGCCGACGTGGCCTGCGCGGGCGCAGCGTTTCGGGCGTCGCCTCGTAAACGCGGCCCGCAGGCGTCTTCCGGTCTGATATGGCGCCGCCATTTCTGACAGTACTGACGACGCCGGTTCCAGGCGAACGCGAACGACTGACGCGCGAGGTTCGGCGTCGTATACGATCACTCGTCAAGCCCGGGGCGCCGCTTCCGAGGAGCTCTCCGTATCCGGGGCACTTTGCGCTGGTCCGCAGCGTGGTCGAAGGCTTGCGCGCGATTGGGGCGGACTTCAATTTCAATCCCGGACGCCTCCGCGAACTTGCCCGCGTCGTCTACGCACCAGCCAACGAAGCGCTCCGCCAGGCGGTCGAGCTGAAACAGCGCGGGCGCGTCGACTACCTGGTCGCGGGGCCCGTCAACGCCCTCTTCGCGGACGAATCCGACGGAGTCCTGCAATTTCCGGAGATCGATCGGCTGATCGTCGCGCACGAGTGGGCACTCGACTTTTACCGCGAAGCTCCAGTCCTCCTCGAGAAGGCGGTCGCCTGTCCCTGCGGTGTCGACGCCGATGCCTGGAAGCCGACCGGCGGCACGGACAAGCGAATCGGTCTGGTGTATTGGAAAAGCGGAGACGAAGCCTTCTGTGAGGAGGTCGAGCAGATCGTGCGTGCGAGCGGCCTGGAGCCTCGACGAGTGCGCTCGATGCACGGCGAGCACGCCATCTTCAGCGCGGCCGACTACCGGCAGCTGCTCGATCGATCGGCCATCGGGATCTTCCTGAGCACGTTCGAAACGCAGGGGCTGGCGCTCGCGGAAGCGTGGTCGATGGATGTGCCGACGCTGGTCTGGGATCCGCAAGGCGTCGCACAGTGGCGCGGCCGCACCTTCGAGTCACGCTCTTCGGCGCCATACCTGACGCCGCTGACCGGACGGCGATGGCGCACGATCGGCGAACTGGAACCGGTGCTGCGCTCGGCGATGGCGGACCGCGCGTCGTTCCGGCCGCGCGAATGGGTGCTCGCGAACATGACCGATGCCATCTGTTCCACGGCTCTGCTCGGCATCATCAAGGCCGGCGCCGAGCATCCGCGTATCGTGCGGTGATGAGAATGCTGAGGCGCGTGGCGTCGCGAACGTTGAAGCGATTGCGGATGTGGGCGCGCACGCTTCGCAATCCTTTCCGCCTCGCCGCGCTCCAGCGCCAGCGGTCGCTTCGTCTGCACCTGGGCTGCGGCGACGATCGTCTTCCTGGCTACGTCAACATCGACAATCGAGCCACTCCGGCTGTCGACGTCGCCATGGATCTCAGTCTGCCGCGCCTTGCCGACGGCTCCGTCGCCTTCGCGTTCAGCAACGCGTTCTTCGAGCACCTGTTCCGCCAGTCTCGAGGTCCGCACTTGAAAAGGATCCGGCGCGCGCTCGCCGCGGACGGCGCATGCTGCTACATGGGCATCCCGTATTTTCCGAACATCGCAAGGCTCTACGTCGAGCGCGGGCCCGGGACCGCCAGCGAGATCTTCGACCTGTACAACGTCTACCGGTACACGCACGGCGATCCGGAAGGACAGCAGGCCTGGTGGCTGGGACAGCTGCACAAGAGCCTCTTTGACGAGGAGGAAGTCGAGGCGCTGCTCTCGCAGAGCGGGTTCGGCGCGTATGTGATGTTTTGCTACGGCTATCCGGGCGACGTCCATGAAGTGCCGGTCACCATGGGGTTCTACGCCACATGCGAGGCTGCGGCGCCGGCCGAGCTGCGCGAGGAGTGCCTGTCGTTCCTCCGTCAGTTTGCCGATACCCGGATTCGGCTGGCCACGCTCGAGTGGCTTCCCGCGGACCGCGCGCCCACTCGCAGCCGAGCTGAAGTGAAATATGGGTCTTGAAACCAATGCGGCGGCCCTTCTCCTGAAAATGCGCCGGGACGAGGTGGCGTTCGGCCGCGTTCTGACGCTGGGTCACCAGCATCTGCACCTCGAGCCCGCCACATACCGCCGGGTGCTCACGCGACTCGGCCAACCGCTCGCCGAAGAAGTGCCGGTGTACGCAGACAGCTTGATCAAGGCTCTCGGCGCCAAGGACGTGGAGGCGCTCGACGCCTCCAGCTATGAAGGTGCGACCCGCCTGCACGATCTCAACGAACCCGTGCCGGCGTCATGGCACGAGCAGTTCGACCTCGTCTTCGACGGCGGTACGCTCGAACACGTGTTCAACTTCCCGATCGCGCTGAAGAACTGCATGCAGATGGTGAAACCGCATGGCCGGTTCGTCGCCGTGACCATGCCGAACAACTGGTGCGGGCATGGCTTCTACCAGTTCTCGCCGGAGCTGTTCTTCCGCGCGTTCAGCCCCGAGAACGGCTTCTCGGTCGTGGAGATGTATTTTGCGGATACCAGTGGAAAGCATTTCTATCGTGTCGTCGATCCAGCGGCCGTACGCGAGCGCGTGCAGCTCTGGACCAACGATCCCGTCTATCTCCTCGTGCACGCCCGCCGCGACGACGTCCGCGAGATCTTTTCCGCCGTCCCCCAACAGAGCGATTACGTCAACGACTGGGTTGGCACAGGACCGGTGACGCGGCCGAAACGATTCGAGGCCTGGAAAGAATCGCCGATTCTCCGGCCGATCCGCCGTGTGCGCCGGCACATGCTCCTGCGCCGGCACCGCCGCATGTTTTCGTTCAGCAATCGCGCGTTCTACCAGCCGGCCGATTTGCGGATCTAGCGATGCCGCGCTTCAAGCTCACGATCGAGTACGCGGGCACCCGCTACAGCGGCTGGCAGATTCAAAAGAACGCAAAAACGGTACAGGGCGAGATCGATCGCGCGGTTCGCACGGTCACGGGCCGGAAAGACTTCGAGCTGTACGGCTCGGGGCGGACCGACGCCGGAGTCCATGCGCTCGGCCAGGTGGCGCATCTCGACGTCAGCACGAACCTCCCCGCCGAGTCGCTGAAGCGCCGTCTGAACGACGAGCTCCCGGCGGACATCAACATCCTGACCGCCGCGCAGGTGCCGCATCGTTTTCACGCGCGCCATCATGCGGTGGCGCGCCGCTACCTGTATCAGATCGCGCAGCGGCGAACCGCGTTCGCCAAGGCGTACGTGTGGTGGGTGAAGGAGCCTCTCGACATCGGCCGGATGCGCGAAGCGGCTCGCGCGTTCGTGGGCATGCGCGATTTCCGATCGTTTGCCGCCGCGGCCTCGCAAGAGGACGGAGAAGCTCCTCCGTCTACGCTGGTCCTGGTCGACCACCTCGAAATCATCGAAGACGGTGATCTGCTGCTCGTCAGCATCCAGGGCTCGCATTTCCTCTGGAAAATGGTGCGCCGGATGGTGGGTGTGCTCGTCGAGATCGGCCGTGGTGAGATGCCGGTCGACGCGATTAAAACCATCCTCGCGAACGGATCGGCGGCACCCGCACGTCTGACCGCCCCGCCGTCCGGACTGTTTCTCGAGAAGGTCTATTACGAAGGCGACGCGCAGGAACCGCCACGCGCCGCGACGCCGCTTGAACGCTAGCGCGAATCGTCGGGAAGATCGATCATCGGGCGACCATCGACCCGCAATCCGAGAACGAGACGCACGACTTCAGCGTAGCTCGCGGTTCCGGCTTCCACGCGATTGGCCTTCAGATACGAATCGTAGACGCGCCATCCCGCGTCCGAAACATGGCGATTCACGTCGCGCAGGAAGCGTTCACGGATAGCCCGCAAGTCGGCGCGGGGTCCCCCGCCGAGCGCTGCCGCGAGAACCGCACGGTCCGGTCCCGGCACCGCGCGTGAGAGCTCTCCGTACAGGAACAGCCAGCCGCTGTACGCCAGCGGTGCCGGTCCGTTGATGCACGCACGCCACGCGGTAAAGTTCGCCTCGCCTTCGTCGGCGATCCCCGCCAGGTGGCTCCACTCGTGAGCGACGACGAACGCACGCTCGAAAGGCAGGACGCCGCCGGCGACAAGCGTCTCGAGAAAGAACGGATCGGTCATGCCGTCCACGCCGGCGCGGCGGAAGTACGCATCGAGAATCGTACGCTTGGGACGTCCCGGAACGACGTCGCGCCGGATGCCCGCCTCGCGCACCGCGCGGGCGAAGCCGTCGGCCAGCACCGGATCCACTTCGTCGGCCGCCTGCCATCCGCGGGCGTGCGCCGGATCGTGCAAGGCGTTGAGACGCTCCACGGCAACGCGGCCGGCGGCGGCGGCAGCCTCGGCCGTGACCGCGGATGGGTCGTACGCCATCGTCTCGCGCAGCGGCGGACGACGGTAGTTGAGGCCCCAGAGCGCGAGAAACATCAGGTACAGTGTCGCGGCCCAGGCGAGGGTTCGAGCGGTGATGAGGCCGGCCGCGCGCAGGCGGCTCCCGGCCCGCCGCAGATCCCGAACCGCCATCACGATCCACGAGACGCCGACGGCCCCGATCAGCACGTCTAGCAGGGCGAACGGGACGAGGTTCGAGACGGAGGTCAGGAGGGGCTGGATACCGGCGTACGCGCGCTCCGAATACCAGCGATCGACCGCAAACGCCGGCAACGGGGCTACCGCTGCGCCAAGGGCGCTAGCTACCACTCCCGCTTGCCACCATAGTCGGTTGCCGATGCGCATAATTGCCCGGCCATTCGCCCAATCGAGTAAAATTGCGAGACTTACCTTTGGATCTCACGCTCCGTCGTTGTGAGACCTGATTCCACGTGGTAGGATTCAGTAACACTAAACGACCTTATTGTCAGTTAAAGTCATTTACAAAATTACACTCAAGCGCCGAGACAATCCGACCGATAAGAACTGAGAACCGTATGTCTCGTTTTCTGCCCGCTGCCCTTGTCGTGATCACTGCTGCCAGCGGCCTTCCGCTCGCCGCTCAGCAGCCGATGACAGCCGTCAGTCCAATCTCGACGACCATCGCCCGCACGAAGGGCTTCGGGTTCAGCACTATTCAGGGCAACGCGCTCGATTCCACCAACGCCAGGATGAGCAACGCGAAGATTCGGCTGCGCGACGCGCGGTTCGGGCGCATCGTGGACAAGCAGCTGACCGACAAATCCGGCATCTTCACGTTCGCGAAGATCGAACCCGGCACCTACATCGTCGAGATCATGTCCGACGATCAGTCTATCCTCGCCGCGAGCGACCTGCTGAATGTGAACGCTGGCGACACCGTGTCGGCGATCGTGAAGCTGCCGTTCAAAGTCCCGCCAACGATGACGCTTGGCGGAACTGCGAAATCGACCGCCTGGATCATCGCCACACAGGCGGTGGCCAGCAGCATCGTGGCGGTCGTGCCGACACGTCCGGTCAGTCCCAACCAGTAACGGCGATGTTCGAGCCTACTCCTTCGGGTCCTCCGAAACCCGGTAGCGTTCGGAGCGGGGCCGCTCATGGCGCCGGCGGTGGGACGGCCGGCTCGCCTCCACCATCGAACGCACCCGGCACGCCGTACTCGGCGGAAAACGACGTCCACCTTCTCGATCGTCTGGCGGTCCTGTACCGCTACCGGCGCCTGTCCGCCACGGTGTTCGTGCTGGTGACGGCGGCGATGATCATCCAGGGGTACAGCAACGTCAAGATTTTCCAGGCGCAAGCGCGCGTCCTCATCGAGGACGAGCGATCCACCGCGGTGCCGGGACTCCAGAACGAGCAGAACACCTACTTCGAAGACCCCGAGCCGTACTACCAGACGCAATACAAGATCCTGAAGGGCCGCGACCTGACGCGGCGGGTCGTCCGGAAACTGCACCTGGAAACGGTGCCCGAATTCAACGGGACCAAGCAGGCGCCCCCGACGCCGCTCTCGCTGCTTTCGGATCTCAAGACACGGCTGACAGGTTATTTCAAGAAGCCCGCTCCGAGCCCCGAACCACCCAGGGCGGCCGAGACTGCCGACGAGTCGGCGATGGTCGGTCAGTTCGTCGGAAGAGTCGATGTTGCGCCGGTCCGCGGCAGCCATCTCGTTGACGTAACGTTCGTGTCGGAGGATCCGAAGTTCGCCGCCGACGCGGTCAACGCCCTCGTCGACGAATACGTCAACGAGAATCTCGAGATCAAGCTCCGGTCGACGCAGGGGATGCTCGACTGGCTGGGCACCGAGCTCGCGAGCCAGCAGAAGCGCGTCGAAGACAGCGAGCGGGCGCTCGCGGAGTACCGTGAAAAAGAGAACGCCCTGTCCCTCGACGACAAACAGAACATCGTCCTGTCGCGCCTCAATCAGCTGAACGACACGGCGACGCACGCGCGAAGCAATCGCGTGCAGAAAGAGTCGCTCTACAACCAGGTCAAGGCCATTTCCAGCGGCGGCAACCCGGACGCGATTCCCGTCATCGCCACGAACGCCGGCGTGCAGGCCGCACGGGCAAAACTGGTCGAGCTGCAGCGCCAGAAGGTACAGCTCCTCGAGCGCTACGGCGACAAACACCCGAGAGTCCTCGACGTCAACGCGCAGCTCGACGACGCGCAGAAACAGCTCGACATCGCGATCTCGGGCGCCGTGCAGTCGGTGCGCAACGAGTACGAGACCGCGGTCATCGAAGAGCAGACGTTCGCGAAGAATCTCGAAGGCGCCAAGAGCGACGCCACGGCCCTGAACCGCAAGGGCATCGGCTACGGCGTGATGGAGCGCGAGGCGAAGAGCAATCGCGAGGTGTATCAGTCGCTGCTCACCCGCGAGAAGGAATTGCGTGTCTCGGCCAACAGCCGCACGAACAACGTGCGCGTCGTCGATCGCGCCGAGATTCCTCGAACGCCGATTACGCCGGGCGGACGCCGCACGTGGCTGATGTCGGCGGTCATCGGTTTGGTCCTCGCGGTCGGCGTTGCGCTGGGCCTCGACTACATGAACGACACGATCAAGACGCCCGAGGACATCACCAGGCGTCTGAAGCTGCCGTTCCTCGGCCTCGTTCCCGCGGTGCGTGGCGACAAGCACCCGCTGCTCGCCTCGTCGCAGGTGCCGCACGACTTCGGGGAATCGTTCCGATCGCTGCGGACCTCACTGCTCTCGAAGTACCCGGACGAAGGCACGAAGATCATCATCGTGACCAGCGCCCAGCCTCTCGAAGGCAAGACGACCACGGCCGCGAACATCGCCATGGCGCTCGCGTACGGCGGCGCCCGCGTGCTGCTCGTCGACGCCGACATGCGTCGGCCCGGCCTGCACCGCCCGCTGCGCCTTACGAACGAGCGCGGCCTGTCGCAGGTGCTCACCGGTCAGGCGCGCGTGCGCGACGTCATTCAGCGGACGGTCGATCCGAATCTGCTCGCGATCACGGCCGGCCGGACGCCGCCCAATCCCTCGGAGCTGCTCTCGTCCGAACGGATGAAGACGCTGCTGGCCAACCTCACGCATGGTCCGTTCAACTGGATCATCGTGGACACGCCGCCCGTGCTCGCCGTCACGGACGCGGTGATTCTGGCGCCGATGGTAACCGGCGTCACCTTCGTTGTCGGCGCCGAAATGACGCGCCGGCGGCTGGCGGAGCGCGCGATCGAGACCGTGATGCAATCACGGCCCCGGTATGCCGGCGTCGTGCTGAACAAGGTCAACTTCGAGAAGAACAAGTACTACTACTCGCGGTACTACGGCCATCAGTACAAGAACTATTACGCCGAAGCCGCGCTCTGATCGTTCGGCTGCCGCCCTTTTCCTCCTTCTCCTCATCGGCTGGCCCCTCGTAGCGTTCGCGGGCGCGTACCGCTGGACGCTGATCCCGTTGTTCGTCGGCCTCGTCGTGCTGCTGGCTGTGACGCGGCCCCCAGTCGGCGCGGGACGGTTCCGGCTGATGGACTGGTCGCTCCTCGCGTGCCTGGTGGCGGTTGCCGCTCAACTGATCCCTCTCCAGGCCTCCCTGCGCGACAGCCTGTCACCACACGGGACGGCCGTCGATCGGATCGTCGGGTTCGACGTCGATGCAGGAATCCGCCCGGCGCATCCATTGACGCTCGATGTCGAGTCGACGGCGTGGGCGCTCGCGCTCGGCGCGGCGTACATCGGTGTGTTCTGGTGTGCCCGCGCGGTCTTCTCGAGAGGCGGTGTGCGGACCACGGTACGTGGCGTCGCTGTGCTCGGCGCTGCCCTGACGGCGCTTGTCGCCGTGCAGCGCGCCACTTCGCCGCGGCTGCTGTATTGGACGTGGCAGCCGATCAGCGACGGGGCGTCGCCATACGGGCCATTCGTGAACCGCAACGCGCTGGCGAGTTGGCTCGCCATGGCGGTGCCGCTCGTCATCGGCTACGCGCTTGCGCGACAGCAGTCCCGATCGGCCCGCGACGGCCGGGCGATTCCGGGAGTCGCGATCGATCCCCTGCAGCTGTGGCTCGCGGCCGCCGCGATTCTCATGACCGGCGGCCTCCTGGCGTCGACGTCGCGCGCGGGCATTCTCGGCGGCGGGGTGGGTCTGTTGACGATGATCGTCCTCTCACGCCAGAGGCTCAAAGGCGGGTCCGGCCTTGCGTGGATGTTCGCCGGGCTCGTTGCGCTGGTCGTGCTCGCGTCGGCGTACGCCAACCTGGGAACTCTCGCCCTTCGACTGCAGGAAACCACCGAGCAGGGGCCGTGGGGCCGTCCGGCCATCTGGCGGGACACGTGGCGGATGGTGTCCGACTTCTGGTTGACGGGAGTCGGCGCCGGCGCGTTTCAGCGGGCGATGCTCGCCTACCAGCAGGGATCGCGGCTGTTCTTCTTCAACCAGGCGCACAACGAATACCTGCAGGTGCTCGCCGAGGGAGGCCTGATCGTCGCCGTGCCTGCGTCGATCGCCCTGATCGCTACCGCGATGCTGATGGCAAAGACGCTCGATGCCGATCGCACATCGATCTTCTGGATCCGCGCCGGCGCGATCTGCGGCGTCGTCGCGATCGCCGTTCAGAGCATCTGGGACACCGGCTTGCGGACGCCCGCCAACGGCGTGCTCTTCGCCGTCATCGTGGCAATCACCCTTCACCAACGCGATCCGCGTCTGTGAAAGGTGAGAGCGCATTCGACGCTGAATGCCTTCTACCGGTAGTGTCCGGCTTTAGCCGGACCTCGGGGTCCGCCGTCAATCGGTACCAGGCGACCGACACCCACGCCAGTACGATGAGGACGAGAACGCGATCGAACTGCTCGATCGCGATTCGTGCCCACCCAAGTGAAGGCGCGACGGCGCTCAAGCGCACGGAGACGTCGAATGCCAGCGCCGCTTCCAGCGCAGCCAGCGGGATCCAGCGAGAGGGCAGCGTCCAGCGATCGACGTGAAACCACAGAAACGCAAACGCCGGCAGCATGAGAATGATGTTGTTGCCGTTGTGGTAGACGGTCAGCAGCGACCACATCCCGAACATCGCGGGAACCGCCATGCCGCCGTCATCGAGCGCACGCGATCGATCGCGCAGCGCGAGGCCACACAGTCCGATCAGAAGCGCCGCGGAGAGCGCAAGCCAGACGAGATCCGCAATGGAGGGATCGCCGATGGCGCTGTACGCCCACGCGCGGATGTTCATGTTGCCGACGAGGCCATCCGGGCCTCCATACGCGCGGCCGATCACACCTCCCCACCCGGCCACCGTGACGAGCGGGTTCTCCCGGACGCGCACGTCGTACACAGCCACGCCGAGCGCCACGACCGCGATGGCGACGATGAACGAACGGATGCGGCCGGTGACCAGCATCCACAGTGCGAAGGGGCCGGCGATGTGCGGCTTGAACAACGCCGCTCCGATCAGCAGGCCGCTCGCCAGCCAGCGTGAGTCGGCAATCAGCATCGCGAGGCACGCGAGCGTCATCGAGAGCAGGCTGAACTGCAGCAGCGTCCGGGGAGCAGCCCAGCACAAGTACAGGAGCGTGGGCGCGATCAGCGCTTCGTTGCGCCGATACCAGTCGTTTCCAATGCCTGCTGGAGATGCGCATCGCAGGACGAACCATGGCAGGACCGGTGTGAGCGCGAGTGCAAATGCCGTCCACACTGGAACCACCAAGCGCTCCGGGATCAGGGCCAGCGGCGACAGCAAGACAATGGCATTCGGCGGATAGTCCGTAAAGGCGTCCGCGCCAGCGTAGAGCGACCGGCCGCCTAGTAGCCAGTCCCGGCACCACTCCACCATCGTCCAGAGATCCGATGCGCGGCGCGGATCGCGCAGGGCGAGCACCACGGCCGCACCCATGTTGATGGCGGCCGCGACGGCGAGGAGCACGAGCCAGGCTCGCGGAACCTGTGAACGGCTGGGTGCGGTCATCGCTTCATGACTGCGGCTGCGAGTCAGGCCGGAGTTTCGCCGCCCGGAGCGCTGCACTCTCGCATCAGGACCGCGGCAAACCACACGAACAACGCGCACGTGATGAGCGCCACGACCACGCCCGGATCGATGGGGATTGTGTTCACGAATGCCGCCGGACCGTTCCCGCGCACACCGAACGGCAGATAGAGGTTCAGTGCGAACACGACGCTCAGCGCCGCGAACACGCGCGCAAAGGCAGGCCGCAGCGCGGCGGCGATCGCGAGCAGCGGCACCGCAAGGAAGAAATGGTTCTCGTGAACCTGCACTGACAGCGTGAAATACGTCACGACTACAAAGGCTCCGAGCGCAGCATGGAGCCCCAGATCGCGAGCATGCCGGGCTGTCTTCAAGGCCCACAAGACCGCGCCTGTCAGCAGCAGCAGCGCCACGACTCGGGGGTTCGGGAATCCTCGCGCCATCGCGTAGGTATGCTGGACGATTCCCGCCCTCGCTGTGACTGCCGCTCGAAACCCGCCGGCGCTCGCCGCCGCCATGAAGAGGTAGCTGATAATCCACCAGAGATTGAAGGCCAGCGCCGATAACATGTCGTGCCCGGCGAGCACCGCGATGGACCGCAGCATCTGGAACGTCTTGCCGACCGCCACGACGGGCGCAGCGACGATTGCCGCCCAGAACGCCGATGCCAACACGGCATCGCGGACCCGAGTCGTGCCGCCCTCGGCGGGTCCGGCATTCCACAACGCGAGGGCGACCACGGGGCCGACGAATAATCCTTGTGGTTTGGTCACGACGGCGGCTGTGAACAGCGCACCGGCCAGCCACGGGCGCCCAGCGGACGCAGCGGCCACGGCGCTCACGGCCGGGATGGCCAGAAAGACGTCGATGTAGCCGAGCGTCGTAGTCATGAGGACCGCCGGGTTCGCCCAGTAGGTCATGGCCGCCGACCAGGCGCGACCCGAACCACCACCCCGTCGGACCACAACGAAGATCAGCGTCGACAAGAGGGCATCGAGCAGTGCGATTGCGCCCTTGATGGTCCGGGTCAACGGCACGCCATCTTCGAAGCGCCCGCCGTTGATCGCCATGTGAACGCGTCCGACGATCGCCAGTTCATCGAGCGCCAGCGGCGGGTACACGACCGGCGCATCGATGTCGCCGAACTTCACCGTGTGCCCCCTGGGCCCGTACAGGTTCCACGGCCCTCGCGTGGCGGCGTGATAGCTCCAGGCACGCCACGAGTCGTCGACAACCGGGACTCCGATGGAGAGAACGGCGAGGCGGACGAAGACGCCGACAATCAGCGCCGCGGCAACGAGAAGGCGGCGCACGCGGTTCGGGGATGGAAAGAAGGAAGGTTGTGTCGTCGGAGCACTGCGGCTGGGCGCCGCAATCACGCGATCATCGCGCGGAACAGAATCCGGCGCGCGGGCGGGTGCTTGAAGAGGGCGCGGATGAGCGGGCGGTGTTCGTTGAACCGGGCGGTCGCGCGCACGATCGGCATGATGCCGTCGGTATGCGCCAGTTCGAAGAAACTGTCGATCGCCTCATCGCTGAGCGAGGCCGCGACTTCGCGCAGCTCCTGCTGCGCTTCGAACTCCGCCGCAAGCTCGGTCCGCCACTGGTCCTCATAGTCCGAGAGGCGTCTCGCGTCGAGCCGATCGTCAGCGAGCGCGGCCACGGCCACCTCGGCGGCCAGGGCGCCGCTCACGATGCTGTAGTGAATTCCGCCGCCGGTCGTCGGCTTCACCAGGCCCGCCGCGTCGCCGATCGCAAGAATGCGATCGCCGTACGTCTTGCCGACGGCGCCGAGCGGCAGGATCTTCACTCGCGGCGCCAGGTCGTCGCCGATCACGCCCCATCGATCGCGGACGCGTTCGACCATTCGCTCGTAGCACACGCGAATGTCGCGCGAGGCCATCACGCCAATCCGCACGCATGCGCCATCGGGACGCAGCACCGGCACCGCCCAGGCAAAACCGCCCGGGGCGACATCCTGGCCGAAATGCAACTCGACTGCCCCCGGCCGACGCGCGCGGAGCTCGCGCTGTGCCGTGTGCAGATACGAAGTGGGAAGACCGAATCCGAAGCGGCGCTGGAATTTGTAGCTTGCGCCGCAGGCCAGGACGGCCATGCGCGCGTGCACGGGGACGCCGCCGGCGTGTGCGCGCACGCCGCTCTTGTGAATCTCCAGCGACGTCACGCGCGTGGCGAGCCGGATTTCAGCGCCGGCAGCCAGCGCTCGATCCGCGAGTGCGCGATCGAAGACGGGCCGATCGATGACGGTGGCGAGAGGGACCGGAGTGGTGTAGTCGACCGGAATACCACCCGGCGAGAGGAAGCGGACCGACGTCAGCTCGTTGAGCGTCGCGCTGGATGGCAGATCGAACCGCGTGAAACTATCGGCTGAGAGCACGCCGGTGCAGTGGACCGGATCGCCGATGCGCGCGTGTTCCTCGCAGACAAGCGTCCGCACGCCGCGCTCCGCGAGGCGCGCGGCCATGAAGAGTCCTCCCGGGCCTCCGCCCACGATGAGGACATCCGTCGCCCTATCCATGTGGCCTGCATTATAAGCGGACTGTTAAGGGACGCGGCGATTGCGTTTCTCCCAGGAACCCGTCCCGGTGATCCAGAACGACAGCAGGATCAACTTCAGGTCCAGCCAGAAGCTCGCTCGCTTCAAATAGACCTGGTCCAGCCGGAATTTGCTCGTTCGCGAAATGTCGCGCGACGCATACACCTGCGTCAGGCCGGTCAGGCCTGGTCGGATGCTGTGGCGAGCGTGATAGCCGGGAATCTGATCGAGCTGGACGAGACGACCGTCGCCGCGCACTTCCACTTCCCCGGGCCGCAGCGGCCTCGGCCCGACGAAGCTCATGTCGCCCGCGAAGATGTTCCACAACTGCGGCAGTTCGTCCATCGCGGTCGCACGCATGAACCGGCCGATGCGCGTAACGCGCGGATCGTTCTCCGTCGCCTGCACCGGGCCCGTACGTTTCTCCGCGTCGGGAACCATCGACCGGAACTTCAGCGCGTCGAACGTCCTGCCCCCGAGCCCGACCCGCGCCTGACGGAAGAACACCGGACCGCCGTCTTCCACCTTGATGGCCGTGGCGAGCAATGCCCACACAGGCGCCGATACGATAAGGCCGACGCCCGAGAGCGCGCAGTCGAAGGCCCGCTTGATCACGCAGCGCGCTCCATGCCGGCCACGCGCTCGAACAGGTTGTGATAGGCCTGCACGGCGACTTTACGATCGTACTGTCTCGCGGCGAGCCGCGCCCTCGCGCCCATCTCGCGCGTCATCGCCGGGTTGTCGTGCATCGTGGCAATGGCATCGGCGAGCGCCGCCGGGTCGCCGGGGATCGCCACGAGGCCGCAGCCGCTCTCCCGGGCGATCTGCGCGGGTTCGCTGGCCGGATCGGTGGCGGCGATGTACGGACGCCCGGCCGCGAGAATCCCGTACACCTTGCTCGGCACGATGAAGCCTTCGATGCCCGCCTTGAGCGAAACGAGAAACGCATCGGCCGCGGCAAACGAGTCGTGAAGCAGCGCCTTCGGCTGGTATGGAAGGAACCGCACGTTGGTCAGGCCGCGAGCAGCGGCCATCGCCTCGAGCGGCCGTCGCTTCGATCCGTCGCCGACGATCGCGACGGTCAGCCGCTCCTTCGATCGCAGCCGATCTGCGGCCTCGATCAGGACGTCAAGGTTCTGCGACAGCCCCACGTTGCCGGAGTGCATCAGGACGAAACGATCGGCCAGCCCGTGCTCCCGGGAAAACGCGTTGTCCTTCGGCCCGGGGACGATCGCGTCGCAATCGGCCCAGTTGTGAATGACGTGGACGCGCGCAGGATCGGCGCCTTTCTCTTCCACGAGGCGACGGCGCATGCGATCGCCGAGGGCGACGATGCCGTCCGCGCTCCGCAGCAGATGACGGTTGATGCGATCGAGCGCCGCGTTGACGGCACGATTCTGAAAGTCCTCGAGAAGCGTCGCGACCTCTGGAAAGATGTCCTCGCACAGAAACACGAAGCGCGCACCTGTGCGCCGCGCCGTCCAGAGAGCCGTGAGTCCGACAATCGGCGGATCGGTCAGCGAGACCACGACATCGGGACGGCCGACACCGAAGCTGGCCGCCGTCGCCGCGCCGAAATAGCTCACGTAGTTCGACGCGCGGGCGACGAAGCGGCCGGGACGAAGCGTCGTGCCGTTCGCGCGCCGGATGTCGACGCCGCGATGCTGCTCGCGGCTCACGAGCGTCCGTCGCGTTCCCGTCTCCGCGCGCGATGCATTCAGCGCTCGTCCGGCCACGACCGTCACGTCCGTGTGGTAGCGGCTGACGAGATCCTCTGCCAGCTCCGCCAGCAGCTGGCCTGTCGCGGCCTGGTCTGGCCAGTACGAACGGTTGAAAAAGCAGATCTTCACACCACGGCCTCGCGCTGCGCGCGATACCAGTCGATCGTCCGCCGCAGGCCCTCGCGAAAATCGGTTTTTGCGATGAAGCCAAATCGCTTCTCCGCGCGCGTCACGTCGAGCATGCGCCGCGGCTGCCCGTCGGGCCTGGTGCGATCGAAGACCAGCTTTCCCTCGAACCCCGTCTGCTCCGCGATTACCTCTGCGAGCTCGCGGATGCCGATCTCGAATCCGGCGCCCAGGTTCACCGGCTCGGGGTCGTCATAGCGCTCGGTCGCCAGCACGATCGCGTCCGCGCAATCCTCGACGAAGAGAAACTCGCGGGTGGCGTTGCCGGTGCCCCAGCAGACAACCTCCGGCGCTCCGCTCGCCACGGCGTCCATGCACTTCCGGATCAGGGCCGGAATGACGTGCGACGTTTTCGGATCGAAGTTGTCGTGCGGCCCGTACAAGTTGACCGGCAGCAGGTGGATGGCGTTGAACCCGTACTCCTGGCGGTACGCCTGGCCCTGAACCAGCAGCATCTTCTTGGCGATGCCGTATGGCGCATTGGTCTCTTCCGGATAGCCGTTCCAGAGATCCCGCTCGAGAAACGGCACGGGCGCCAGCTTGGGATACGCGCAGATGGTGCCGATGCCGACGAACTTTTCCACGCCGCTCCGGCGCGCGCACTCCATGGTCAGCGCGCCGAGCATGACGTTTTCGAAAAAGAAGCGTCCGGGCGAGTCGCGATTCGCGCCGATGCCGCCGACGACCGCCGCCAGGTGAATCACGATGTCCGGCGCGAGCTCGGCGTACATACGCTCCACGTCCGCTGAGCGCGTCAGATCGTACTGCGCCTTGCGCGGCACGAGCACCGTGCTGCCGCGCGCCTCGAGCGCCGACACGACATGGCGGCCGAGGAATCCGCTTCCGCCGGTCACCGCCACGCGCTTTGAAGCCAGACTCGTCATGGATCAGATCTCCACTCGCGCGGCCTTGTCGCCGATCGCCGCAACCGCCACCCGCGGACGCTCGAGCACATGGCAGCCCATCACGAGCACGTCCATGCTCGTTCTCAGGAAGCAATCGAGCGCCTGCGCCGGCGTCAGGACGATCGGTTCGTTTTCGTTGAAAGACGTGTTCAGGAGCATCGGCACCCCGCTCAGGCGGCCGAAGGCCTTGATCAGGCTGTAGTAGCGCGGGTTCGTACGGGCACTGACCGTCTGGAGCCGTCCCGATCCGTCGACATGTGTGATGGCGGGAACGACCGTCCGCTTGTCGGGACGCACGGGATAGACCTGCAGCATGAAGGGATCCGGGACCGCGCCGACGAACCAGTCGTCAAGCGCTTCCTCCGCGACCGAAGGCGCGAACGGACGAAATCGCTCGCGAAACTTGATCCGCGTGTTGATGATCTCGCGCATGTCGGCGCGTCGCGGGTCGGCCACGATGCTGCGGTCGCCGAGCGCGCGGGCGCCCCACTCCATGCGCCCCTGATACCAGCCGACGACGCGTCCGTCCGCGATCTGCTGCGCGGTCCAATCGTCGAGCGCCTGCTGATCCGTCCACGCCCGGCGTGCGCAGCCGCTTCCGGCGATCGCCGCCTGCTCGGCATCGAGCGCCTTGATGATGGCCGTGTCGTCGAAGGACGGACCCCAGTAGCCGTGCTCCATCACGAAACCGCGAGGGCGTCCAGCCGTCTGATTCCAGGCATAGAAGGCCGCGCCGAGAGCCGTGCCGTTGTCGCCGGCGGCGGGCTGGATGAAAACTTCACGAAAGCCGGTCTGCTCACGAATCTTGCCGTTCGCCACGCTGTTCATCGCGCATCCTCCCGCGAGGCACAGCCTCTGGCTGCCGGTCGTTTTCTGGACGTGGCGAAGCACGTGCATCGCCGCCCGTTCGAACACCGCCTGCAGCGACGCGGCGATCGCTTCGTGCTTGGCGGCGACGGGCTCGTCTTTCCGGCGCGCCTGGCCGAGCAGTGACTCCAGCTTCGGCGTGAAGACCGCGCCAAGCGTCGGCTCGCCGTCCTCCCACGTCATCTGGACGCCTTCGGACCAGTGCCTGAAGTACGTCAAATCCAGCTCGAAGCTGCCATCGCCGTCAAGGTGAAGGAGCGACTCGATCTCGCGCGTATAGCGCGGCTCGCCGTACGGTGCGAGGCCCATGATCTTGAACTCGTCGCCGTAGTTGGGAAACCCGAGGTACTGCGTGATCGCCAGATACAGCAGACCGAGCGAGTGCGGGAAGAAGACATGACCGTCGACGGTGATGCGCGATCCGGCGAGCCGTCCCCACGACGTGCTGACAAAATCGCCGAAGCCGTCAATCGCGCAAATCGCCGCTTCGTCGAACGGTGAGACGAAAGCGGCGCTCGCCAGGTGCGCGGGATGATGCTCGACGTACTGAACTTTCCGGCGCACGCCCGCTTCGTCGAGCGCCAGCGCCTTCGCGATCGTGGCCGGCAGCGCGCGAAGACTCACCATGTTGCGGGCGCGGGACGCCACGGTTCCTTTGGGTCGATGCCGAAGGAGGAACCAGGCTTTCCGCAGAAGGTGAGCCTTCGGATCGCGCGACACGGCGAACACGTCGACATCCGAGGCGCGGATACCGCCCATGTCCAGACATGCGCGCATCGCCTCCGCGGGAAAACCGGCGACGTGCTTGATTCGGCGATAGCGTTCTTCCTCGACGGCGGCGACGAGCTGGCCGTCCCGCACGAGGGCGGCGGAGACGTCGCCGTGGTAGGCATTCAGGCCGAGAATGTTCATGACGCTGTCGGCAGCAAGGCTGCGAAGCGGTCGCGGAACCGCTCCTCGGTGAACTGCTGAAGGAACCGGGCGCGGCCCCGCGCGCCCATCGCGGCGGTGGCGGGCCGATCGCGAAGCACTCGAATCACAGTTTCGCGCAATCGCGTCCGGTCGTCGGGCGACACCAGCAATCCCGTTTCTCCGTCGGCGATGATCTCGGCCGCCGCACCGGGGCTGCCGATGCATGCCCTGGCCGCGCGCATGGCCTCGACGAATACGAACCCGAACCCTTCATCGCGGCTCGGCATCACGAACGCCGTGCATCGCTCGTACTCCCGCTGCAGGGCATCCTCGTCGAGGCGCCCGAGAAACAACACGCGATCGCCGAGCGCGAGTGACGCCGCCTTTCCTTCGAGGCGCACGCGATCGTCGCCGTCGCCGACGATGCGCAACGTGGCGTCTGGCACGGCCGCGATCACGTCGCGCCAGATTTCCAGCAACGAGTCGTGTCCCTTGTAGCGTTCGTCGCGAGCCATGCGCCCGACGATGAGGGCGGACGGCGGACCGGCCGGCAACTGGTCGTCGCCCGCCAGTGCGCCGACGCCCAGGTGACACACGTCCACCTGGCGGTCGGCGAACTGCGGGTTGGCCTTCAGAAAACCGGCGCGCGTGAATTGCGAGATGGCGATCAATTTCGCGGCGCGGCGCAGTGCCGTGTTCTGCAGAACACTCAGACGCCTCCACGCTTCCACGCCGCACAGCATCGTCGTCACGGGCGCCCCGTGGGACATGAACGGCAGCGACGCAGGTGCCAGATGGAGGTGCGTGACAATCACGCCCGCATGCGGATTCGCGGATCTCGCGGCCCGCAAGGCATCGATCACGAATCGCCAGCGGTTCCCGCCGCTGCCATGCACCGTGGCCTGCCCGAATCGCGACGCTGACGCCGGCTCGTGGAGTGCCAGTACCGTCACCTCCTCAAAGCTGCGGGTTACCAGACGCGCGAGACGCGAGATTCCGTCGGAGCCGTACAGGTTCGGCGTCAGCACGAAGACGGGCGTGGGCACGTTATGTCAGATCCGAGTAGAGGCGGGCCATGCGGGATGCGACGGCGTCCCAGGAGTACCGGTCGCGCGCAAACCCCGCACCGCGCTCGCCCATGTTCTTCCGGAGCGATGGGTCGCGAACGAGCGCGCTCAGCGCGCCGGCGATGGCTGGCGCTGTCTGTTCGACCCAGAAACCGCAGCCGTTCGTCTCCAGCTCACTCCACGGCGTGGTGCGCGTTGCGATCACGGGCACGCCGGAGGCCAGCGATTCGACCACCGACATGCCGAAGCTCTCCGAGTCGGAGCACTGGACCAGGACATCGGCATCCTTCACGAGCGCCCACTTGTCGGCGTCGTGGATCTCTCCGATCGCGTGAACATGTTCGGCACCATCAGCCGCCCGCGCGAGCAGGCCCGGTATCAAATGCTGTTCATCGGGACCAGCCAGCACGAGATGCATGTGCGGGTGCGCGACCCGTGTCGCGGTAAGCGCGTCGACCAGCAGATCCAGCCGCTTGATTCGGTGCATGCGGCCGAGGAACAACACGACGAACGCCTCGGCGGGAATGCCGAGGCGCGAGCGGAATCCAGGCGTGGACCGGCGCGCCGCCGTCAGATCGACGCCGTTCGGTACGACCTCGATTCGCGCCCCGAGATCGAGCGCCCGAAGCGCCGTCGCCTCCTGCTCCGACGTCGCATGAAGGAGCGCGGCGCCTTTCACGTTGCGGGCATCGACGAGCGACCAGGCCGCGGCCTTACGCATGCGGCCACGACGCATCGCCTCTGGCTGCAGCATGCCCCGCGGTGAGATGACATAGGGGGTGTCCAGCGCGCGCGCCATTCGCGACGCCCACCACTCCGGGACGTTCCAGATCCCGTGAATGTGACATACGTCCGCGCCCGCCAGCGCGCTCTTCAAAGGACCGCGCACACGCGCGCCGAAGAAACGGCGTGGAAACGCTCGATCGGCGTAGTGCACCGGGACGCCGTCGTACTTCTCACCGCCGGGCGGCGACGGCGGCAGGCTTGCGCGCCCGTTGGCGGTCGTTGTCACGACTTCGACGTCGACCCCCGCTCGCTGCAGCCCCTGACATAGACCCAGCACAGACGCGGGCGGGCCGCCGTACGGCAGCGCAGGCGGAAAGTAAGGCGTGACGTGGAGAACCCTCAACCGTCAGGTCCGATGGTGCCCGGCGGGCGTCAGCACGAATTCCTCATCGGTCTCGCCTTGTTTCGCGGTGTACTGGATCAGGAGGAACCGATCGAGGAGCACGACCGGTCCGCCGAGATACACCATGAACCCGACGGTGACTCCGAGCATCGTCGCCCACGAACGCTCGAAGAGATAGATCGAGATCCAGAACGAGACCGTCGCGAAGGCGACGAACAGCTCACGGTGCCAGATCAGCGATCGAAACACCGCGTAGCAGGCGCCGACGAAAATACCGAACGCGAACACCGGCAAGAACATCCAGGGCATGCCGAAGTCGATATAGGACTCCGCCGAATAGCCAAAGGCGATGCTCGTGCCGGCCTCGCGCCCCGCGACGGCGACGTTCGCATACTTGCGGACTTCGTCGCTGTCCGACGGCAGGTCGCCCTTGTTCGGGAAGAAGACGCGCGGCGTCACGATGTGCAGCAACGCGGCGCCGAGGATCTGGCCGTCCGTGTGCGGAAGCACCGACGGCACGCGCTTCAGCGCGAGCGCCGGATAGTAGATGGTCCACATCCGGTCGACCAGCTGATCGGTCGTCGCGAGCAGGCTCTCCGTGTCGCTCTTCATGAACGACGACGTCAAATCCTCGACCCGCGTGATGCGCGCGTTCCTCGATCCCGAGAACTGATCCACCTGCACGTATTCGCGGCGGTAGTCGGTCCGGATGCCCATCCACAAAACGCCGAGCGCGCAGATGACGACGGACGCAACGGTCAGCGCCATCCAGTGCCTGGCATTCCGGCGATCGAACACCTCGAGCACCGCCAGGATCGCGAGCACGATCGGCTCGCGAAAACCGGCAAAGAACCCGGTGATGCCGAGCACGATTTCGATCGCGACCACGAGCGCCACGAGGCCGAAGCGTGACGGCGGCGCGCACAACCGCCGCAGAATCAGGAACAGCACCCCGAGGCGAGCGGAATCGAACGTCGTGATGATCTGGCGAAGCGAGGGATAGTCGGGCGCGACCGCCGACAGCGTCCCTTCCATGAACACCGTCCCGACGTAGACCGCGATGAGGAGGCCGAACGAAAACGCAAATCCCGGACGAGGCACGTTCGGGTCGGGAGCCTTTCTGGCGAAGAAACCCAACCGGATTCCAGCGGCCAGGGACAGACAGCAGCCGAGCGCGATCATCACCATCGGGCGCCAGTCGCTGTCGTAGATCGCCATCACCTGGCGCCCGGTCAGGCCGTAGTAGATCAGGCCGAGGTTGCCCTGCATCCAGTGGAACGAGATCGCGATCGGCAGCACGAACAGGCCGTCGCCCGTCATGACCAGCCTGACGCACACCATCAGGGTCATCACCGCGGCGGCGGTGAGCCAGTCGTCGGTGACGAGGCCGGCCACGAGCCCGGCCAATCCGAGGGCGATCAGGTCGAGATCAGAGATCCGCATGAATACGCTCGTGCGATCCGAGGCCGAACACCGCGCTCCACGAAGCCGCGAAGCGCCCCTCGCTGTAGTTGGCGGCCGACATTCGCGCCGCTTGCCCCGCTCTTGCGAGGTCGTCCGGACGCTTCAGGAAGAATTCGAGACCCTCTGCCAGAGCGCTCGCTGTGATTTCAGGGCAGACCCATCCATCGTCCCCGTGTGAGACGAGCTCCGGAAGATCGCCGCTCATCGTGACCACAGAGGGCACGCCAGACATCTTGGCCTCGAGCACGACGTTGCCGAACGCTTCCCGCTGTTCGAGAAGGCTGGGACAACAGTGTACGCTCGCGCGGCTCATCAACGTCGGCACATCTTCCCGCCAGCCGAGAAAATTGACGGCGCCCTCGAGGTCGGGGCGTGCCGCTCGAGCTCGCAGTGAGGCACGATGGCCCCGATATACCGGAGATTCCCAGCCGTCCATGTCTCCGACGACGTCGAGCGTCGCATCCACGCCGCGCGCGCGGAGCAGCGCGACGGAGTCGAGCAGGACATCGACGCCTTTTTCCGGAATGATCTGGCCGACGAAGATGATTCGGCCCGGAATGCGCGGACCGTTCGCGTTCCACTGCGTCGCGCGGCGTGTCGGCATGTTTGGAATCGTCTGCACCTTGTCCGGCCGGACCTGCACCGCCAGCAGCTCGCGGCGCGTGAATCCGGAATTCGAGACGAAGAGATCGACGAACGGGTTGATCACATATCGCCAGAGGAGCCGATAGAATCGGCCTGGCGCAGGCGCGTTCCCCAGCCGCGCGACGATTCGGACACCGCGCGCGCGAAGCCAGAGCAGCGCCAGCGAGTTGCGCAGCACAGCCTGATAGTCGGGCAGGAAAATGTGCGTGGGCCGGATCCGGCGGGACACACGCAGCAAATCCGCGCTCACTCGCCACACTTCGACGGCCATCTTCACCATGATGAGCGGCGTCAGCCGTCGGCGCTTCAACGGAAACCAGTACGGTCCCACCGACCAGCTCGCGCCGCTCGCTTCGGCGAGCGGCGTGATTCGGAAGTTCTCCCAGCCGTTGACGATCGCGTGGCACGCCGCTCCATGCTTGCGGGCTGCATCGAGCACCTCGAATGTGATCCGCTCGAGGCCGCCGGCAATCACCATCTGGCCGCAGCAGGCAATGATGCGGGACGCCGCCTTACTCCACTCGGGCTCTGGTCCGGGTGAATGCGGCAGCACCGATCGGGCCGCGCGCACGACGCCCGCAGTCATCGCGTCGTAGCTGTACGACGCGATCAGCTCACGGCACGCCGGACCCCAAGCGTGCCCCTCCGATTTGCGATGGCGGACCTTCGCGAGCGTCATCGCCAGCGCATCGATATCGTCCAGCGGATAGACGTACCCGGTGTCGCCGTCGCGAATCAGGTCGGGCGCGCACCCGACCGCGTTGCTCACCACGCATGGAAGGCCGGTCGCGAGGGCTTCGTTGACGACGAGCCCCCACGTCTCCGGAAAGTCGCTCGGGAGCGTCAGACAATCGGCGAGCGCGTACGGCTCTCCGAGCTGACCCTGATTGAGAAAGCCGGCCATCCGCAGCGAGACTTTCAGTTTCTCGGCTTCGGCGCGCACATCCGCCTCGAGCGGACCGGACCCCACGACCATCAGGGTCGCACCCGGCGCAAGGCGCGCGACCGCTTTCACGACGTTCAGGGGGCGTTTGGATTCGACGAGCTTCCCGACGAACAGCACCACGAACGCATCCGGTGCGATGCCCCAGCGAAGACGCGCCGCCGCACGCACGTCGGGATGGTGGTACGGCTCGGCGGCCGCGGCAAACATCTCGTTGTCCACCGCATGCGGGACCTGGAAAATGCGATGGTCGGGCACGCCATACCAGTGCAGGTACTCACGAACCCGCACTCCCGGCGACAGGAACCCGTCGAACTGGCGCAGCAGGAACTTCGTTTTGAGCACCCACAACGGGCGTCTCCACCCGAGCGGTCCGCTGAGCAGATGAGAATCGCCGCGATACAACGTCGGCACGCCCAGCCGGCGGCATGCGAAGAGCGCCCTGACCAGAGTGACCGAGTACCAACCGGTGATCAGGACGACATCCGGCCTGGTCTCGGCGATTGCGGCTCCGATCTCCGGCACGTCCAGACCCGTGAAGGATCCGCTGTCGATGCGATCCGTTTCATGAGGCGGCCGGACGACGATCGATCGATAGCCTTCCGTGAGCGGGATGTCCCACTCGAACGCGTGATCGAAACCAACGCCCTGCTGCGCCGGCGTCGGCTGCGTGGCGTGCACCACGGTCAGCGACACTTCTGGCGCCCGGGCGTGGATGCGCCGGAACCAGGGCGCGTAGTACTGAATGGGATGCGTCAACACAGCAGTCAGGCGGACGGGCGTCGTCATGCCGCGACCTTGTCGAAGATTCCCGCCAGTTGATGCGCGAGGTGCCTCGCCGAGACGTCCGCGATGCCTTTCAGCGAAACGTCCCCGTCGATGTAGGCAGCAGAGGACGCCAGCGCTCGCAGGTGGCACGCGGCTTCGCCGACGAGTTCGTCGCTGGCCTCGCCGTCGCCGTACGTCACAATCCGGATTGTGGGCTCCGATGCCGCGGCCCGCAGAATGGAGACAACGCTGCTCGCCTCGTTGAACAAGGCGAGGATCGGACGCTTCGCCAGCAACGCCGGGAACAGCTTGCTCGCGGTGTAGTGGCGCTCAGAGCTGCCGAGCAGCAGGATCGCCGAGGAGTCCACGAGGACGCCCAACGCATCCAGATAGTCGAGACGCCCCGGCATTTCGGTGACGGCCTCGTCCACTCCGCACTCGCGCGCAATTGGCATCACTCGATGAATGTCCGAGGCCGACTGATTGCTGGTGCCGATGAAGTGCAGCCGCAGACGACGTGATGCGGGATCGTCGCGCCGGGCGCGCGCCAGCGCGTGAAGAAGAAGCCGCAGTGTGCCGACACCCGTTGGCAACAACGTGCCGACGTAGCACAGGTGCACCAGGCCGTCGTTCTCGAATCTCGGAGCGTGCGATCGCTGCGCTCGCAGCACCTCGAAGTCCGCCGGCTCGAACCCGAGCGGAATGACTCCTTGGGGAAGCGTCGCCGCTTCCGGAATCCGTTCGGCGATCCCGTCAATCGTGCCTTGCGAGACCGCGACGATCGCGTCAGCGGCGTGTACGGCTTTTGGTTCGAGCCAGGTGCCGAGGCGGCGTGAGGCGCGGCTCTTCCAGTCGGGAGTGCTCCCTGGCCCACCGCCCACAGACTTTCCCCACTCGCCAACCCACGGATCCTGATAGTCGAGCACGAACGGGACCTTGTACGCCTTCTTCAGTTCGCTGCCAAGGAGTGCGGGGTACACCGGATACACGGTGATGAACAGCGCGTCGAAGCGTTCGCGCGCCATGAGCTCATGACAGGTCCGCCTAAGCCCCGTGAATGCGCGCAGACCGAGGTCGCCCAGGCCGACGCGCCGCGTGACCTCCGCTTGCCAGGCCGGTGCACGGACGACCCTGAGCGACTTCGGCACCAAGGCTTCGAGACGCGGATCGAGGCGGCCTTCGTACGCTGAGGGCTCGAGCGTCATAACGGTTGGAGACCAGCCGGCCGCCTCGAGATGCGGAGCGAGGAGACGCACGCGATGCGACGCCGCGCTCGAGTCGGGCGGAAAGTGCGGGCTGACCATGAGCACGCGGCGCATCGCTACGTGGCCGCCTCCACGCTGATGCCGGGCGAGGCCGCCAGTCGCCGATACAGCTGCTCGTACTCGCCCGCGATCGCCGCGTCCGAGAATCTCCGGACCGCTTCTTCGCGCACCACGCCGCGATCGAGCTCCGGCAGCCGCGAGACCAGCGCCGCCATCTCCGCCGGCGTGTCGCACAGAAAGCCGGTGCGGCCGTGGTCAATCCCTTCAGGCACACCGCCGCGACGAAACGCGATCAGCGGCGTCCCGCTCAGCATCGACTCCGGCAGGACAACCGGGAACGGTTCCTCCCACTCGATCGGCAGGAGCATGGCTGCCGCGCCGCCAAGCAGCGACTGCTTCGCCTCGTCACCGACCGGCCCGATGTAGGTCACCAGTTCGCCGTCGATGAGCGGCTTGATCTGTTCGTCAAAGTACGCCTGCTCGTGCGCGAGCGGCGAAATGTTGCCCGCGATGATCAGCCGGCGCTGCAGCTGACGCGCGACGGCAATCGCGTGATGCGCGCCCTTGCAGCGGTCAAGCCGCCCGAGAAACACCAGCGGCGCCGTCGTTGGATCGGTCGAGCCCGCGAACGTGTACCGCTCCGGTACTGCGCAGTTGTAGATGACGGACCAGTCGCCGCCGCCAGGCCGGCCGGTGTCGCGGATCGCCGCGCTCACGGCTGTGTAGTGAAGGCGCCGGGCGCCAAGACGACGAGCCGTCGCCATGTTGGCGGGATCGACGGTCCTCATGTACGTCTGGATTTTCGGGACGTCCCACGACAGCACCGGCGCGAGATAGGCGAGGCGGCCGAAGTTGTGAATCACATCGAACCGTCGGGCCGACCGCAGGAATCGGCCGGCGAGCGTCAGCGTGTTGCGAACGTTGCTCCAGCGGGTCCACTCGCCTTCGCGGCCGAATGCTTCAACCGTCCCGTTCACGCGCGAGCCGGGAGCCGCCCACAGGGTGACCTCGTGGCCGAGCGTGGTCAGGCGGTCGGCCAGATCGGCCACGACCCGTTCGATGCCGCCGTAGTGGGCCGGCGGCACCTTGATGAACGGATCCATCACCAGCAGGATTCTCATGCGAGCACCGCGCGAACGAGCGAGAGCAGCTTCCCGCGCTCCAGCGGGTGTTCCCAATGCCATCGCCGTGTCGCCGCGCTCCACGCCATCCGCTTCGCGCAATCGAGTTCGGCGGGATCCTGTGCCCACCGCGAAAATGCCGCGGCCAGCGCGTCGACGTCGCCGGCGGGAACGAGCACCGCCGCTCGGCCGAGATCGGTGCCCAGCGCGTGCTGCCCCGGAGTGTCGGTCATGGCCACCGCAACGCCGGCGAGGATGTAGGTAAACGCCTTGTTCGTCAGACAGAGCTGCCGGTTGCGCGGCGTCATCTGCTCCAGCGCGAGGCCGACGTCGTACCCGCGGGCGCAATCCACCATGGCGTCGGGCGGCGCCGGCGGCAAGTGAACGATTTCCAGTCGTGGCGCCTTTGCCGATGCCAACGATTCGAGCGCCGCAAGGTATCCAGGCTGCGCGCGCCCTCGCATGGCAAGGTGCGCGGCGATGCCGGTGCGGCCAAGGGCAAGAATCGCGTCCTCGAGGCCGCGGCCGGGTCCGATCGTCTGGCTGAACCAATACAGGCGCAACCGGGACGGATCGACTCTCGAAATGTCAGGAGGCTGGGACGGCAGCGCAAAGGTGTTGTGGATTACTCCCGGCCGAACGCCGAGCCGTTCGTCGTAGGCATCGGCGATCGGCTCGCTCGATGTCGTCACGAAGGCCGCACCAGCGGCGACGGCACGTTCCACGCGGTCAGCGAGTGCGTCGACAAGCGGCGCCTCAACGCCGGCGGTCTCGGCGCTGTGAAGATCCTCGAAGTCGACGCCATACGGCGTCTTCGAGCGGCTCGCCGCCTCCGCGATCGCCGCCAGCGCACCGGTTGTGCCGCCGTAAATCAGATCGCCGGGATCCGCGGCGATTGTTCGCACGAGCTCCGCGTGGACGCGGCTGAAGGCGCGAGACACCGTCGCGAGCGGGATCCGCGCCGGTCCAACCACGCCGGCGATGGCCTTCGAGGCGCGAAACCTGGCGCCGGTGCGCCAGTACGTGGCGCCGCTGCCTCCGCGCCGATAGTCGATCACCTCGGCCTTCCACGGCCGGCGCGACGCGACATCCATGTCCGCCTCGACCGCCCACGGCTCGTGACGCGTGGCGATCACGCGAACGTCGTAACCGGCATCAGCCAGCGCGTCCGCGCTCTTGAGCATTCGCGGACACGTCGAGAGATGGCCCGCAGTCACCACCGTGATTCGTCCGCCGGACACGCTCATGCCGCGTACATCGTCATGTAGTCGCGGGCGATGTCGTCCATGCTCCGCACGGGGCCCAGAGCGCTGCGCCAGGCGTCGATCGTGGTTCTGGGATCGCTCGCCGCCTCGAGAATCGCCGCCGACAGTTCGGACACGCTTCCGGCCTCGACGAGCCGGCCGTTCACGCGATCGTCGACGATCTCGGCAAGATTGCCGACCCGGCTCGCGATGATCGGCGTGCCGACAGCCATCGCCTCGAGCGCAATCGTCGGCCCGTTTTCGAACCACAGCGACGGCGACAACAGCACGTCGAGCTCCGACAACACCGCGGGAATCTCGTCTGAGGTCACGGCGGGGGCGAACTGAATCCGCGAATCATCACCGGCGATGCGCCGCAGCTCCG
Source organism: Vicinamibacterales bacterium (assembly GCA_035693505.1). Taxonomy (GTDB): domain Bacteria; phylum Acidobacteriota; class Vicinamibacteria; order Vicinamibacterales; family CAVVIG01; genus CAVQFC01. The sequence continues at coordinate 49,029 of DASSGK010000391.1, forward strand.
ATTCGATCGCGCGGGCACCCGCATCGAGCACCGGGGCGCGGACATCGATGCGGAAGTCGACGCTGCGGGGTATCGCGCGGGCCGCACGAACGATCTCCACGACGCCCTTCGACGGGTGGAGCCGTCCGGCGAATCCGAAATGCACCGGCTTTTTTGTCGGCCGTTCGCCTGGACCGGGCTTGCGCGAAACACCAGTCTGACTGAGCCCGAGCCGATTCAGCGCGAGCTTTTCTTTTGGCGAGCCGTCGGCCACCAGCATCCGGTAGGCCGTCTCGTTGAGCACGACAAAGCGTTCCACGATCTCGAACAGCTCCCTCTGCATCTGTTGGTACTCGACGATGAGCGCGCTCATGCCGAGAGCGGTCCCGGCCCGTCCAGGTATATGGCGCAGCAGCGCGCCCAGCGGCGGTGGAATCGCTCCGGCGACGCGCGACAGCGACGGCGCCAGTCCGACATGCGTGAGGCTGCACGCGGCGCACTTGGCAGGCCTCACGACGCCGTCGCACGGGCGCTTTCCACCTTCCATCAGCTCGCCGGTCCGGCACAGATAGCCGAGGCTCGGCAAATGGCAGGTCGCGATGATTCGAATGCCGAGGCGATGCGCTTCCCGGAATTCCGGGAGCCCGGTCCCGGTCTTGATGCTGTGCACGTGAAGGATGTCGGGCCGCTCCTCGGCGAGCCATCGGAACAGGTGTGCTGCCCCTGGCATTGCCACGCGATGGTAGGCCTCGTCGCGCGTCGGATGGTCCGTGATCGGGTACCGGAACACCGCCACGCCGTGGTACTCGTACCGCTGAGGCTCTGTTGCGCGCGCATCGGGCGCGGCGATCAGCACGTCGTGGCCGGCGTCCTGCAACCGCCGGCACAATCCCTCCACGTAGACTTCTGTCCCCCCGACGCTGTCGGGAAAATACCAGCCGAGCAGGTGAACGATTTTCATGTGCGGACGGCGGCGTTCGCGCTCACGCGCGCGTAGATCTCCTCGAGGCGCACCGTGGTGCGGACAACGTCGTGGTGGGCCTTCACGTGAGCGGCGCTCGAAGGCGTCCGTTCCCGCAGCGCCGCGCAGAGCGCCTCGCTCAGTCCATCGACATCGTGCTCGTCGCAGAGCCAGACACCGGGACCGGCCGGCACCACATTGGGGATGTCCGCGTGCCTCGTCGTCACGATCGGCGTTCCTATCGCTTGCGCTTCGAGAAGAATCGTCGGTGCGCCGCCCTCCGAGTCGCCGTCCTCCGCGGTCACGCTCGGATGAATGAACGCCGAGGCTGCTGTCAGGCGCGCGATGACATCGGCGTGCGGCTTCATGCCCAGAAATTCGACGCTGCTCTTGAGGTGTCGCTTCGCGACCAGCGCCTTGGCGTCGCGTTCGTCCGGGCCGGCGCCGACAATCGCCATTCGGATGTTCGGAATTCGCGTGCGAGCCGCGCCGAACGCGGCGATCGCATCCAGCAATCCCTTCTTCTCGACGAAGCGGCCGACGAACAGCACCGTGGCCGTGGCATCCGGCGACCAACGGGGATACCTGGTCAGGTCGAGCGCAATCGGATGTATGAGTGTTCGTGCCGGCGGAGCCCCGGCTTTGATCACTTTCTTCCGCATCTCGGGGCCTTCAGCCAGGAAGAGGTCGCCATCACGAAACAGCCGCGCGTACTGTTTGCGCCAGTGCGGCAGAAACGGAAGCACGGCCGCATCGACGCCGTACAAGCTCGTGATCAGCGGGATTCCCGCGGCGCGCGTCGCCGGAATCATCTCGCACCCGATCGGACCGAAATGCGCGTGCACGACGTCAGGGGCAACGCGCGACAGCGCCGCGTCGACACCTCGTCTCCACGGGGAGCGGCCGGTCGCACGTGCGATCGAAGCGGACATCCAATAGTCGGCGCCGAGCCGCGTGGTCGGCTTGGGCTGTACGTGAACTCGCGGAAACGGAAACTCGCGGGCGTGCTCGCGCGCGTGGCACAACACGGTCGCCTCGTACTGCTGATGCCCCGTAACGACCGTATAAATGAAGGTCTCACTGCGAGTGAGAAAACGATCGACCGCGTGGAGGACCCTCGGCGTCATGCGTCGAGCGATCGAACGGTGACGGGTCGATTCGTCCGGTACGACTCGACGCCAGCGAGGCAGGCCAGCACCGTGCGGCCGGCCTCGTCGACGGAGCACAGCGGCTGCCGCCGATCGCGAATGGCGGCGACGAAGTCCTCGATGGCGCCGACGCAGGCCAGCGAATGCTCGTACAGGCGCACGGGATAGTTCGCCGCTCCGTACTCCGCGTCCGGCCTTCGCGCGAGCAGCCGCAGCATCTCGACGGTCCTGGCCATCAGATACGGAGGCAGGTTCGTGCGGAGCTGACGATACCGGCTCTGCCCTCCCGTCTTTCCCGCGCCTCGCAGGAGCGCAGGCTGAAAAATCATCGGGCGGTGCAGCACTTCCCCGAGCCGTCCGTCGCGGCGGTAGAGCAGGTTCCCGCGTACCGACGCTTGCCGTCCAGACACGCGAACGGTGTGATCCTGTGGTCCCGGCTCGCCGAATTCGACGACGACTTTTCCAATCGCCCCGGACGCAAACCTGAGCGTCACGAGGTTGAGGTCCGACTCGGGGTATTCGGGAAACGCTCGATGTCCCGCCGCGGCGAAGACCTCGACGATCTCCTCGCCCGCGAGCCATCGCAGCAGATCCACGAAATGGCACCCCGAATAGACGAGCGGTGTGGCGTTCTGCTCTTCACGCCAGCGATCGTTGGCGAACGCGCGCTCGGTCAAATCGTGAACGTAATAGCCCTCGAGATACGACAACGGGCCAAGCGTCCCTGCCGAAATCAGTGATTTGATTCGCCGGTGCAGCGGCACGAAGCGCATCTGGTGCACGACGGCCGCGACCTGACCAGACGCCGCATCTGCCGCCCGCCGAATCGCCTGCAAGCCCTCGATCGAATCGGTCAGAGGCTTCTCGACCAGAACGTGAAGGCCGCGCTCGAGCGCCGCGACGATGTACGAGGCGTGCGTGCTGTCAGGTGTACAGACGACGACGGCGTCGAGATCGGGCCAGAAGCGATTCTCGTCGTCGCAGAAGATATCGCCGGCACCGCGCCAGACGGCCCGATCACGGGCCGCCGGCTTCGGGTCGAAAATCTTCGTGACGCGGCAGCCGGCGACGCACGAAAAGTAGAAATAGTGGGCCTGCCCCGCCCCGCCGAATCCGATGATGCCGATCCGCAACATCAGGCGCGGCGCAGCGTCAGCAGGTGCGTTCGCGAATCGAGGCCGACCGACGAAGGCCGCGGCACACCGAGCGTCAGGGCGGCGCGATCCACGAGATACAGCGGTACGGATTCGAATCGGGTCAACGCGTATCGAAAGTACTTGTTGGCCGGACCGCCGGAAGGGAGCCAGTAATACATGGCGCGCTGGGCGGCGATGCGCAGGCCCAGAGACACGAACGCGTCATTCCACTGCGCACGGCTTCTGTACCGAAGGTAGGTCGAACGCTCCTCGGTCTGGTCGGGCAGCGCCGCAGTCACCAGCAGCACACCGTTGGCCGCCATCCGGTCCGCGAGCCCGGCGAGCGCCTGCCGCCAGGCCTCGTCATCCAGAAGCAGATGAAGGACCTCGAAGCTCTGAACGACATCGAACGTCCTCGCGCCGACTTCCGAATCCTGAAGCGCGCTGAGATTGGCAACGTACCATTCGGCGCCGGAGATCGATTGCCGGAGATGCGTGATGGCCCGCTCCGAGATGTCGAGCCCGACGTACGAGCTCGCTGGAAACTCCTTCCGATAGAAACGCGCGAGCTGACCCTGGCCGCAGCCGCCGTCGAGGACTGAGAACGTTCGATCCCTTCTCAAGCCTTCTGCCGCCAGCGCTCGCCGAAGCGCCTGACGTTTGCAGGCATACATCCGCTCGTTCAGCCCTTCGCCGGCGCCCAGACATCCCGATTCGGACAGCGTGAAGTCCCGGTATCGATGGTTCCAGAACTGTCGCAGCCGTTCTTCGTCCCTGGAAATCAGCGCACGCCTCGATCGCCTGGCCTCGTGAGACCTTGTAGACTGTCCGGCCTATGAACCAGCCGGCGCCGGATCCGGATCAGTGGTGGATTGAAAACCAGCGCGACTATGCCGCGCGCTCGTGGCGTGACTATCGTCATCTGCTTGCCGAGGCTGTCCGTCACGCGCCGGAACCGCCGCTGCTCGACGTAGGATGCGGCCAGGGATTTCTCGTCGAGTGCGGACGGCGCTTCGGCGTGACGGCCATCGGCCTTGAAGCGTCGCGGGTGGCAATCGCGGAAAGCCGTCGGCTTCATCCGGAAGCGGACGTGCGGCTGTGGCATGCGGGCGATCCGCTTCCCTGCGCGGACCAGTCGATCGGCGTCGCGATGCTGAACCAGGTGATCGATCACATCACGCTTCGAGAGAACCAGCAGCTGCTCACCGAGCTCGTGCGAGTCCTGAAGCCTGGCGGCGCGCTCATCGCCCACTCGCCGTCGCGGTTCAATAAGTTCGATACGGACACCGGTCACGTGACATTCTTTTCGCCGTCGGAGTTTCGAGCGTTCGTCACCGATGCGGGGTTTCGCGTGATCGAGCAGCCGTACTTTCCGCAGCCCGTGCTCGGCACGGGCGCGGGATGGCTGGCGGTGCGCGTGTTCTCGCGCCTGTTCAGACCCGAGCGCCTGGCCGCGACCATCGATCTCGTGGCCGTGAAAGCCTGATCGATCGCGGCCGCTTGCCCGATTGCCGCTAGCCCCGCATGGTCAGGGCCGAGAATACTTTGCTGCACGCTGTCACAACATCGTCGCATTCCGCGTCGGTGAAGGCGGCCGATATCGGCAGGCGCACCAGCGATGACGCGACGCGATCAGTGATCGGAAGCTCGACGCGATCGATTCCAGACGCCGGCTGACGCGCGAAGGGCGCCGTATGAAGCGGGACGTAGTGAAACGCCGCGCCGACGCCTTCCGCTTTCAGCGCGCTGATCACCCAATCACGTTGAGACGGATCCACGAGCACGGCGAACACGTGCCAATTCGGGCTGCAGCCATCAGGCACGGTGGGAAGCTGGACGATAGAGCGGTAGGGTGCCAATGCTTCGAGCAGGCGCTCGGCCTGAGCGGTTTTGCGTCGGGTAGTTTCCGGGAGTTTCAAGAACTGCTCGACAGCAACCGCCGCGAGCAGTTCTGACAGCACATAACTGCTGCCGACGCCGACCCACGTGTACTTGTCGACTTCTCCCCGGAGAAACGCAGTGCGGTCGGTTCCCTTCTCACGAAGAATCTCAGCCGCCTGTAGGTACGCGTCATCGTCGCGAACGAGTAATACTCCACCTTCGCCGCAGACCAGATCCTTCGTCTCGTGGAACGACCAGGCGCCAAGGGCGCCGATGGCACCGAGCGCCCGACCGCCATACCGGGAGTTGACGCCGTGAGCAGCGTCTTCAATGACAATCAGATTGTGTGCGGCTGCGATCTCACCCAGGAGGTCCATATCGCACGACATACCGGCGTAATGCATCGGCAGGATTGCACGCGTGCGGGGCGTGACGCGCTGCGCCACGTCTCTGGGATCGAGCGCGAACGTGACCGGATCGATGTCGGCGAACACGGGGCGTGCGCCTGCTTTGACGATCGCGTTGGCGGTCGATACGAACGTGAAGCTGGGAAGAATGACCTCGTCTCCAGGACCGAGCCCAGCGACAATGACGGCCATCTCGAGCGCCGCCGTGCACGAATTGAGCGCTAACACGCCTCGAGCGCCGGTCGCTTCGCGAATAAGGCGTTCCAGTTCGCGTCCCTTCACGCCGTCCCCGGCGACCCGGGTGCTTTCCAGCACGTCGAGGAGCGCCTGTTGCTCAAAGACATCGAACCACGGCTTGTGCAGCGGTATCCGTTCGGTTCTGACGGGCGTTCCTCCGTCCACCGCGAGCACTTGCGTTCTCGGCATTACGCAATCCCCCGATTGTCCAATGGCGTGCCAGCCTTGAAGTTTCTCCGAGGCGGCCGGAGATACGCGAGCCAGTCGCCGGGAGCCAGTCCGACCAGGCGAAACGTGTCGGCCGCAGCTCGATATCGTCCCCGCTTGACGTGCCGGTAAATGCCGCGAGCCTGGCTGAAGACGAAGTTGCGCTTGCCGATCTCCGCCTCTTCCGGGGTCAGCGGACACTCGCCGGAATTGAGGATGCGCCAGGCTTCCGCCGCCGCGCGCGCATAGGCGGCAACACTGGCCGGATTCGCCAGCTCCTGTCCCGCGTGACGCCGGTAGTAGAACAGGTCGCCGGGTACGAGCAGGACGTTGACCGTGGCGCACGCGTGTAGCCAGAACAGGTAGTCACCGGCGTAGGCGACCTCGGGAAATCCTCCCAGCGATCGGAAGGCCTCGGTTCGGAACAGCGCAGACGCCGGACCCTGATTGAACAGGCCATATCCAAGGAACTCGCGCTCGTAGGCGAGCCGGGGGGTCAGCAGCATCGGACAAGGCCCGCCCGGCCAACCGACGGCGCTCGACAGCGCGAACGCGGCCCGGGGCTCCGCATCCAGAGGCTCCACCATCGTCATCAGGCAATGGCGATACATCACGTCGTCGGAGTCGTGGTACTTGAGGAAGCGGCCGCGCGCGAGCTCCGCGACTCGGCGGCGATTGGCGTAGTCGCCGAGGTTGCGCTCGTTGAGCGCCACGCGGATGCGCGAGTCGCGCCGCGCGAAGTCGTTGATGATGTCGACGGTCCCGTCGGTCGACCGATCATCCGAGATGATGAGCTCGAAGTCGGCCATCGACTGCGCGAGCACGCTCTCGATCGCCGCGGCGATGTAGCGTTCCCGATTGAATGACGTCAGCAGGACGCTGATGCAGGGTGCAGTCGACATGGGACGTGGAATGAGCGAATCAGCGCGGCCAGGCGTACGCGATGCGATGTGCGAGTTCCGCGGCCGTCACGGCTGACAACACGACAAACCGGGATCGTTCGAGCGGCGGCTCGGTCGTACGTGCAAAATCGTTTCGCGTCGTAAAGCCCGATGTGAAGCCGAGGCTCGATGCGATCGCGACCGTCTCTTCCGTGTAATCAGTTCCAGGAGCGCCAAAGGGGTACGCAAGCGACCCGATGCGCAGTCCCGTCCACGATTCCAGGGCCGATTTGCAGGACTCCAGTTCCCCGCGCTGGATGTCGGGCGGGCTCTGCGCAAGCGGAGGATGCAACGCGGTATGGACGCCGATCGCGAATCCTTCATCGGCCAGCTGACGCACGTGCACATCGGTCATTGGAGCGAGCCTGGGGTCCGCGCTGGCAGGCGTGTCATGCGCGTCGGCCGCCTTTCGACGGATCTGGTCCGGTTGCGCGCGAAGCTGGTCGATCGCGCCGGGGCCGAGTGCCCGCGCGACAGCATCGAACCAGAACAGCCGCTGCCGGCGCACCGGCTCGGAACAGACGAACACGACCGCCGGAATCTTGTAGCGCTGCAGAATCGGCCTCGCGAGCTCGAACACGCTTCGATAGCCATCGTCGAACGTCACGAGCACCGGCCGCTCGGGGAGTGGGCGTCCGGTGGCGCGTGCCTCGCAAAATGTCGCGAGGTCGATCGGGTGACAGGACTCCGCGATCACGCGGCACTGAGCTTCGAAGATGTCCGCGACCACATGCAGGTGCGGGAACGGCAGGCCGTCATCCTCCGGGGACTCGCGAACACCGTGGTAGCACAGCGCGAGCACTCCGGGAAACGTATCGCGGCCGAGACGAGTGGCGTACCACCCCGTGGCGAGCAACCCCGTCTTGACCGCGTCGCCGAGCGGCAGCGGCGTCATCGGGGCAGACGGCAGACGATGGTCGTCAACACGGGAAATCGAGGATCCTGAACGTCGAGCTCGGCTTCGGTGAGCTCTTCGAGCGCCAAACCCAACTGTGCGCTCACAGCGGCGAGGCAATTGCCGTAGCTGACGATCTCGAGCATCGCGCCGGGCCACGCTTCGCAAAGCTTCTCGCGCCATCCATCGGGCGACAATCGCCAGTAGTCCGGAACGTCGTCGGTCAGCGGAAGGAGTCCCGCCGCTGACGCGAGAATGGTTCCACCCGGACGGACGACGCGTCTCGCGTGTACAAGGCAGCGATCCAGCTCACGAAAATGCATCAGCGTGTTCGGCAGCAGCAGGCAGTCGTATGACTGATCGGGGATGACGCCACCGCAGTAAGCGAAGTCGCACAGATATGTCGGCTCGAATCGCGGCTCGATGTCGAATGAATCTGCGCGCGTGACGTCGTGTCCGAACCGCTCGGTGTAGCTGGAGCCCTGGGTCTCGAGCACCGCGCCTGTGATCAGATCCCGGTACTGCGCGAGAAACTTATCCAGGTAGTACCGATCGATGGGCTGACCGCGCTCGAATCCATACATCGCCGAAAACGGCGTCGTCCGTCGGAGATTCCCCCACCGCGGCAGATCGTAGCCTCGCATCACGCAACGCGCCTTGACCGTCATCGCCGGGCCGCCGAGTTGCTTCGCTTTCGCAACCACGGCGGAGCGAAGCTTCATCTTCGGTGTCATCGCGACGATCGCATCGCCGACCGCACGAGGCGCACGACGGGATTGGGAATCCACGGCCGGTCGAGACGGCTGCCGTACTTGAGATGTGAACCGGGATCGAGCGGCCGATACAGCTGCGCCCATCGCGCGTACAGAGCCTGGTAGTCGGCGACACGGTTTCGAATATCGAACCGGTTCGCCACGGTGCCACGCGCGACCACGCTCATCGTCTCGAAGCGTGGTCGATCGCGATCGAGCCGTGCAATCGCGTCCGCAAACGCGCGTACGTCGGCGATCGGCGGCCGCTCCCCGTTGATGCCCGGGTCGACGATCTCAGGAACGCCGCTGGGAATGTCGCTGACGATCGGCACCAACCCGGCGCTCATCGCTTCAACGAGCGCCACCGGAAAGCCTTCGAACCGGGTCGGCAGGACGAACGCATCTTGCCGCGTGTAGAGATCCATCAGTGCGGCGTTCGTCAGCGCACCGGCCCAGCACACGGCGGGATTGAACGCCCAGCGGCGTTTCAACTCGGCTTCGTCCGGTCCCGTGCCGGCGATCGTCCATGCGACGTTGACTCCCATTGCCTGCAGAGCCTGGTCTATCTCCGGGAGATCGAACACGCCCTTCTGCTGCTGCTCGAGCCTCCCGGCGTAGATAGCACGGAGTGCACCGTCAACGCGGAAACGAACGGATGTCGACAACGGGATGCCGTACGGCAGATGAAAAATGGTATCGGCCCGATGCGGCAGACGGGCGATCAGCTCGTCATACATCCGCCGGGAGTAGGCGATGAAGGCATGTACGACGGAATCGTGACGGACCGCAAGGTCGTAGTAGTACTCGATGTCGCCGTGCAGCATGTACATCACGGCGCGGCCGAAGTCGTGCGAGGAGGCCACAGCGAGGTCGAGCAGGTCGCCCGCAACGTAGACGCCTCCGCCGGAGGGCACCGCGCGCGAGACGCGTCGCATCACCGCGTGCAGGTTCTCGATCGGCAGCGTGTACTCGACGGTCGCCTGACTGTCGGCGGCAAGCGCCTGGGCGAAGCGCGTGTCCGTGTGAAGGTGATTGTGCGTGAGGACCGCGTGATACGTGAACGCGTCCGGCTGACGATACGCCAGAAGGTTCGCGATGATGTTCGTCATCCCGCCCATCTTGTCTGGCAGGACGTAGACGACACTTGGCCTCTCCGTCACTGGCGCCACGCCCGCACAGTCATTGCCCATTGCATCGCCCGGCCGGGGAACGGCGTGTCAGCACCGGCCTTCGGCTCCCGCCACGTCAGCGGCACGAATTCCTCGATCGAGTAGACGAACCCTGAGCGCGTCAGCAGCGCCAGCACACGCGGAACCTGCCTGTCGGAGGCATCGAACTCGTGAAGATCCATGACGAGCGCTTTGACCCGATGCAGCGCCGGCTCGCAGTCTTCCAGCACGAGCGCTTCCGCGCCTTCGATGTCCAGCTTCAGCAAGTCGACCGCTTCCTCTTCAAGGACATCGCGAAGCCTCAGGCTCGGCACCACGGCGGGCGAACCGTCGACAGCGCCCGGCAACGACCCGATCATGCCGGAGTCTGCGCCCTCGCACTGAAACGTGAGCGTGCCGCTCGACGTCCACACCGCCGCATGACGTGCGCTCACGCCGGACGCGCCGTTGGCACGCAGGTTTGCCTCGAGCACGGCAAACAGCGCGGGGTCCGCTTCGAACGCGGTGATGCGCGCCGTTGGATAAGCGCGGCGAAAAAACAGGCTCGCAAGGCCCACGTTCGCGCCGCAATCGAGAATGCGAGGCGCGGGAGACGAGGTCGCAAATTCGAGAGCGCGCTTCACAAAGATGTCGTCCCACTGCGGGCAGAGCGTCAGCAGGTCGGCATAGTGCACGTCGAGATCCATCAACTTGATCTGCCCTGGCGTGAACCGCGGCGTGACGTTGGCCTGACGGCAGGCCGTTCGCCAGGCGGCTTTCTCCGGACTTTCGAAGATGCGGCGGCGGATCGCCCCGAGCGTCCGGATGGCACTGCGGCGGCCGCTCATATCGCTCTCAGCACCACGCCGTTGCTCAGATAGGAGTTGGAGTTGACCGCGATACCTCGCGAAAGCCACGACGAGTCGAACAGCCGGACCAGCGCGGCGAAAGCAACGCGCAGCACCGCGACCTTTGCTTTCGCGAAGAGTGACCGCGATTCCGGAAGGATCGAGGCGTCGGCCAGGAGCGTCGCCAGTACATGGGGCAGTGTGCCGAGCCGTTCCGATCGCTCGACGACGAAGCCGTGATCCGCGGCGAGGCGCTCCAGGCCGTGCAGCGTCAGCCGGCGATAGTCGTACGGTTCCATGTGGAGGGGAAAGACGAACGGCACGGTCGCCACCACGACTCCGCCGATGGCGGTCACGCGCCGTAAGCCGGCGAACGCGGCTCCGATATCCGTCACGTGCTCGAGCACCTCGGTGCACAACACGACGCCGAACGGTTCGGCCGGCGACGGCACGTCCTCGAGCGCGCTGACGATATCCACTGACTGCGTGCGGTTCTGAACGACATCCATGCCGACATACCGTTGGCCTTGCGATTCCATCAGCGCGCGAAACGGCTGCTCGGCGCAACCGACGTCGAGCACCGCCCGGAATCCAGTGGCGGCCTGAAGAAGCGGCGGCAGCACGGCATTCACCCAGGCGTTGATCGCGCGCACGGTCCATCGATCCCGCCCGGCGTCGTCAGCGTAGTCGCGCCGGTGGCGGAAGGACGAGAGCGCAACCGAATCGGTGAGATCGGTCACACGTTTCTCAGGAACTCGCCCAGCATGCCGAGGGCCCACGGACGGCTCCAGTGCGCGGCGCCGCTCTGCCAGGCGTTCCACTGCGTGTCCGGCGCATCGGCAGCGATCCATCCGGAGTCGGCGAGGTACGACATACCCGAACGCACGAAGGGCTGGAGTTCGGTCGTCATCCACTGCGCGAACGGCAGCGTGAACCCTTGCTTGGGACGATGGACGGCCTCGGCGGGCAGCGGCCGCTTCAGCGTTTCGTGAAGCAGGCGCTTGTTCCGCATGAGCGACGGGTGAGCGCCCAGATCGGGCCAGACCGTTTCCAGCAGCACATGATCGACGAACGGCACGCGGACCTCGAGCCCGTGCGCCATCGACATCACGTCGAGATCCCGAAGCAGCTGCGATCGGAGATACACCTGCGTCTCGAGCCGCGCGACATTGCCTTCAAGCGTCGACGCGTCGCCGCGCCACAACGCCGACTCCGCGGTCGCCAATTTCGCCGACGACGACTCCCAACGATCGAGGAGCGCCGGCCCCGCGAGGCGCTCGACTTCAGCCGGCATGTACAAGCCGCGCTGCGTTCGGTACGCGGCGCTCATGTCGCCATTCCCCGACATGAAGTGGCGCCAGCGGGGCGTCAGACGATCGGGCAACATCGCTGCGACGAGCGGCGTCATGGCCGGCGCGACCGGACGCATACGCTGTTTCCAGCGCATCGCGACGGGCAGCCGCCGGAACGACGGATAGCCGCCGAACATCTCGTCGCCTCCCGACCCCGACAGCACCGCTTTGATCCCGGTCTCCGCGACCGCGGCTGACACGTAGTACGAGTTCACGGCGTCGAGCGTCGGCTGATCGAGACGCGCCAGAATCTGCGGCAGATCGCGGACGATGCGGGAGGAATCGAGGACGAGCTCGTGATGCGTCGCACCGAATCGCGCGGCGACCGTTCGCGCGTACTCGTGTTCGGAAGAACGATCGTCGAAACGGACGGTGTAGGTATTGAGGCCTTCCGCGCCTGCGTCGCTCGCCGCAGACAAAATGGCCGACGAGTCGATGCCACCCGAAAGAAACACACCCACCGGCACGTCGGCAACGAGATGCGCGGCGACGCTCTGACGGACGGCGTCGCCTGTCCGCATTCGCAACTCGGACTCGGGGCAACCGGAATGCGGACGTTGGTACACCGTGGCGACGTCGACGAACGCCTTTCGCGTGCGGTCACCGTTCAGACTCCAGCGCATCCAGGAACCTGGCGGGACGTTCTCGACGCCGGACAGATATGTCAGCGTTGCCGGCACCGTACCCCATGACAGGAAACCCAGCACACCGGCCGGATCGATCGTGCGATCGACGAGGCCCGACGACACCAACGCGTGAATCTCCGACGCGAAGGCGATCGATCGATCCGTGGCCGCCACGTAAAGCGGCTTGATGCCGAAGCGATCGCGGGCCAGCGTCAGCGCGTGCGAGTCGTCGTCCCACCAGGCGAGCGCGAACATGCCGCGGACTCGCGCGAGAGCGGCAGGGCCGTCGCACACGAGCAGGCGAAGCAGAACCTCGGTATCGCTGCCGGTCGCAAACCGTTCGCCCCGCGATTCGAGCGACTGGCGTAGCTCGCGATAGTTGTAGACCTCGCCGTTGAACACGATGCGATGGCGGCCGTCCGGCGTCGCCATCGGCTGGGCACCCGACGGCCCGGGATCGATGATCGCCAGGCGTGTGTGCACGAGCAGGACGTCTCCGTCCGGGGAATGCCACACGCCGCGTCCATCGGGACCCCGGTGCGCGAGGGCGGCGGCGAGCGCCGCAGACGGGTCCGGCGTTGTGAGCCCCGATGGGCGCACCAGGCCGGCAATGCCACACATCAGAAGAAACGAGGCTTCACTTTGATTTCGTCGTTCGGCAGGACCGGGTCTTCCATCTTGACCGGCACTTCGACCGCCTTGCCGTTCACCATCCGCACGACCGTCAGGCGTCGATCCGATCCGCGATCGGTCAGTCCGCCCGCGAGCACAATCGCCTGGCCAACCGTCGTGCCGGGATCGAGCACGAACGATCCTGGATTCTTGACGAAGCCCGACACGAAGAAACGTTTGGCGATCGGCACGTTGACGATGTCGCCATCCTGCAGGACGAGATCGCGGCCGACCTTGCCGAGTTCCAGATCCTTACGGTTCACCGAAATCGGCTCGGGCGCCGGCTGCCCCGCCTTCGGCGGATGCATCACGAGCACCTCGCTGCTGGCGTTCTGCGTGGGCGATCCGGCGAGGGCCAGAGCCTCGAGCAGCGACATCGTCGTCCCCAGCAACGGCACCTTGCCCGGCGTGCGGACTTCGCCCGTCACGAGCACGCTTCGCGCCTTGAACTGATCGACTTCGAGCCGCACCTGCGGGTTCTTCAGGTAGTCCTTTTTCAGCAGCGCGGTGATCTTGTCCTGCGCGTCGGCGAGCGACAGCCCGGCCACCGGCACGCGGCCGATGTACGGCATCGAAATCGTCCCGTCGGAATCGACGCGGAACTTTCCGGTCAGCTCCGCCTCGTCGGCCACGATGATCGACAGGCTGTCCTGCGGGCCGATGACGTACGTCTCGGCGCCCGCCGCGGGCTGATCGGCTTTCGACGCGCCGCTCCCTTCCGTCTTCGGAATCTCGAAGTCCGGCTTGTACGGCGCGTTCGGACTCGCTGGATTGGGTGCGGCCGGCTTTGGAGGTTGAGCCGGCGGCTGAGCGGCCGGAGGTGTTTGCGCCGCAGCGGCGGCAGCAAACAAGCCAAGGACAAGTGCGGCAAGACTCGAGCTCTTACGCATGATCGTTCAATCCCTACTCAGAAACCCTGACGAGCGGAATCCCCAGTTGTCGAGCCTTCCGGTACAGGTTCGGCCGTTGAATGCCCAGCGCCTGCGCAGCCGGCGCCATCCGCCACTCGTGGTGCTGAAGCACCGCGGCGATGTAGTCGCGCTCGAACCGCTGGCGCGCTTCGCGCAGATTGCCCGACGGCACAAACGGCGTGTGCGCCCGATTGAGCTGCAGCGCCGGGAGGATATGTTCGATCTGCACCACGTCGTCGCCTCCGCCGGCGATGACGCGGTGAACCGCCGTGCGAAGTTCGGCGAGGTTGCCGGGCCACGTGAGCGCGCCGAACAGCGCGAGCGCCGCCTGCGTGAAGGTGCGAACAGGACATCCGGTCGCCCTGGACGCTTCTTCCATGAGCCGCACGACAAGCTCCGGAATGTCGCCCGGCCGCTCGCGCAGCGGGGGAAGATCGAGGCGGACGGCAGACAACCGCCGATACAGGTCCGGCCGGAAGCGATGCGCGCTGACGTCGGCCTCGACGCCAGGCTGCGCGCTCGCGGTGAAGCGAAGCGCCGTCGCGACCGGCACACCGTCGATGCGGACCTCGCCGTCACGGGCGATTCGGGCCAGCTGCGCCTGCGTCGAGGCGCGCAATTCGGTGACGGCGTGAAGGTAGAGCGTTCCGCCGCGAGCGGCAGCAATCCCGCTGTCGCGCGCGATCGACTCGAGGTCGGTGGCGGTGGCCGGCTCCGGCTGACCGAACAGCAGTCGATCGATCGTCGCCGCATCGCCGGCATCGCAGTACACCGCGACGAACGGTGCTCCGGCCGGACGGCCGCGATGGTGGACCTCCCGGGCCACACTCTCGACGTCGGCTCCCGCTTCGGCGGCGATCAGAAGCCCGCCGTCGAGGGAGGCAGCGCGCTTGATCAGCTCCTGGACACGCATGATCGCTGGGGAGTGCCCGACGAGTTCGACGGCGCTCTCACGAGGTTGGACGAACCGCGCCGATGGTGCATCAGCCAGCATAAGGGAATCGGCCATGGTTGAAACTCTCTGACTTGAGTCCGTAGGTACAGCTTCGCCCCGTCACTTACGGACAGCGACGAGGATCGTAAATGGCTTATCCATTTACGACTAATAAAGACTCAATATGACACTAAAGACCATCAGTGTCAATATAGATACAGCTGTGAAGCCCCCACGATACAGCAGGATTCATCGAACAGCAATCCGGCAATTTTCTCGCAAGGGCTTGCACTGCTGCGCTTTAGGGCGCTCGGCCACGAACGCAGCGCTCTGTATATCGGCGGGACGGGGGTGTATCGATACGGATCGGCGGGGTGTATCGGCTGCGAAACTCGGTTAGTCCTGTCGCGGCGGCTCAGGCGTGATCGGACCAGGGCCCGGAGCAGTTCGAGGGGGCATGGCGTGATATTCGTCGCCGGGATGATCGAAGAGGCTGTTGATGAAGAACGCCAGGCCCATGATCACGAAGAAACCGCCGACGCCGATCCCTTCGTTCATGCTGCCGCCGGCCACGCCAATCAGCATCACGAGCCCGAAGCCGACGCCCATCAGTGTGACGCCGGCACGGCGGTGGCGGCCCGGGCCGCGCTGGCGTGACCGGTCGTAGGAGCGCATCGCCCGATCGAACCCCCGGGGATCGACTTCCGGCGGCGGCACCAGCCCTCGCTCGATCATCGCGATCCGTTCGCGCACCTCGAGTTCACGCACGCGCGCCTTACTGAGCGTGAGCACGATGATGTAGGCAAACGTGCAGATCGTCCCGATGATCGGGATGAGAAAGGGCCACGCCAGTTGCATGTCGTCCATTCGGCCTCCAGGTACTCGCCTGAACCAGTTAGACTGGAACGGTTCGTGAATTGTTTCAGCCCTGTTACTGAAACAATTCATCGGCGCGCATGCTCTAATACGATAACGGATGGAAGATGTCCACGAGCGCGAGCTCGTCGAGCGCTGCCGATCCGGAGATGAACGCGCGTTCCAGGAACTCGTCGATCAATACAAGGATCTGGTGTTTGCGTTGATCGCGCGGACGGTACAGGATCGATCGCGGGCCGAGGATCTCGCGCAAGACGTCTTCCTGCGCATCCACCGCGGACTCCCGTACTTTCGCGGCGAGGCCCGTCTCGCCACCTGGATCTATCGCATCGTCGCGAACGTGTGTCTGCAGGAGCACGGGCGTCCGCATGCCGCGCTGTCCCTCGACGACGACGGCGAGGGAACGAAGGCGATGCCGTCGGGACCGGATCGGCAGTTCGGCGATCTCGAGCTGCGCGATCGCCTCGAGAAAGCGATCGCGCGTCTTCCGGCGAACTATCGGCTGCTCATCGCGGCGCACTACTTGAACGGGGTGCAGTACGAAAGCCTCGCCGAGGCGCTGCAGCTGCCGCTCGGGACGGTGAAAACACAGCTGTACCGCGCGAAGCAGCAGCTTCGCCGGCTGCTGGAAACGGATCTCAAGTAATCGTGATGGGTTCGAGGTTCAGGGTCCAGAACCCCAGATTGATTTATGTTCTGCGACGAAGCGCTTGACAGCGTCGAAGCCATTGCCGCCGGCGACGTCGTTCCTGACGGCCGCATCGCGTCGCACCTGGCGACCTGCCCCGACTGCGCGCGCGCGCTGACGCGCGCGCGGCAGCTCGAGACATCGCTGCGGCAGCGGGCCGTCCCCGCGGCGCCCGCGCAATTCACGTCGCGTACGCTCGCGCGCATCCGGCGCGCCCGGTGGCGCACCGATCAGTTCCTCGATGTCGGATTCAATCTCGCGATTGCCCTGATTCTGTTCGCCGTGTTCGGCGGCGTGTGGATGCTCTTGCACAGAAGCGGCCTCGCCGTCGTGACCGGCGACGCCGTGAACGTATTCGGCAGCGGTTTCGTCTCGCTCGCGAAACGCGTCGCGCCCGCCCTGCCGCTCTACGCAGGCGCGGCGGCGCTGCTCGTCAGCGCGCTCGGCATCTGGTG
>DASSGK010000392.1:0-13440 GCA_035693505.1 Vicinamibacterales bacterium
TCACGATTCGGAAGAAACTGCGGAGACCGCAAAGAACGCAGAGCAAACATGTTTCGCTGCGATCTCCGCGGTCTCTGCGGTTCCTTCTCTTCGTGGCAGTTTTTTCGGTCTCGCCGGCAGCGCAGGCGCCGCAACAGCCCGCGATGGTGTTTCGCTCCGGGACCGAGCTCGTCCTCGTCAACGTCGTGGTGCGCGACAAGAGCGGCGCCGTCGTGCGCGGCCTGACGCGCGACGACTTCAGCGTCTCGGAAGACGACAAGGCGCAGAGCATCACGAGCTTCGATTTCGAAGAGCTGGACGCGCCTTCGCTGGCCGAAAAAGATGGGCCAGCTTCGGCTCCGCAACCGGCTGCGATTCTGTCTTCGGCAGCCCCAGGGAGCGCGAAGGCTTCAGCCGAGCGTCCCGCTGACACCGCCGCGAAGATCGACATGCACGGCCGCCGCCTCATCGTGCTGTTCTTCGATCTGAGCTCGATGCAGCCCGAGGAAGTGAAGCGCGCCGTCGACTCGGCGCACGACTACGTGAACAAGAAGCTGTCGCCGGCCGACCTCATCGCCGTGGCCTCGTTCTCCACGTCGCTGCAGGTCGTGCGGGACTTCACCGCGGATCGCGAACAGCTCGGCGAAGCGATCGATACGTTCGGCGGCGTCAACGCCGCCGGCTTCGAGGACGGGGGGAACGGCGATCCCGAGGACACCCCGGACAACGGCAACGCGTTCACGGCCGACGATACCGAGTTCAACATCTTCAACACGGACCGCCGGCTCGACGCGCTGCAGACGTTGTCCGACCAGCTCGCGGGCATCGAGCAGAAGAAGTCGGTCATCTATTTCAGCAGCGGTATGAGTCAGCAGGGGACCGACAACCAGGTCCAGCTGCGGCGGACCGTCGATCGCGCCAACCGCGCGAACGTCTCGATCTATGCCGCCGACATGCGCGGGTTGCAGGCCATGGTCCCGGGCGGCGATGCGACGCAGGGCAGCCGGCGGGGTACGTCAACGTTCTCCGGTGCGTCCACGCGCAACCAGTTCGCCAGCCTGGCCACCACCCAGGACACGCTGACGACGATGGCGGAGGACACTGGTGGCCGGGCATTTTTCGACTCGAATTCCTTCGGCGCCGTGTTCGACAAAGTCGTCAACGACACGTCCGCCTACTACGTGCTCGGCTACAGCAGTACCAATTCCGCGCGGGACGGACGGTTCCGCCGCATCAAGGTCAAACTCAAGCGAACCGATCTGAAGCTCGAATACCGATCCGGCTACTACGCGCCGCGCGACTTCGCCCACTCGACGAAGGACGATCGCGAGCAGCAGCTGCAGGATCAGCTGCTGTCAGACCTTTCGTCGACGGACCTGAGCGCCTTCGTCTCGACGTCCTATTTCCGGCTCGCCGACAACCGCTACTTCATCCCGCTGTCGGTGGTCGTTCCCGGCTATCAGATTCCGATCACGAAGACGACGGCCAAAGACAAGGCGACGCTGGATGTGCTGGGCGTGGTCCGCGACGATCAGCGGCGTCCCGTCGGCCGGATTCGCGACACTGTGCGGCTGTCGACCGACACTGCCGACGATCTCAAGAAGAAGACCGTGCAGTACGAGACCGGCTTCGAGATGCCGCCGGGCAAGTATCACCTCAAGGTCGTTGTGCGCGAAAACCAGGACGGCGCCTTCGGCTCATACGAGTCCGACATCGTCGTGCCGGATTTGAAGAAGGACGCGCTCAAGCTCAGCTCGGTTGTCGTGGGCACGCAGCTCCAGGCTGGCGCACGCAAGAACGATCGCAACCCGCTGATGCGGGACGGACGCGAGCTCGTCCCGAACGTTACGCACGTCGTGTCGGCGGGTCAGCATCTCTACTTCTATTACGAAGTCTACGACCCGGCGCAGCCGGTGAAGGTGATGACGAGCATCGCGTTCTTTCGCGGCAAGGTGCGCGCCTTCGAAACGCCCGTCATTCAGACGACCGAGCTGTCTGGATCCGACAAGAAGACCGCCGTCTTTCAGTTCGACGTGCCCGCCTCGGCGCTGCGCCCCGGTCTCTACACCTGCCAGGTCAACGTCGTCGACGACGCCGCCGGAAGCTTCACGTTCCCGCGGCTGCAGCTCTACGTCCGCCGCTGAACACACAGACGCAGGGCTGAAGCCCTGCGCCACAACTGAATCTGGTGTGGCGCAGCGTGCCCCTTGAATCAGATGTGGCGCAGCCCTTCAGGGCTGCGTACTCCCGTCATGTACCTCCTGTAGAATCCACCTCGATGAAAACCACAACGGTTCTGGGAGGGCTGATCGCCGCCGCGCTCATGGGCTCTGTCGCCGGAGCGCAGACGCCGGCGGGCTCGTCGTTCGAAGAGGCCGTCGCTCCCGGAAGCAACTACGACAAGGCGGAGTTCAAGCTGTGGCTGCCTGACGGTGTCGCAACCGTCCGCGCCATCGCACTTCTGGTCCCCGGCTCCAACGGCGACGGCCGGGGACAGGTGGACGATCCGGTCTGGCAGGCGTTCGCCGTGCGCAACAAGCTGGCGCTGGTCGGCGTTCGCCTGACCGACAAGCCGCACGATCAGGGGTTCATCGAGGAATACGTCAACGTGTCGCAGGGCAGCGGACAGGCCATGCTGGACGCCATTGCGGGACTCGCGACGCGATCGAAGCATCCCGAGCTGACGACGGCGCCGTTTCTCCTGTGGGGGATGTCGGCCGGCGGCGAATTCAACTACGAGTTCGTGGCGTGGAAGCCCGAGCGCGTGATCGCGTTCGTGGTGAACAAGGGCAACATCTACTACACGGCGCTCGCGCCGAAAGCCGCACGCAGCGTGCCGGGCATCCTGTTCACCGGCGGTAAGGATCTCGAGTTCCGCACGAACACCATCACAGGACTTTTCGCGGTCAATCGGAGGGCGGGCGCCTTGTGGGCGCTTGCCGAGGAGCCGAGCGCCGCGCACATCGTCGGACGATCGCGCGATGTGGCGCTTGTTCTCTTCGAGGATGCGCTCGCGCTTCGGCTTGGAGAAGGATCATCGTTGAAGCCGTTGGCGGAGAAGTCGGGCTTCCTGGGGGACATCAAGGCCAGGACGTTTCAACAAATCGGTGAGGCGCCGGCGCCGAACTATCCCACCGCGTGGCTGCCAACCGCGCGCGTGGCCGAACGATGGCAATGGCTCGTGACGGAGAAACCATGACACGACAGGCACGGTTGATGGTTCTCGCGCTCGTCGCATTGTTCGTGGCGCCGCTGGCGCTGTCCCCGTTCGCGCAATCGGCCCACTCGACGGCGTCCGCGGTGGGCGGCACGCGGGTGCGCGATCTCGCCGCGGCGCCGCCGGAGTCGGTCGGAGTGTCGCCCGAGCGCGTCCACCGCATCGAGACAGCGATGAAGAAGCTGGTCGACGACAAGCAGGTGGCCGGCCTCGTGACGCTGCTCGAGCGCCACGGGAAGGTCGTGGCGTTCAACGCCGTCGGCCAGAAGGACGTGCGGACGGTGGATCCCGTGCAGAAGGATTCGATCTTCCGCATCTACTCGATGACCAAGCCGCTGACCGGCCTCGCCATGATGATGCTCTACGAAGAAGGCAAGTGGCGGATTGACGATCCGGTCGCCCGCTACATTCCCGAGTTCGCGAAGATGAAGGTCTACACCGGCAAGAACGAGGATGGGACGCCGAAGCTCGAGGACGCGAAGCGATCCATGACCATGCGCGAGCTGATGACGCACACGGCGGGCCTGGGTTACGTCCTGAGCGCGAACAACCCGGTCGACAAGATGATCATCGACGGCAACGTCCTCAACAGCGCCGTGCCGCTGAAGAACATGATCGACGGCCTGGCGAAGCTGCCGCTCCTCGCGCAGCCGGGAACCCGCTGGTCGTACAGCATCGGCGTGGACGTGCAGGGGTATCTCGTCGAGAAGTTCTCGGGCATGCCGTTCGCCGACTTCCTGCGCACGCGGGTGTTCGAGCCGCTCGGCATGAAGGACACGGCGTTCTACGTGCCGAAGGAGAAGCTGTCCCGCCTTGCGCTCGTGCACAACGGCAGTCCGAATGGTCTCGTCGTCGACGAAAACCGTCCGGATCCCACGGTCGTCCCGCTGGGACCGTCGGGCGGCGGCGGACTCTTCTCAACGGCGATGGACTATGCGAGATTCTGCGAGATGATGCTCGGCGGCGGTCAGCTGAACGGCGTCCGCATCATCGCGCCGCGGACCGTGGAGATGATGCGCACGAACTACGTGAATCCCGACGCGCTCAAGACCATGCAGCCAGGCACAGGTTGGGGCATGGACTTCCAGATCGTGATGGACGCGGCCGCTGCCGGCGATTCAGTGCCCAACGGCACGTATAGCTGGTTCGGCATCGCAGGCACCTGGTTCTGGATCGATCCGGTGGACGATCTCGCGTTTGTCGGCATGGTGCAGCATGTGAACCTCGGCACCACTCGCGCCATCCACGGGCTGTCGCACAGCCTCGTGTATCAGTCGATTATGAATTGATCACAAAAGGCCCGAAAAACACGAAAACACAAAAACAAAACAATGAGATGCAGTGTTTCGTGTGTTTCGTGGCTATTCAAACGCCGGTACTGAATCAGCGAGGACACTCCACTAGTCATGCCCAGATCATTGTCATTCGTTCTCTCTTGTGTCTGCGTCGCGGCCGCAGCGGCAGCTCTATCCGGGCAGTCCGGCTCACCGAAAACTCATCGTCTCGAAGCGACGCCGAATACGGTCGCCGTCGGCTACTACTGGTCCGAGGCGAAGCCGGCGCTCCGCATCGCGTCAGGCGACATCATCGACGTCGACACGCTGCTGACGAACAACCCGACCGGTCTGGCGCGTGCGGGCGTGCCGGACGACAAGATCCAGCCGTCGCTGAAAGCCATCACGACGGAGGTCACCGGCGACCGGCGCGGGCCGGGCGGCCACATTCTCACCGGCCCCGTCTACGTCGAAGGCGCGGCGCCGGGCGACGCGCTCGAGGTGAAGGTGCTCTCGATCGACCTGCCGATCGACTACGGCTACAACGGCTGCAGCGGCTTCGTTCCCGAGAACTGCGAGCGCGGCACGCCGGCGAAGATCATGACGCTCGACCGGAAGAACATGACGTCCGAGTTCGCGCCGGGGATCGTGATCCCGCTGAAACCGTTCTACGGCAGCATGGGCGTGGCGCCCGCGCCCGAGCTGGGACGCGTCAGCAGCAATCCGCCCGGTCGGCACGCCGGCAACATGGACAACAAGGAACTGGTCGCCGGCAGCACGCTCTACATTCCGGTCTTTGCGCCCGGCGCGCTGTTCGAAATCGGCGATGGCCACGCCGCGCAGGGAGACGGCGAGGTCGACCAGACGGCGATAGAAACGTCGCTGCGCGGCCGGCTCCAGCTGACCGTCCGCAAGAACATGCCGCTGAACTTCCCGCGCGCCGAGACCGCCACCGACTACATCAGCATGGCCTTCGATCCCGATCTCACCAGGGCGACGACGATGGCGATCCAGGAGATGGTGGATTTCATCGCGGTGAAATGGAAGATGAACAAGCATCAGGCGTATCAGCTGGTCAGCGTGGCGGGCAACGTCGCCGTCACCCAGCTGGTCGACAAGCCGAATCACGGCGTGCACGTGCGCTTGCCGAAAAACATCTTCAAGTAGTGTCGGTAGTGTCCGGCTTCAGCCGGACCGTGTTTCCGGTAGTGTCCGGCTTTATTCGGACCATCATCTGATCGCATGTTGTCCCGACGTGACTTCCTCTCCGGTGCCGTCGCGACGGCCGTGCTCGGCCGATGCGGCACGAAACTGCATGCGGCTGCTGCCCAGCCGAAGACGGCAGTCCGGTTCGACGTGCCAGCCGGAGCGTGCGACTGCCATACGCACATCTTCGGAGATCCGCGCCGGTTCCGCTTCGCGGACGATCGCGTGTACACGCCCGAGCCGGCATCGATCGCCGAGATGCGCGCGCTGCATCGGGCGCTGCACATCGACCGCGTGGTCATCGTCCAGCCGAGCGTGTACGGAACGGACAATACCTGCACTCTGGATGCCGTGCGCCAACTCGGTCACAGAGCCCGCGCGATAGCGGTCATCGACGAACGGGCAGCTCCGGCCGCGCTCGATGCGCTGCACGCCGGCGGCGTACGCGGGATCCGGATCAACCTGGCCACGGCCGGCCAGACCGACGCCGGCGTCGCGAGCGATCGCCTGCGGCGATCCGTCGAGCAGCTGGCGGGCCGCAACTGGCACGTTCAGATGTACACGGCGATCGCGCTCATCGAGGCGATTCGGGATCGGATCGCCGAGTCTCCCGTCCCGATCGTGTTCGATCATTTCGGCGGGGCGCAGGCCGCGCTCGGCACTCGCCAGCCTGGCTTCGAGGCGCTGCTCGATCTCGTGCGGTCGGGCAAGGCCTGGGTGAAGATTTCCGGCGCGTATCGGAGCTCGAACGCGGAGCCTGACTACGCCGATGTCGCACCGTTGGCAAAGGCGCTCATCGCCGCCAACCCGCAGCGTATCCTGTGGGGCAGCGACTGGCCGCATCCTGACTCGGCGATCGTGGCGGGCCGCAAGGCGACCGACATCGCACCGTTGTTGCCAATCGACGATGGCCGTGTATTGAATCAGCTGGCGGTGTGGGCGCCCGATCCCGCGCTGCGGAGGACGATCCTTGTCGATAACCCTGCGAGGTTGTATGGATTCTGACGCCATCTTGAGACGCTGCGTCTCGAGCATCGCCGTGGCGATGCTCGTCGCGATCGGCGCTGCGATCCTGCACGCGGCAGGCCCGGAGCAGGAAATCCGCGCGATGGAGAAGCTCTGGAACGAGTCGCGCGTGCGCGCCGACGTCGCCGCGCTCGATCGTCTCCTCGACCCCGGCTGGACCGTCACGCACGGCGACGGGACGATCAACAGCAAGGCCGAGTATCTGGCCGACCTGAAATCGGGTGACCGCAAGTTCTTCGCGGACGTGAAGCAGGACGATTTCACGGTGCGGCTGTACGGCGATACGGCGGTTGCCGCCGGGATCAGCGACTCGAAGGTGGAGTACAAGGGCAAACCGTCGGGCGGCGCCTTGCGGTTCACCCGTGTCTACGTCAAGCGTGACGGCCGATGGGTGATGATCGTCTCGCACGCGACCCGGCGGTAGGTCGGGTCACTGAGCTCCTCTTTATCGGCCGTGGATCGCCGCTTGCTCGGAACCTCTCCTGAACCCCATTCAAAGGAGAGACGACATGCTCAGCGATAACGCAGCGATTGCGACGGTTGCGGTCAAGAATCTCGAGACGGCGAAGAGGTTCTACGAAGGCACGCTTGGCTTGCCCAAGGTGATGGAGAACGACGAAGTGCTCGCGTTCAAAACCGGGAACTCCACGCTCTTCGTCTATCGATCGCAATACGCCGGGACCAACAAGGCTACGGCCGTGACGTTCGTTGCCGACGAGGTCGACGATCTCGTGCGGAGACTGAAGGGTCGGGGTGTCACGTTCGAACACTACGATCTGCCGAAGATGACCAGGCACGGCGATATCCACGTGGCCGGGTCCATGAAGACCGCATGGTTCAAGGATCCTGACGGAAATATTTTCAGCCTGGTCACGCCTCCGAACACAACCGAAAGAGAAATCGTGAGCGCTTCAGCTCGCGCGTCGAGCTGATCGTCAATCGGGGCCGTGGGAGACCCAGCAATCGCGACGGACGTGCTGATTGTCGGTGCCGGACCCACGGGCCTCGTCCTCGCCTTGTGGCTCACCCGCCTTGGCGTGCGCGTACGAATCATCGACAAGACCGCAGAGCCGGGCACCTCGTCGCGCGCGCTGGTGATTCACGCGCGCACGCTCGAGTTGTACAGCCAGATTGATCTCGCCCGGGAAATCATCGGGCACGGACGCGAAATGGGCGCGGCCAACATGTGGGTATCAGGCCGCCGGGTCGCTCGCGCCGTGCTGGGCGACATGGGCGCCGGCCTGAGCCCGTTCCCGTACGCGTTGATCCTTCCGCAGGACGAGCACGAGCGACTCCTCATCGATCGTCTGTCGAGGGAAGGCGTCCGCGTCGAACGACAAACAGAACTGGTCGATTTCGCGGAAGAAACGAGCCATGCGGTCGCCCATCTGAAGCGGGCGGATGGCTCGACGGAGACGTGCACGGCGCTGTACCTGGCTGGCTGCGACGGTGCGCATTCGGCGGTCCGCGAACGGTTGGGCATTGGCTTTCCCGGCGGCACCTACTCGCATCTGTTCTACGTCGCCGATGTGCAGGCCCGCGGCGCCACGATGAACGGCGAGCTGCACGTCGCAATGGATCCGACCGATTTCCTCGTCGTGTTTCCGTTGACTGCGGATGGGCACGCACGGCTCATCGGCACGCTGCGAGAGAGCGCGACGCGGTCGCACGAGGATCTGTCCTGGACCGATGTGAGCCGGCGGGTCATCGACTGGATCCGCATCGATGTTCAGCGCGTCAACTGGTTCTCGACGTACCGCGTCCATCATCGCGTGGCCGACCGGTTTCGCAAGGGGCGCGCGTTCCTCCTCGGCGACGCCGGACATATCCACAGCCCGGTCGGCGGGCAGGGCATGAATACCGGCATCGGCGATGCGGTGAATCTCGCCTGGAAGCTTGCCGCGTCTATCCGCCAGCAGTCAGCCGAATCGATCCTCGATACCTACGAGCCTGAACGAATCGCGTTCGCGCGGCGGCTCGTGGAGACGACCGACCGCGCCTTCACGGGCGTGACGAGCGACGGGGCGATCGCCCGGACAATCAGGCTCCACGTGGTGCCGATGCTGCTGCAGCCGTTCTTCGCGATGAACGCGGCACGGCAATACATGTTCAGAACAGTCTCGCAGATCCTCATCAACTATCGCGGCAGCCGCTTGAGCCAGGGGCAGGCCGGCACGATTCACGGCGGCGATCGCTTGCCGTGGGTGAATCCTGACGGCGGCCGCGACGCCATGGGCAACTTTGCATCGTTGTCGCCGCCGGCCTGGCAAGTCCACGTGTACGGAGACGCGACAGCCGGCGTGCGATCGGTGTGTCAGGCACGCCAGCTGCCGTTGTCCACATTTCCGTGGACCAGCGCAGCGGCGCGCGCAGGCCTGAAGCGCGATGCCCTGTATCTCGTGCGACCCGACGGCTACGTCGGCCTTGCGGAGCCGTCGGGTCACGCGCAGTCGATCACGTCATACCTGGATACGCGCGGTGTTTCTGTGAGCCGTTCGCAATCCACTTCGTGAACCATTCTTCTTCGCATCGATCTGCTGGCCGGGTGGCGAGCCTCGGCCTGGTGTAGACTGCGGCCGATCGACTGGCCCTTTGGCCGGCAATGCCGGTTCTTATGCTCACCAATGCCAGCGTCGGCAGCGCCCCTGTTCACATCCAGGCACCTTCCCACGTTCCAAAGGGCGAACCCGATCGGACATTTGAATTCGAGGCTTTTCTCTCTTACTCGCACGCGGCAGACGGAGCACTGGCGCCGGCGGTACAGGCGGGGTTGCAGCAATTCGCCAGACCTTGGAACCGGCTACGGGCTATTCGGATCTTCCGCGACAAGACCGGCATGAGCGCCAATCCCGGGCTGTGGTCAACGATTACCGCGGCTTTGAACTCTTCCAGGTACTTTCTGCTCCTGGCGTCTCCCGCGGCTGCGGGTTCCCACTGGGTCAACAAGGAAGTCGAGCACTGGCTTGACGCTCGATCGCCAGGTCACATGTTGATCGTGCTCACCGATGGAGAGATTGCCTGGGACCCGACTGCGAATGATTTCGACTGGAACCGGACCAGCGCGTTGCCCTCGGCCGTTCGCGGAACATTCTCGGAAGAACCGTTATGGGTCGACTTGCGTTTTGCACAACACGATGAACACCTGTCCTTGAACAATCCGGCCTTTCGAGAGGCCGTCGCTGACCTCTCTTCGGTCTTGCGCGGAATTCCCAAAGATCAGCTCATCGGCGAAGATGTGCGCCAGCATCGAAAGGCGGTGGTATTTCGACGCAGCGTGATGGCTGGACTCGCCGCGCTCACGATAGCTGCGGGAGCTGCCGCCTTGGTGGCGGTCAAACAAAGCAACCTTGCGCGGAGGAACGAAGCTCAGGCAAGACAGAACGAACAACTGGCGAGGACGAACGCAGAACTGGCGAAAAGCAACGAACAGGTGGCTAGAAAGAACGAAGAACTGGCCAGGAGCAACGAGAAGCGCGCCATTCAAGGGGAATCCGACGCCCGAAGAGAAGCCCAAATCGCTCTCGCGCGGCAATTCGCTGCTCAAGCCAACGACCAGTTTCAGAAGGGCAACCTTGTCACCAGCCACGCTCTTGCAATTGAGTCGCTGAGAGCCAGCGATACCTTTCAGGGCAGACGAGCTCTTTTCAATGTGCTCGAGATCATTCCGCCGAAGCCTGAAATCATTCCGGGAACGTCGGGAAGGCCGGTGGATGCCGTGGCGTTCAGCCCTGACGGTCATTGGATCGCACGCGGAGATCGTGCCGGGCGGATTGTCGTGTCTGATCTCTCGAGAGCTCGAGGAGACATCGTTTCCGATTCGAGGCGGCCGTCAATCTCGTCGATGGCATTCAGTCCAGATGGGCGGTGGGTAGCTGCAGGTGTCAATGGCGGCGTGTGGTTGCTGGACATCGAAGCCGGCCGTGCCCTGCAAGAGACTCCGATTGCAACCTCGGGACATGTGTGGTCGCTTGTTTTCAGTCCGGATTCTCGACATCTGGTTGTCGCAGAGGGCGGGGCTAACCCGCGAGCGGGACGAATCGGAGTACTCCGGAGCGCATCCGGTCATTGGCAAGAAATGGATATGCCTGCGGGAAAGGACGAGTCTCTCCAGGGCAATGCTGCTCTTTTCATAGATGACGGCACTCTTGTGGTAGTACGCAGCAACGGGTTGTCTTTTGTAAGTTTTCCGGCGCTCCAGGAACTTTCCTTTTTGTCTTTAGGCGAGGCTCACGGTGTTGAAGCCCCCGAGGATGCGGGATGCAGGAGTGCGGCTTTGAGTGAGCGGCCTGACATACTACCGAATCTGCGCCTGCTGTTCGTCGGTTGCAAAGGTAGCATCGACATCGTGCGACTGCCTGGGCACGATTTTCCGACGAACAGCTATGACTCGCTCCCTTTTGCCACGTCCGATCCTGCTCACTTGAGTTTCTCGAGCAACCACAAGTACATCGCCGCCATGGCCCAACTGGGTGATGCGATTAAGGTTTACGGAGAAGGGACAGAAGTCTTTCGAACCAACCGTCCGTCACCGACAGGTTTCGGAACACCATCATTCGCATTCCAGCCTGATGCTGATGTTCTGGCTGCCGGGCTGCAAGATGGATCGACCGCCATGTGGCATCTGTCCAAAGGCCTGTCGTCTTTGCGATGGCCGCGTCGATCCAGAGTCAGTTCGTTGTCCTTCAGTCCTGACCAGAAGTGGCTCGCAACCGTCTCATATCGTGATGGCATCCTTAACATCATCAGTACCTCTGATATTACGAATGGCAAACCACGGTATACCTTTCAACTAGGCACGGATCTCACGAAACCAAGCTTCAGCCCGGACGGGCGCTTCGTGCTCGTTGCCGACAAACATTCGATTCATCTCCTGCAGACGAGTCCGTGGACGAGGCTCACCCGATACGAGATAGCTGGAGAATACTTTCAGGCAGCGTTCAGTCCCGACAGCCGGATGCTGGCGGCTTCCGATGCCAACGGGATCCACCGTTTCGATACGGCAACCTGGCAGGAGAAGCCGCTCATCAAGGGCAGATTCCCGTCCGGATTCAGGTTCAGCCCAGATGGAAGATGGCTGGCGGCGTTCGTCGATAACCGCTCAACGAGAGACGGTTCAGTTGCGGTCCACGTGTGGAGCTCTGTAACCGGAGAGGAAATCGCATCGAGGGAAACCTTCGAAGTACCTGGCCAATTGCGGAAACCTCCCCGACACCGTGGTTCTCAGTCCCTCATTGCCGATGCGGAGCGCTGGCCGACTTCTCCTGAAATGTTCAGTCATGGAGAAGGCGTGAGCCCGGACGGTCGGTGGAAACTCGGACACGGGAAAACGTCTTCGTCCATGGAATTGACGCAGGTGGGCTCGGGAGTTGCGGGCGTTCTCTTTCACGACGCTTCTATCAACGACGCGGGCTTCAGCTTTGACGGCCGGTGGCTCATGACATCGACCGCCGACGATGCCGTGCACATATGGCCGCTCCTCGTGCCGGACTTCCTCGCTGAGGCGTGCAAACTGCTTCCGAGAAATCTCACGAGAGAGGAATGGAAAACGTTTGGAATGGAAGGTGACTATCGCAAGACCTGCCCTGATCTCTCTGGTCCGTAACGTAGGTAGTCCTACCGCGGTTGCCGAGAGTCCGGCCGCCCACTTCAACGGTGCCGCTGCAGTTCCTCCGCAGAAATGAATCGTCCGCGCAGAACGACGGCTGCCACTTTTCGAGTATTGGCAATGTCTGTCAACGGGTTCGCTTCGAGCAAGACCAGATTGGCTTTCTTGCCCACCTCGACCGTGCCTTCTTCCGGGAGGCGCCCGAGGAACTCGGCGGCGCTCCGCGTTGTGATTCGATCGCCTTCGATGATGACGGACACAACTCGCGGTCCTGCGCCGGTGCCATCGATGAGCGTCACATTCGTGATCGCCATCGCAGTCGACTGAGCTGGGACGGTGGAGGCGCCTGCCATCGCTAGAGACACCACCACCACCAGCCGTCGTGCGAACCGAGAAGCGATTCCGAGGCGCGCGATGGCAGTCATAGTCACAAGGCTGTGACGATATTGACTGGGCGGACGTTCACCGATCTGAGGTGAACGCCGCCGCGAGGCACTCTACGAAGCGAGTCGGCGAGGACTACGAGGCGCCGAATTCCTGCCCGTCAAGCGGCCGCACCTCGCACTCCAGGTTCCATTCGTCACCGTGGACCGCGAGGAACCGCTTGGTGAGCGCGATCGCCTCCTTGATCGACGGCGCTTCCAGGATCGCGTAGCCGCCGATCACTTCGTTCGTCTCGGCGAACGGGCCGTCCGTGATCGAGACCTTGCCACGGTTCGAGCGCACGCGGACGCCCTCCTTCGTGGGGCGCAGGCCGGCGGTCCGGACGAGCGATCCGTCGCGGATCATCTCTTCCATGAGCTTGCCCATGTCCTGCATGAGGCGCTCGCTGGGCTTCTGTCCGGTGGTTTCATTGATACGGATCATCGAAAGGAATCGCATGTGTGTCTGCCTTCATCTGGTAGCAGCCGGGATTGGCAACTTGTAGTCGAATGGGGTTTCGGCATTTCGACATGCATCTGCCCGGGAGGGCCGGCCATTCCCGGCAAGCGCCCCATCTATTGCCCGCCGGGTCGCTGGTCAACCTGGAAATAGTGGACCTGTCCTTCCTTGCTCCGCGGTGTCATCGCCATGCGTATGCTTCTGCCGGTGTTCGGGCAGCTGGTGGCACGATGCCAACGTTCCTCATTGGC
>DASSGK010000393.1:0-2085 GCA_035693505.1 Vicinamibacterales bacterium
TCACGGCGACGCCGGACGGCCACGGCGGCGAGCACGGCCAGGTCACGACCGACGTCGTCGAGCTGCGGTATCGCGGGCGCTCGGTGCGGGGCGCGGCGTTCGCGGTGCCGGGTCATCCCGACGGCTCCGTGACGGTCCACCTGGGATACGGCCGGCCGCGCGCCGGACGTGTCGGAAGCGGCGCCGGCTTCAACGCCTACGCCATCCGGACGTCCGACACGCTCTGGCACGGCGACGGCCTCGAAGTGGTACGCACCGGCGAGCGCTATCCGCTCGCCTGCACGCAGTATCACCACCTGATGGAAGGCCGGGACATGGTGCGGGCGGTCACGCGTGATGAGTTCATGCGCGATCCGCAGTCCGTGCGCGAGGGAGACGAGACCCCCCCGCGAACCATCACGCTTTATCCGGCGGATCACAAGTACGACGGCTACAAATGGGGCATGGCCATCGACGTCAACGCGTGCATCGGCTGCAACGCCTGCGTCGTGGGCTGCCAGGCTGAAAACAACATCCCCGTCGTCGGCAAGGATCAGGTGCTGCGCGGCCGCGAGATGCACTGGCTGCGCGTCGACACCTACTATCGCGGCAGCGCCGAGAATCCGGAGACCTACTTCCAGCCGGTGCCGTGCATGCAGTGCGAGAACGCGCCCTGCGAGGTGGTCTGCCCGGTCGGCGCGACGACGCACAGCCACGAAGGCCTGAACGACATGGTCTACAACCGCTGTGTCGGCACTCGCTATTGCTCGGACAACTGCCCGTACAAGGTGCGCCGCTTCAATTTCCTGCTCTACCAGGATTTCGACACGCCGGCGCTGAAGCTCGGGCGCAATCCGGACGTCAGCGTGCGCAGCCGCGGCGTGATGGAAAAGTGCACCTACTGCGTGCAGCGCATCAACGCCGCGAAGATCGATTCGGAAAAGGGCGACCGCGCTGTGCGCGACGGCGAGATCAAGACCGCGTGCGAGCAGGCATGCCCCGCCGACGCGATCGTCTTCGGCAACCTCAACGATCCCAAGAGCCGCGTCGCCAAGCTGCAGGCCGAGGTGCGCAACTACGCGCTGCTCGCCGAGCTGAACACGCGGCCGCGGACGACGTATCTGGCGGCGGTGCGGAACGTGAACCCGGAGCTGGGTGAGTAACGTGTCGAACGATCTGCAGCCTGTCGACGACCCGAACCAGGCCATCGTCGGCGCCGGCCGGCCGCCGGTGATTGCGCCGGGCCATACCTTCGGCACGGTCACCGACAAGATCAGCTCGATCGTCCTGACGCGGAAGACGCCGCTCGGCTGGTACGCCGGGTTCGGCACCGCGATGATGTTCACGACGCTGCTGCTCGTCTCGCTCGCCTACCTGGTGACGAAGGGCATCGGCATCTGGGGCAACAACATCCCGGTCGGCTGGGCGTTCGACATCACCAACTTCGTCTGGTGGATCGGCATCGGCCACGCCGGCACGCTGATCTCGGCGATCCTGCTGCTGCTCAAGCAGACGTGGCGCACGTCGATCAACCGCTTCGCGGAAGCGATGACGCTGTTCGCGGTCTCGTGCGCGGGCATCTTTCCGCTGTTCCACACCGGCCGGCCGTGGCTCGCCTACTGGCTGTTCCCGTACCCGAACACGATGGGCCTGTGGCCGCAGTTCCGCAGCCCGTTGATGTGGGACGTGTTCGCGATCTCGACCTACGCCACGGTCTCGGCGCTGTTCTGGTTCATCGGCCTGATCCCCGACTTCGCGACGCTGCGCGATCGGTCGCAGCATCGCGCCGGACGGATGATTTACGGCGCGCTGGCGATGGGCTGGCGCGGTTCGGCGCATCATTGGCATCGCTACGAGACGGCCTACCTGCTGCTGGCCGGGCTGGCGACGCCGCTGGTCGTGTCGGTGCACACCGTCATCAGCTTCGACTTCTCCATCGGCATCGTCCCCGGCTGGCACACGCCGATCTTCCCGCCGTACTTCGTCGCCGGCGCCATTTATTCGGGCTTCGCGATGGTGCTGACGCTGGCGATTCCGATTCGCGCGGTCTACGGGCTCGAAGACTTCATCACGATGCGTCATCTGCAGAACATGGCAAAGGTGATG
>DASSGK010000394.1:0-3259 GCA_035693505.1 Vicinamibacterales bacterium
CGATCGGCCATGGTCAGCGCCTCCTCCTGGTCGTGCGTGACCATCACCGTGGTCAGCCCGAGCTTCTTCTGCAGCTCGCGGATCTCGACCCGAACTTCGTGGCGCAGCTTGGCGTCGAGGTTGGACAGCGGCTCGTCGAGCAAAAGGATGTCGGGCTGGATGACGAGCGCTCGCGCCAGCGCCACGCGCTGCTGCTGTCCGCCCGACAACGCGCGCGGCAGTCGGTCGGCGAGGCCTTCGAGGCGCACGAGCCGCAGCGCCTCGACGAGCTTCGCCGCGATCTCCGCCGGCGGGAGCTTGCGCATACGCAACCCGAACGCGACGTTGTCGGCCACGCTCAAATGCGGAAACAGCGCGTAGCTCTGGAACACGAGCCCGGTATTGCGCTTCCACGGCGGCCGCAGCGTGATGTCCCTGCCGCCGAGCCGGATCTCACCGGCGGTCGGCGCGACGAAGCCCGCGATCATCCGCAGCGTGGTCGTCTTGCCGCACCCGGAGGGTCCCAGCAGCACGACGAGCTCGCCCTGCGCGATGTCGAGGTCGACGCCTTCTACCGCGAGCACGTCGCCGTACGTCTTCGTGAGGCCGGTGAGCTGGAGCCGTGCCATCGCCTCTAGAGCACGCGGGTCAGCTTGACGTAGCGATCGGTGAGCAGCATGCCGGCTCCGATCAGCACGATCTGCAGCAGCGACACCGCCGCGATCGTGGGATCGATGCGCCACTCCAGATACTGCAGGATGGCGATCGGGAGCGTCGTCTGTCCTGGCGCGACCAGAAACAGCGTCATCTCCAGATTGCCGAACGAGATGATGAAACCGAACAGGGCGGCGGCGACCACGCCGGGCTTGATCACCGGCAGCGTGACCCTGAGAAAGGCCTGCAGCTGCGTCGCTCCAAGATTGAGCGCCGCCTCTTCGATCGATCGGTCGAACCCGCTGAGGCTCGCGGTCAGCAATCGCACCGTCCAGGGAATCGTGATCATGATGTGCGCGAGCACCAGCCCGGCGAGCGAGCCGAGCAGCGGCCATTCGGTCCTGATCTCGACCTCGATCTGGAACACGTAGATCGCCGTGCCGGCGACGATGCCGGGGACCACCAGCGGCAGGAGAAGCAGGGTATTGAGCACCTCTCGCCCGGGGAAGCGCCGCCGGGCCAGCACGATGCTCGCAGGGACGCCGAGAACGAGGCCGCCGATCATCGCCGCGATGCCCACCTGCAGGCTGGTCAGGAACCCGCTGACGAAGTTGTTCTGATCGAAGATGTGCGCGAACCAGCGCAGCGTGTAGCCTTGCGGCGGGAAGGTGACGATCTCGTTCGCGAAGAAGCTTAGCCAGCAGACGAAGAAGATCGGCGTCAGGATGACTGCGTAGCCCAACGCCGCGGCGCCGAGCAGCGCCATCCGCCCCAGCCATCGCGAGTCGACGACGGGCGCATGCTTCAGCGCAAGGCCCGCCGGGGCACCCATCGCCCCCTCGGCCATCAGGCCGCCAGACGGTTCTTGTGGAAGCGACCGGCTTTCATGACGACGGACAGGTGCTCGCCCTGACCGGCGAGCAGCTCGAGCTTCTTGATCGGGTCGCCGTCCACGACCAGGATATCGGCGAAGGCGTCCGGCGCCACCACGCCGACCTTGCCCGGCATGCGGACGATCTCCGCACCCACGAGCGTGGCTTGGCGGATGATCTCGATCGGCGACAGCACTTCGCGGCGCAGCAGGAACTCTCGGCTTTGGTCCACCTGGAGCTGGCCGAGGAGATCACTGCCGTAGCCGACCGGCACGCCGGCGCGCTTGCAGATCTCGAGCGATTTGAGCCCGCCGTCGATGACGAGATCGTTCTTCGCCAGCATCTCCGCCGTCATGCCGAAGTCCTTCGCGCGTTCTCGCATCGCGTAATAGGCGACGAGGTTCGCCACAAGGTACGCGCCTTTCTCCTTCATCAGCGCGGCCGATTTCTCGTCGATCAGGTTGCCGTGCTCGACGGTGCGAACGCCCTGGCTCACCGCGCGGGTGATGGCCTCCGCGGTGTACGCGTGGGCCTGCGTGTAGCGTCCGAAGCAGTCGGCTTCCTCGACCGCGGTGCGGATCTCCTCGAGCGAGAACTGGCGGCTGTCGAGCGGATCGTACGGGCTCGCGACGCCGCCCGACACCATGAGCTTGATCTGGTCGACGCCCTGGCGCAGCTGCTCGCGCACGGCCGCGCGAACGGCGTCGGCACCGTCGGCGATCTCGAGACAGAAGTTCATCGCGTTGCAGCACTTGCAGGGTGACCCGGTGTCGGTGCGACGGCGAGCGTCCGAATGACCGCCGGTCGGGCCGATCGCGCGTCCCGCGATGAACATGCGCGGACCCGGGAGCAGACCCTGGGCCACGCCGTCGCGGATGCCCCAATCCGCGCCGCCGGTATCGCGCACCGTCGTGAAGCCGCGATCGATCATCGCCCGCATCAGCGCGGCCGCGCGAACGGTCATCATCGTCAACGGGATCGCTTCCAGATACCGGATGTTCACTTCCGACAGCAGCACGTGGACGTGGCAATCGATCAGACCGGGCATCAGCGTGCGGCCCTCGCAGTCGATCGTGAGGGCGTTCGCGGCGTTGATCGGCCGCGCGGAGACTTCGCGGATCCATTCGCCTTCGACGAGGACGGAGACTCCGCCCCGGAGTGCGTCCGTGTGAGGATCGAGCAGGCTGGCGTTCTTGAACAGGATCTGCGCCATCGTAGGACCCTCCGCGCCCGGCGTTCACGGGGCCGCGGGCGCGGACGATCATGCCATGGCGCTATGGGGTCCGCAACCGACGCCCAAGCGCAGCTCGCTCCTCATCGCTCTCCGAGAACGCCAAGGATCAGGCACGCGCAATTACGCCGCGGCGCTTCGACGCGCCGCGCGCCGGTGTCCGTCCTGGCGATCGATCCGACCGGTACCCGCACGCGACGGCCACAGATTCGATAACTCCCGCGCCGTCTGCAGGACCAGTGGCGCCAGCTCGTGCGCGCGCTTTTCCGTGACGCGTGCGCCGGGACCCGCGATGCTCACCGTCCCGAGCGCCGGGCTTCCATTGCCCGCACGAATGGCGGCGGCGACCGCGGTCACGCCGAATTCGGCTTCGCTCAATGCCAGGCCGTATCCCCGACGTGCCGTTGCCTTGATCTCGCGCAACAGCGCTTCGATCGAACGGACGACATTCGGACCGTATCGGTCGGCGTCTCTCAGGCCGCCGTTCTTCATCACGATCTGCATCGCCTGATCGGTGGAAAGC
>DASSGK010000395.1:0-20785 GCA_035693505.1 Vicinamibacterales bacterium
CCGATCCTCTCCGACTTTTCGACTGCCGTCAGCGGCCTTGTCGCGGCCGGGCAGAAGCAGATCCTCATCGATCTCACGCCGGTCACCTATGTCGACAGCGCGACCATCGGCTGCCTGATGGACCTGTACCGTCAGGTGCACAACGCCGGCGGACACCTGAAGCTGTCCGGCGTCCAGAAGCGCGTCGAAACGATGCTGACCATGACCGGCGCCCAGAACTTCATCGAGATACACCCGGACGAGCCGGCCGCCGTCAAAAGCTTCGGGGCTTAGCGATGCGTACCATCAAGACGACCAGCGGCGAACCAATCGCGCTCGACGGCGACCTGCTTGCGGTCATGGAAACGCTCTACAAGGAAGTGACCGCCAAACGCGAGTTCGAGCGATCGTTCGAGGACATGGTGAAGGAGATTCACCACCTCATCGACCAGATGGACGACGCGGAGCGCCGGACCTATCTCGCCGAAAGCCTCTTTCTCAATACCGTGAAGTACGAGAACGACAAGCTCGAGGCGTACATGAAGAAGCTGGCGAAGAAATAGCCGGCGCTGGAGGCGCTAGTTCGCGAGCCGCGGGGCCGTGCCCTTGACCCGATCGGCGAGCGAGAGCGGCACGACGTCTGCCGTCGACTCGACGAGGCGCCAGGCGCTGGCTTCCTCGAGAATCTTGACGGCGAACTCGGTGTGCAGCGCGTGCCCTGCGCGGTGCGCCACGAGATGGCCGATCACCGGGTACCCGACCAGCGCGAGATCGCCGATGGCGTCGAGGATCTTGTGCCGCACGAACTCGTCCTCGAACCGCAGCGCGTTGTTGAGCACGCCCGTTTCCCCGAGCACAATCGCGTTGTCGAGCGATCCGCCGAGCGCCAGGCCGTTCTGACGAAGCATCTCCACGTCCTTCAGGAACGTGAACGTGCGCGCCGGTGCGAGCTCCTCGACGAATGAATCCTCGGTGATGCGGAGCGTGCGCGACTGGTGGCGAAGCAGCGGGTGGTCGTAGCTGATGCTGTAGGTGACCTTGAAGTGGTCCGACGGGTAGAGCGCGATGCGCTTGTCGCCCCGCGACAGCGCGATCGGCCGGACAATCTTCAGGTATTTCCGGGGCGTCTGCAGGCGCTTCACGCCTGCTTCGTGAATCAGGTAGATGAACGGCGCCGCGCTGCCGTCCATGATCGGCACTTCAGGCGAATTCAGCTCGACGATGACGTTGTCGATGCCGACGCTGACGAGCGCCGCCAGCAGATGCTCGACCGTTTCGACGGACACTTCGTTGATCGCCAGGCCGGTCGCGAGCTGGATGCCTGCCAGGTTGTTCACCGTGGCCGGCACTTCGTGATTGCCCAGATCGGTCCGCCGGAAACGGATGCCGAAGTCCGCGACGGCGGGCTTGAGTGTAAGGTTGACCTTGTTGCCGGAGTGAAGACCGATTCCGACGCAAGAAATCTGACGACGAAGTGTACGCTGTGCGTCCATTAGCCTCTCGGGCGACGGGGGACGTGCACAGAAGAGCTGAGCAAAGACGATGCCCGTGCGACAGATTGATAGGTTGTTGAGGTAATCGTCTTGTGGGACAGCAACTTATAGACGCTTTTTGAAATCGGCTCGCGACAGATCAATGACGTTTGTGGTACGTGGACCACAGGCGCCCGGACCAAAATTGTGGCAATTCTACCACAGGCATTAGCCGGCCATTGGTGGGACAACGCGCGCAGATGCCGGCGTCATGATGTCGGCAAGAAACTTTCCGGTTGCCGACTGCTCCTGCCGCGCCACTTCCTCCGGCGTTCCTGACGCGACGATGCGGCCTCCGCCGGCGCCGCCTTCGGGTCCAAGGTCAATGACATGGTCGGCCGACTTGACGACGTCGAGGTTGTGCTCGATGACGACGATCGTATTGCCCTGATCGACGAGCTTCATGAGGACGTCGAGCAGTTTCCGCGTGTCCTCGAAGTGCAACCCGGTCGTCGGTTCGTCCAGGATATATAGTGTCCGCCCCGTGCCCCGCTTCGACAGTTCCTTCGCCAGCTTCACCCGCTGGGCTTCACCCCCCGACAGCGTCGTCGCCGATTGCCCGAGCGCCACGTAGCCAAGGCCGACGCTCTGCAACGTCTTCAGCTTGTTGGAAATGGCCGGGACGTTCTCCAGAAGCGGCAGCGCCTGATCGACGGTCAACTCGAGGATGTCGGCAATCGACTTCCCGCGATACTTGATTTCCAGCGTCTCGCGGTTGTACCTGCGGCCTTTGCACTGCTCGCACGTGACGTACACATTCGGCAGAAAGTGTATCTCGATCGCGATCACGCCGTCGCCCTGGCACGCTTCGCAGCGGCCGCCCTTGACGTTGAACGAGAAGCGTCCGGCTTTGAACCCGCGAGCCTTGGCTTCAGGCATCCAGGCGAACAGGTCGCGAATGAACGTGAACAGGCCGGTGTAGGTCGCCGGATTCGATCGCGGCGTGCGTCCGATGGGTGATTGATCGATCTCGATTACCTTGTCGATGAGCTCGATCCCCTCGATCCGATCGTGTTCGCCGGGCTCGTCGGCGGCCTTGTACAGGGTCTGCGCCAGCGACTTGTACAAGATGTCGTTGACCAGGGTCGACTTCCCCGATCCGCTGACGCCGGTGACGGCGGTCAGCAGGCCGAGCGGGATTCTGACGTCGATGTTCTTCAGGTTGTTCTCGCGCGCGCCGCGGATGACAAGCTCGCCTTTCAGCGCGGGCCGCCGTACGGGCGGCACGGGAATCGATCGAGCGCCGGTGACGTAGGCGCCTGTGAGCGACTCGGGCTCGGTTCCCGGTTCCGATTCCCTGGCCATCAGCTGTTTGGGCGTGCCCTGGAAGATGACGTGGCCACCGAGATCGCCCGCACCTGGACCCAGATCGATCAGGTAATCGGCGACGCGGATGGTTTCCTCGTCGTGCTCAACGACGATGACCGTGTTGCCCAGATCGCGCAATCGCGACAGCGTTCCGAGCAACTTCCTGTTGTCGCGCTGATGCAAGCCGATCGACGGCTCGTCGAGGACGTACAGCACGCCGGTCAGGTTCGCGCCAATCTGCGTCGCCAGCCTGA
This sequence comes from Vicinamibacterales bacterium, assembly GCA_035693505.1. Taxonomy (GTDB): domain Bacteria; phylum Acidobacteriota; class Vicinamibacteria; order Vicinamibacterales; family CAVVIG01; genus CAVQFC01. The sequence continues at coordinate 3,074 of DASSGK010000395.1, forward strand.
TGCGCTGTCCTTCGCCGCCCGACAGCGTCGCCGCGCTGCGGCCGAGACTCAAATAGCCGACGCCGACGTCGTTCAGGAACGTCAGGCGCTCCTGGATCTCCTTGAGGATGCGCTCCGCGATGATGGTCTCGCGATCGGTCAGCTCGAGCCCGTTGAAGACATCCACCGCAGCGGAGATCGGCAGGTTGACGTAGTCCGAGATCGTGCGGCCTTTCACTTTCACCGACAGGCTCTGCTGCTTCAAGCGCTGGCCGGAACACGACGGGCACGGCCGCAGCGTGCGGAACGCGTCGAGCTCGGACTGCTCTGCCCAGCTGCCCTCTTCGAACCGGCGCCGGAGATTGGGAATCAGCCCTTCGAATCCCTTGCCGGCGCCGAACATCAACACTTCGCGCGCTTTTCTCGGAAGCCGCGAGAACGGCACGTTCAGGTCGATGCCGAAGTCTCGCGACAGGGCCTGCAGGGCATCCTTCACGAGCTTCCGGTCGCCGCGCACCCAGGGCACGATCGCGCCGTCGGCGAGCGACTTGCTCTCGTCCGGCACGACACGATGCGGATCGAAATCGATCATCGCGCCCAGACCCTGGCATTCCGTGCACGCGCCGTGGGGTGAGTTGAACGAGAAGGCGCGCGGGGTCATCTCGGGCATGCTCAGCCCGCAGTCGACGCACGCCAGGCGCCGCGAGAACAGCCGATCGCCGCCCTCGAAGGTGTTGATGACGACGATGTCGTCGGCGAGGCCGAGCGCGACGTCGACCGATTCGGTCAGCCGGCGCTCCACCCCGCCGCGGACGATGATGCGATCGACGACGACTTCGATCGTGTGATTGCGGCGCCGATCGAGCTTGATGTCTTCCTCGAGCGCGCGGAACTGGCCGTCGATGCGCGCCTTCGTGTAACCGCGCACGCGGAGCCCGGCCAGCTCTTTCTTGAACTCGCCCTTCCGTCCGCGCACGATCGGCGCGAGCACGTTGATGCGCTCGTCCTGCGGGTACAGCATCACCATGTCGACGATGCGTTCGAGCGACTGGCTGGCGATTTCCTTCCCGCAGTTCGGACAATGCGGGACGCCGATGTTCGCGAACAGCAGTCGCAGGTAGTCGTAGATCTCGGTGACGGTCCCGACCGTCGATCGCGGATTCGACCCCGTCGTCTTCTGCTCGATCGAGATGGCCGGCGACAGCCCTTCGATCAGATCGACGTCGGGCTTCTCCATCTGCTCGAGGAACTGCCGCGCGTAGGCGGACAACGACTCGACATACCGGCGCTGGCCTTCGGCGTAGATGGTGTCGAACGCCAGGGACGACTTACCCGAGCCGGACAGGCCCGTGATCACCACGAGCTTGTGCCGCGGAATGTCGACGTCGATGTTCTTGAGATTGTGAACGCGTGCGCCGCGCACGCTGATCCATTCGTGGGCCATACAGTTGAGAATTCTGAGGGAATCTGAAACAACTATCGTAACACGATGAGCACACCACAACCATTCGGTGCCCAGGCCTTCCACGACTTCGAACAGGCGGGCTGGGAGCGCGCCGCCCGGTTCTATGTCGATTCCTTCGGGCCGCTGACGATCCAAACCGCGCCGGCGCTGCTGGACGCCGTCGGCGCCGGCCCCGGCACCCGCATTCTCGACGTGGCGTGTGGACCTGGGTTCATCGCGGCGGCCGCCGCCGAGCGCGGCGCTGTCGTCGCCGGGCTGGACTTCGCCAGCGCGATGATCGACGAGGCCACCCGACGACATCCGCGGATCGCGTTTCGACAGGGCGATGCCGAGGCCCTGGCGTTCGAGGACGCATGCTTCGACGCCGTCACGATGAACTTCGGCATGCTCCACCTCGCTCGCCCGGATGCCGCCATCGCCGAGGCCTGGCGCGTGCTGCGGCCGGGAGGCCGCTACGGCTTCACCGTCTGGGCCGGACCGGATCGCGCGGCGGCATTCGGCATGGCGTTACGGGCGATCGAACGCTACGGCAACAGCCAGGTTCCGCTGCCGGAAGGGCCGCCGTTCTTCCGCTTCAGCGATGCGAACGGCACTCGCCAGACGCTCGAGGAAGCGGGTTTCCTGGACGTCGAGATCCGGGAGTTGCCGCTCGTGTGGGTGCTGACGTCGTCCGGCGACGCGTTCCACGCCTTTACGGATGGAGGTGTGCGAACCGCGGCGGTGCTTCGCGCGCAAACTCCGGCGGCGCTCGATGCAATCCGGGAAGCAGTCCGGCGGGACGTCGAAGCCTTCAAGTCGGGCGCCGGCTACGAGATCCCGATGCCGGCAGTACTCGCATCGGGTCGCAAGGCTGGATAGCGCCCATCACGGACGCGCCGTAGCCTTGGGGGGCAGGTAGTGTCCGGCTTTGGCCGGACTTCGCACGGTCCGCCTGAAGGCGGACACGACCCGGACAGGAAAACTGCTTCAAATGACGCCGGTTTCCCGGAGACGCGTTCTGGCGGCTTCGTTGATTCCCGCGGCCTCAAGAACTTCGTCCGTGTGCGCGCCCAGGCGCGGCGCCGGTCGAATGTCTCCCGACGGCGGCGTGACGTGCCTGACGCCGGCCACGCTCGTCATCACGTCACGCGCGTTCACGTGCGGATCGGCTGGCATCTCCTCCGGCTTGTAGATTGTCGTCAGGCAGACGTCGGCATCAGCAAACACGGCGAGCCATTCGTCGCGGGGACGCGAGCGCATGATCTCGCGAACCTCGCGCAGGACGCGTGCGCGCTCGTCGCCTTCGGCATGCTGGAGCGGCGTCAGGTCCTTGCGACCGATACGCTCGCAGAAGCCCGACCAGAATTTCGGCTCGAGCGCTCCGAGCGCGAGCCACTGTCCATCGGCCGTCTCGTAAATCGTGTAGCACGCGTTGGCTAGATCTCCCGTCGTTGGAAACATCGACCAGGCCATCGCGGCTTCGTGAATCGAGACGTCGACGGCGCTGCCCTGTCCGCTGCGATCGCGCTGAATGATCGCGGCGAGAATCCGGAGAGCGGTCGTCATCGCGGCGCCGATGTCTCCGATGAGCGGTCCCGGCAACGCGGGAGGCCTGAGCAGGCCGGCCAGCGCCTGGTAGTTGATGTCGTGAGCCGCTTTCTCGACGTAGGGGCCGGTCTGGCCGAAGCCGCTGATCGACGCACACACCAGCCGCGGATGGCGGGCGATCAGCGTGTCAGCATCCACGCCGAGGCGGCGCGCGGTGGACGGGCGAAAGCTGTCGACAACCACGTCAGTGTGAGCGGCAAGCGCGTCGAGAACGGCGGCAGCCTCAGGCGACCGCAGATTCAGCGTGATGCTTTTCTTGTTTCGGTTGAGCGCCTCGAAGTAGGGACTGTGGCCGCCGGCGACCGGCAACGTTCGCATCCCGTCGCCGCCGCGTGGATCTTCCACCTTGATCACGTCGGCGCCCAGATCCGCGAGCAGCAACGTCGCGTAGGCACCCGGCAACAGGCGCGTCAGGTCGAGGACGCGAATCCCGTCCAGCGGCGCGTTCACGTGTCGGTCCTTACGAGACGCGCGCGTTTCCCGCGCGCAGCTTGCTGTGGCTGAAACCGTAGGAGAAGTACAGCACGAGGCCGATTGCCAACCACAGCAGAAACCGCTCCCAGGCGGTACCCGGCAAGCCGTACATGATGAAGAGGCAGCCGGCGGCCGACAGCAGGCAGACCGGCCAGGCAAACGGCACGCGGAACGGCCGCGGCCGCTCGGGTTCCTTATAGCGCAGCACAAGCACGCCGATGCTGACCAGGATGAACGCGAACAAGGTGCCGATGTTCGTCAGATCGTAGGTCTCGCCTGCGTCGCCGATGAGCGCCCACAATGCCACGAAGAGCCCAGTGATGATCGTCGTCGTCGACGGCACCTTGGTGACGGGGCTCAAGTGCGCGGCCCACTTCGGCAGCAGTCCGTCGCGACCCATGGCGAAGAAGATGCGTGGCTGGCCGTACTGGAACACCAGCAGCACGGCCGACATCGAGACGACGGCGCCCAGCGCGACGATCCAGCTGACCGTTGTGAAGCCGGAGAGCTCGAGCGCACGGGCCAGCGGGTCGGCGACCGCGAGTTCCTTGTACGGCACCATGCCGGTGAGCACGAAACCGACGATCACGTAGATGAGCGTGCAGATCGCTAGGCCGCCGAGGATGCCGATCGGCAGGTTGCGCTGCGGGTTCCGCGTTTCCTCCGCCGCGGTGGAAATCGCATCGAACCCGATGTACGCGAAGAACACAATTGCGGCACCCTGATGAACGCCTCGGAACCCGTTCGGCGCAAACGGCGTGTAGTTCGCCGGGTGAAGATGGGTCGCGCCCACGACCACGAACAGCGTGAGCGCCAGCAGCTTGATGATCACCATGATGTTGTTGGCCGTTGCGCTCTCGCGCGCACCGCGCAGCAGCAGCCAGGTGATCACCATCACAATCGAGAACGCCGGGATGTGAACGAGGATCGGGATTCCGGCGACGTGCGGCGCAGATGTCAGGAGTCCGTGGATCTGCGGATCGGAGCTGAGGAGCGCCGTCCGGTATCCGGTTGTCGTCCACACCGGCAGCGCAACGCCGAAATTTCTGAGCAGCGTCGTGAAGTAATCGCCCCAGGAAATCGCGACCGCAACGTTGCCGACGGCGTATTCGAGAATCAGGTCCCAGCCGATGATCCAGGCGACCAGCTCACCCAGCGTCGCGTAAGAGTAGGCGTACGCGCTTCCCGCCTGCGGGATCATGGCGGCGAGCTCCGCGTAACACAGACCCGCGAGCGCGCAGGCGCCGCCGAGGAGCAGGAAGGAAAAGACCAGTGCCGGGCCGGCACCCTGTCTGATGACTTCGCCGTTGGGTCCCAGCTGACCGGCGGCTGCCGTGCCGATCGCGCCGAAAATCCCCGCGCCGATGACCGCGCCGATCGCCAGCATGATCAGATCGCCGGCGCCGAGCGACCGCTTGAGGCTCTGATCGCCTTGCGTGTCCTCGACCAACGCCGCAATCGGCTTGCGCTGAAAGAGTTGAGACATGAAGCCGGATTGTATCCGGTCCGGCTGAAAGCCGGACATGATCGGGATGGGACCTCTGAGACGAAACCTCTGAGACGAAACCTCTGAGACCAAACCTCTGAGACCGAACCTCTGAGACCAAACCTCTGAGACCAAACCTCTGAGACCAAACCTCTGAGACCAAACCTCTGAGACGAAACCTCTGAGACCGAACCTCTGAGGTGAAGCCAGCTAGGTCGACCTTCAGGCTGACCGGGAGAGACGATAGGCGGTCTCGTTCGACGCGACGACCAGGCCGCCGGCGCTGTCGAAGGCGACTCCGACCAGGCCAGGCCCCGAGAGCACCAGTTCGGGCGGCGCGTTCGGCGGCACGCGATAGAGACCGCTCGACCCGGCGAGCGCCTCCACGACGAACAGGACGCCGTGCGAGTTGAACGCGAGCCCCTGCGGACGGCCGAAGCGGCCGTACTGCGTCGTGACGGTCCCGTCCGGGGCGATGCGATACAGCTCGTCGTACGAGGACAGCGTCGGCCCCGTCACATACAGCGCATCGTCGGGACCATGCGCCAGGTGAAAAGCCGCGACGCTCGCGGGAAGCGACGCGAACGTCGTCGCCTGGCCGTCCTGATCGACCTTGAAGATCGTGCCCGAGCGATCGCCGACAAAGAGCGTCCCGTCACTTGAGAACGTCAGCCCGCACGCGACGCCAAGATGCTGGGCGAACACCTCGGCCTCGCCGTCAGGCGACACACGATAGACGGCGCCCTCGAAGCGGCTCGACACATACAGACGGCCCTGCGGATCGATGGCCATCGACGTCGGGTTCACGATGCCCGAGGAGAACGGCTCACGCGTGCCGTTGGGACGCACGCGGAAGATGGACACCGGCACCTGCTGGCCGCGCGTCCCGCTGTAGGTGACGTACAGGTTACCGTCGCGATCGAAGACGGGATTGTCGACCTGGTGCAATCCGGTCGCGAGCGGCGCCGCGACGTCGACTGACGCCAGATCGCCGGGCGTTCCCGCGAGACGAACGGACGCGTGGCCGCTCGGAAGTCCGGCGGGCACGATGACGGATAACTCCGTGGGCGATGCGTACACGACGCGCGCAGACACACCACCCACCTGGACGTCTGGAAGAGACGGTCCGTCGACGGGAAACCCGGTGCCTTGCAAGGTGATGCGCCCGCCTTCAATCGCGCACAGCGGATGAATGGCGGTCACGCGCGCGGGCATTTACGTGTCGTCGAGCTCGACGTTCCAGTACAGGTAGTCACGCCAGCTTTCCGGCGCGTTTCTGAGACCCACGGTGATGCGAAGGGCTGGAGCGGATTGAGGACGCTTGGGCGGCTTCAAGAGGTGCATGTGGGCTTCCGACGGCGTCCGCCCGCCTTTGCGCCGGTTGCAGGTCACGCAGCAAGTGACGATGTTCTCCCAGTCCTTACGGCCGCCCTGGGCGACCGGCACGACGTGATCGAACGTCAACTCGCTCGTCGGGAAGCCCTCCCCGCAATACTGGCATTGATGATCGTCGCGCGCGTAGATGTTGGCGCGCGAGAACGGCACGTAGTCGAACCGCCGCTTGATCTTGATGTACCTCAGGAGGCGGATGACCGACGGCAGCTTGAAACTAATGGAGACGGCGCGGATTTCGCGGTCGTAAACGGAAATGACCTCGACCTTCCCCTGGCACCAAAGCGTCACCGCTTTCTGCCAGTGAACGATCTTCAGAGGTTCATACGACGCGTTCAGGAGCAGCGTCTGTTCCAATCACCATAAATTCTGCATGACGCCTGTCGAGGTGTCAATCATCTGTCGGCTGTGGTACTTACGTCGTGGCGCCGATACTGTGGACGTGCCAGCTCCCGGCCGAACCTGGTGTGCGATGGCGGCCGTGGTCCTCGCCGCGGCGGTTACGGGCGCGTGCGCGTCGACCGGCGCAACGCCTCGGCCGTTCCCAACTCCCGGTGGATCGCGAGCCTCACATCCCGCGCCTTCATTGCCGGCAACCCCCGATCGCCCGGCCGTTCCAGGATCGCCCGACGAAGTGCCGGGAACACCGGCCGCACCGCCTTCGCGGCCGCCGGGCCCGATCGATGGTTACGAGCTGGCCGGGACGGCGTTATCGCTGCGCGGCACGCCGTACGTCAATGGAGGCACCGATCCTTCGGGGTTCGACTGCAGCGGGTTCACGCAGTACGTGTTCGCGCGCTACGGCCTCGCGCTGCCGCGTGAGGTCCGCGAACAATATCGAGTGGGGAAATCCGTGAAGGCCGAGGATCTCGCGCCCGGCGACATCCTGTTCTTCTCGACAACGGAGCCCGGTCCGTCACACGTCGCCATCGCGCTCGGCGGCGATCAATTCGTGCACGCGCCCAGTTCCACCGGAGTGGTGCGCGTCGAGCGTCTGAGTTCCAGTTACTGGTCGCCGCGCTATCTCGGCGCGCGCCGCGTGATTACGCAGCCCTGAACTGACCCTTACGGATCAAGCGGCGCGAGGTGTCTTTCTTGAACTCGCGGACGTGCAGATCGTCCTCGGTGTAGCGCGTCGGCTGTTGTGGCGCGCGCAGCGGCTCCACTTTCACGCCGGCGGCGTCCGACTCGCATGGCGGCTGATCGGCGAGACGCTCGATGTAGCGCTGCGGAAACGAGGGGAAGTTCCGGAAGCTCGTGCCGATCACTCCGCCGTGCCGCGAGTTGAGCGACGCGAAGTCGTGCCGCAGGAAGTCGTACACCTCGGGCGACGGTTTGCTGTCCAGATACGCGTGGACCATGTCCGCGACCTGCTCGAAGAACTGATGGCCGTGACAGTTAGCCGAGTAGGTGCCGTCTTCCTTTTCGATCCGGCGGATGCCCGCCAGATCCGGATCGATGTGATAGAGCTCGTGCACGACGGTATCGAGCTTCGCGATCCACGGATCGGCGCCCGGATAGAACTTCTCCTTCCGCGATCGGTCGAGCGATTGATCGCAGAAGCGCGGAAGCGCGAACGAGATCATGTACTTGATCTCGCGCGACCCGACCGTCACCAATGGTGATTTCGTGACGAACCACTCCGAGCGGCGCGTCAGCGCGTGCGTCGTTCGATCGCGCCAGAAGTAGTAGCCCGGCTCGCTGGCTGGCAGCGTCAGACAGTGGCAGGTCGCGAACGCGCCCTCCGCGTTCGAGCGGCCGGCGCGCGCAAACACCAGCACCTCGCTCACGTCGATGAACGACAGCGCAGGGACACGGGACACAACGTCCTGCATCAACAGAGTGAGGCGTTCTGTGTAATTCATCATGCGACACACGTCGCCGGGGGAGCGAAGCGTGGTCTCAGGCCTTGTATTTAAGTGTCGGAGCGAGATGACTATAGCGACAGCCCTCGACGGGTGTCAAGCTGGAGTGAGCTGTAAGTGTTGCTAGTGCTGAAGTTGAGCTGACTCCTGAGGTGGCACGACTCCGCCCATTCGCCTGAGGATGAGCTGCTGACGCCTCAACAGACGCGGCGTGGGATGCGCCGGACTGAGAAGCCGAGGGTTCACAATCGCGGCTGCCAGTAATGCAGCCTCCGGTTGAGAAAGCTCAGCTGCGGATTTCCTGAAATATGTCCGCGCTGCCGACTCCACTCCGTAGACGCCGTCGCCCCACTCGATCACGTTGAGGTACAGCTCCAGGATCCGCGCCTTCTTCAGCTCCGCCTCGAGGCGCCGGGCGATGATGAGCTCACGCAGCTTCCGCAGTGGATTTTTGGATGGTGAGAGATACAGATTCTTCGCGAGCTGCTGGGTGATCGTGCTGCCGCCGCGCGAGAACTTTCCGCGAGCCCAGTCCGTTTCGATCGACTCTTGCAGTTGTTCGTAATCCACGCCGTCGTGCTGCCAGAAGGCATCGTCCTCGGCGACGAGCACGGCGCGCTTCAAGTCCGGGGAGATCCGTCCGTAGCTCGCCCATCGGTGCATCCGGTGCGGCGTCTTTCCCTGGGCGAGCGCCTCGTCGTCGCGCAGTTCCATGAACGCGGTCGTCGTCGGGTTGGACGTCTTCAGCGTGCGAACATCCGGAAGCGTGAGGTAGGCGTAGGACAGGAGCGCGAACCCCGCGACCGGCACCGCGAGGATCGCGAGTCGGATGTACTGTCCGGCGGTCGCCGGTCCGACAGTGGTCCGAACCGGCTTCCCCATCTCAGACGCGCTGGCGCTGTTTGGCCAACGCGCTTTCGAGCGCGCCGCGCAGCAGAACGATGAGCCTCGGCGAAGAACTGGCGCCCATCAGGCCGACGCGCCAGATCTTGCCGGCGAGCGGACCGAGACCGGCGCCGATCTCGATGTTGAAGGTTTCGAGCAGGTGCATGCGTACGGCCGCTTCGTCGACGCCTTCTGGTACGCGGACGGCGTTGAGCGTCCACAACCGCTCGCCTTCGCGCGGCAGCACCGAAAGCCCGAGGCCGGACAGCGACTCGAGCAGCGCGCGATGATTCTTCTCGTGACGGGCCCAACGCGCGTCGAGCCCTTCTTCTTCCACGATCGACAGCGCTTCGTAAAGCGCGTAGACGAGCGTGGACGACATCGTGTGGTGATATTTCCGGCGCAGCCAGTAGTCCTCGAGCAGCGACAGATCGAGGTAGAAGCTGCGGCACTTCACGCGCTTGCCGAGCGCGCGGGGACCAAAGACGACCGGCGCGAGCCCCGACGGACCTCCGAGGCATTTCTGCGTGCAGGAGTACGCCGCATCGATGCCCCAGGCGCCGACGTCGAGCGGCATGCCTCCCAGGGACGTTACCGTGTCGACGATCGTCAGCGCATCGTGTTCACGAGCGATAGCAGCAAGCTCGCGGACCGGATTGGCCACGCCGGTTGATGTTTCCGCGTGGACCATCGCCACGACATCTGCAGGCGCCGCCTTCAGATGCTTGCGCAGCGCTTCGGGATCGCACGCTCTTCCCCACTCGACGTCGAGACGCGTGACGGTCGCGCCATAGCGCTCGCAGATTTGGGCGAGGCGATCGCCGAAGTAGCCGCTGACGATGACGGTGACGCGGCTCCCGTCCTTGACCAGGTTCGCAACCGCCGCTTCCATACCAGACGTGCCGGTGCCGGAGACCGCGAACGCGAATGACCCTTCGGCGGCCCTGAACACGCGGCCGAGACGCGCGCGCACGTCGTCGAGCAGCGTCATCATGAGGGGATCGAGATGGCTCACGGTCGGCGCCGCCATGGCGCGCATGACGCGTGGCGCGGTGAGGCTCGGGCCAGGACCGAGCAGGATGCGATCGTTCTCGGGCAGCAGGCTCATGCGGGAATTTCCTCGAAGCGCGCCAGCGCGTCGCGAAGCGCGGGGATGATCGATTCAGGAAGCGGCTGGAGCGGCGGCCGCGGCACGCCGACGTCGTAGCCGAGCAGATTCAGCGCCGCTTTGAGCCCGGGGACGCCGTGGGTCGCACCCAGCAGTCGCGCGACCGGCACGAGCTCGCGCTGGAGCGCGATGGCTTCGGCATGTTTGCCGGCCTTCGTCAGCTCGAACAGCCGGACGCATGGTTCGGGAAGCGCGTTGGCGAGCGCGAGGATGCCGCCGGCGGCACCGACGCACATCATCGGATAAAGCGTCGCCGCGGCACCGGCGAGCACTGTGAAGTCCGGCGGCGTCAACGATACGAGGTCCGCCACCTGCGAAACATCCCCGCCCGATTCTTTCATGCCGACAATGTTGGGATGAGTCGCCAGGCGCGCGACCGCGGCCGGCTGCAGGTTCACGCCGGTGACCGCGGTGAAGTTGTAAAGCAGCACCGGAACGGGAGACGCATCGGCGACCGCCGTGTAGTGGCGGACGAAGACGTCGTTGGTCATCTGGCTCTTGAAGAAGCCCGGCGTCCGAACCAGGACCGCGTCAGCGCCGTGTTCGGCGGCACGCTTCGTCGCCTTGATGGCCGCTTGCGTCGATTCGCGGCCGGTGCCGACGATGAATCCCCGATCGCGGGGAACGGCCTCGCGCGCGGCGACGATGGCCTGATCGCATTCGAAGTCGTCCATCAGCGCCGCTTCGCCGTTGGATCCGAGGACGACGAAGCCGGTCAGCGGCTTGGTCACCCATTTGGCGAGGGCGGCCTTGAGGCGAACGGTGTCGACGCGATCGCGATCGTCGAAGGGTGTAGGAATAGGAGAGAAAACGCCAGAGAAATTCATGATCCTGATTTTACGCCACGCCGGGGCTCGCCGCTTTCGGCAAAGACGACAGTGCCGGCGTCCTGCAGCGCGAGGTTCACACCAAGGACGACCAGGAACATCGCGGCCGCCGGACTGAGCAGCCATGGGAAGTCGGCGAACACGCGGATGTTAGTCGAGGCATCGTGCAGCATCGTCCCCCAGCTCGCCACGGCGTCGGGAAAGCCGAGACCGACATACGAGAGGGTCGCTTCGGCGATGATGAACGCCGGAACGAGCAACGTGATCTGGACGGCGATGAAGCCGCGCGCTGCCGGGATCAGATGACGCACGAGCAGCCGCGCGTCGCTCGCGCCGAGCGCCTCGGCCGCGGCGGCGTAGTCGAGGCGCCGCTCGGAACGCACGATGGCGCGGACACCGCGCGCGACGAACGGCGCGCCGACGATCGCGAAAATCGCCGCCAGCAAGGCGAACACTTGTCCCGGCGTCAGCACGAGCGGCAGCACCGAGCGTAAGGCCAGCGCGACATAGATGGCCGGCAGGACCATCACGAAGTCGGTGGCTCGCATCAGGACCTCGTCTACCGCGCCGCCGCTGAACCCGGCGGCCGCGCCAAGCGAGACGCCGATGAACATCGCGCCGAACGCCGACGCGATCGCGAGCGCCAGCGACGTGCGCGCGCCGAAGATCAATCGTGTAAAGACGTCGCGTCCGTAGTTGTCGGCGCCAAGTAGCAGCAGCGGCGCCTCGTCGTTCGACGATCGAAGGAGCTTGCCGCCCGAGAACCACGCCAGCGGCGCGATCGTCGATCGATCTTCCTCGTATCGCTGCTCGAGTTGATTCACGAGCCGCCAGGGATAGATGAAGGGCGCGTGCCACCGTCCACCCGCGTCGACCAGGCGCACGATGGTCGGCGGAGCGTTGAGCAGCTGTGAAAAGTGTGAGTCCGGCGCGTGCGGCGCGACGATCGGCGCGGCGCCCGCGGCCACCAGCGCGAGCGCGACGAGCGCCGCACCGACATCACGAGTCACGCGCGTTCCGTCCGCAAGTCGCTCACGCGCGGATCGACCGCGGCGAGCGCCACGTCGGAGACTAGCGTGCCGCAGGCCAGGAATAGTGCGCCGGCGCCGGCACAGCCGGCGACGAGATAGATGTCGCGAGTGCGAAGGGCCTGCAGCATCAGGCTGCCAAGCCCGGGCCACGCGGTGATCACCTCGACGGCGAACGACCCGCTCAACAGCGATCCGATGACGAGGCCGTAGACGCCGGCAACGGGGCGGAGCGCGGCCTTTAGCGCACCACGCCAGAGGACGCGGGATTGCGGGACGCCTCGCGCCAGCGTCGCGAGCACGAACGGCGCGCGGATCACCTCGCTCATTGCCTGCGCCTGGAGGCGCTCGAGCATCGCCGCCAGCGGCAGCGCGATCGCGGCGGCCGGCACCACGAGATGGCGCAGCAGATCGATTAGCGCTCCGCCCGCCGGCACCGTCGCCGAACGCATGCCCGAAATCGGCAGCCAACCAGTGCGCGCCGCGAGGAACACGAGAAACAGCGACGTCAGCAGCGGCGGCATCGACAGCAGGACGAGCGACGCCGCGCGAATCGCGCCGGCCATCGCGCCGCCGCGGCGGCTGCCCGTGATGACGCCCAGCGGCAGGCCGATGAGCGTAGCGAACAGCAGCGCGGTGATCGCCAGGATGGCGGTGTTGGCGGCCCGTTCGGGAATGAGGTCGCGCACGGGACGGCCATACTGCATGGAATAGCCAAGGTCGAGGCGCGCGGCGCCGGCGATCCAGTCGCGGTACTGCGCGCCGATCGACTTGTCGAGGCCGTATCGCGCGCGCTGCTGCGCGATCGTCTGCTGGCTGGCGCCGGTCCCGAGCGATTCGGTGATGAAGTCGCCGGGCGCCAGGCGTGTGAGCATCAGCGTCGCCGACGAGACTCCAATCACCAGCACGAGCGCGAACGCCAGGCGCCGCGCGAAATACCGGATCAATGGACGACCGCCACGGTCTCCGGGCGCCAGAACAACTGCGGGCGGTACTCGGACGGCGTCAGGTTGACCACACGCGACGAGTGAGCGACGTAGATCCGCGGCGCGACGAAATAGACGATCGGCTGGTGCTCGTAGAAAATCTTCTGCACGTCGTTGTAGATGGTCTTGCGCTCCGCTTCGTCGAGCGTCGCGATCTGCCGCGCCATCAGCTCGTCGATCTTCTTCTCCCAGTCGGTGACCGGCGCCTTCTCTTCCAGGTTCCACATGTGGGCGCTGCCAAAGCTGAACCAGAAGTCAGGGTTCGTTCCCGGATCGAGATCGCTTTTGTCCGCGTTGAAATAGAGCGCCTCGTACTTGGCGTGCAGCAGCTGATCGATCACCGCGCCGGCGTCGAGAGCGGCCACGTCCACGGTGAGGCCGATCTTCTTCAGCTCGTCGCGAATGACGGCGGCGCCGCGCTCGAGATTCGGGCGGCCTTTCTGCGTCAGCAGCGTGAAGCGCGCCGGCCGGTTCTGCGCGTCCTCGAGCATGCCGTCGCCGTTGCGATCGCTGAGGCCGATCGACGCGAGGAGTTGTTTCGCGGCGGCCGCGTCGTGCGGCGTTTGCGGAAGGCCGGGCCAGTACCAGATTTTGTTGGCGGGCGTCTCGGGCCCGTACACCGGCACGCCGGCGCCGAAGAACACGGTGTCGGCAAACAGCTTCCGGTCCACCGCCATCGAGATCGCGCGGCGCAGTTCATCGCGCTGCAGCCAGCCGGCGCGAGGGTCCTCGCCGAAGGCACCCGGCTTCAGGTTGAACCAGAACGCGTCGGCGTTGCGCGAAACGCCGAGGTCGAGCAGCTTGACCCGTCCTTCATCGGCGGCGCGCTTCAACGGCGCGTACGCCTCCGGCGAAATCTCGCTCGTCATCATGTCCAGCTGCCCCGATTCGAGCCGGAGCAGCTCCGCGCTCTGGTCGGGAATGATCTCGGCGACGACTCGATCCAGATACGGCAAGGCGCCGCCGTCCGGCGCCTTCGCGAAGTACTTCGGATTGCGCGTGAAGACGAGACGCTGACCCGGCTGGTATTCAATCAACAAGAAGGGGCCGAGCCCCACGATTTCGGAAGGCGGCGTGTCCAGGCTCCAGGCCTTCCGGAACGTGCCGGCCTTCAGCGCGCCTTCCAGCTTGTGGCGCGGGAGGATCGGCAAGCTGTCCAGCAGGCGGATACCAGGCGCAAACGCCGCGGGAAAGGTGACGACGACGGTGTGAGGATCGGTGGCGGAGACCTGGAGCTTCTTTCCGCCTTCCTGAAGCGAGTCGGCGAGCACGCTGCCGGTCTTCTCGTCGTACACCGACTCGAACGCAAACAGCACATCGTCGGCCGTGAACGGGTGACCGTCGGAGAAGACGACGTCTCGCCTGAGCGAGAGCGTCAGCTGGCGTCCCTGATCCTCCGTCGTCCAGCTCTCGGCGAGCAACGGTTCGACGGCCTGCGTCGCCTGGTTCACCCGGACGAGCCTGGACTGGGTGAGATTCGAAACGAGGCTGGTTGTCGTGTCGCGCGCGGCGTGACGGTTGAAGCTGCGGGGCTCGGAGCGGACGGACACGAGGAGTTCGCCGCCGCGCGGAATGCCGGACCGTGAAGCGCCGGCGGTCGTCGCATTCGACGTCGTGTTCGAGCCGCAGGCGGCGCCGGCGATCGTGCAGATCGCGGCGACCGCCGCCAAGAACAGTTGTCGGCACATGTGTCTGTTCGAAATCTGACCCGCCGGCCAAGAATCTGTCCGGCCGTTTCGACGCGGCTGAGGCGGGTCAATCCTCGATTTTGCGTGCAATTTCGAAGAACTCCTCGCTGTTGACGGGTCAGTTGGCTAGATTCTTGGCCGGATCCATCGCGGCCGACTTTAAGTTACCCTGCCGACGATTCCGCAACAACACGCGAATTGGCAACGAGTTAAGACCATTTGGCCCGAATAACGTCTTTTCTGGCACTGGCCGTGCGCTTATAGGGGGCATCGGAGGCCAGAGTGATGATGTCAGAAAGCGTTTGTGTAGCAGGCTTAGCACCTCGTATCGGCCGCAGCGTTTCGCTGGACCATGCCGCGGAAATGCTCGGCGTCTCGCGACGAACGATTTACAACCGCATCCGGGACGGGCGGCTTCAGACCATCCGGACGCTGGGCGGATCCCAGCGTGTCCTCATCGACTCCTTCCAGGAAGACCGAAGCCAGGCTGCCGACATGTCGTCGCGCATCCACGCCCTCTAAATCGGATTCTGTTGGAGAGACCCATGGCCTTCGCTGACTCGAGCCGCACGCGAGATCGACGTTCCTTCGCAGGAGGCGTCGCCACGGCGATTGCGTGCGCGTTGATCGTGTTCGCGGCCTCGCCGGCCGCGGCCGCGCACAACGCGCGCCTCAGCGCCGATCTCACCGACCATCTGTCGGCGGGGTCGCAGGCCATCCGGGTCATTGTTCACGGCACGCGGGCGGAGGTGGACGCGCTCGCGGCTCGCTACAACCTTCAGATTGTGAAGTACCTGCAGAGCGGCGCGGTGTTTCTCGTCAACGCCGGCCAGCTCGACGCGATGCGCCAGGACGACACGCAGGATCACCTGTCGGGCGACATCCGGATCAAGTCGTCGGTCTCGGCCGCCGACGCCGAGAGCATCGGCGCCGACCAGGCGTGGGCCGGGTCCGGCGACGTCCCGTCGGCGACGGGTCGAGGGATTTCGGTCGCGGTGATCGATTCGGGCATCAGCGCGAAGCACAACGCGCTCAAGGGGCGCGTGCTGGTGACCCGCGACTTCACCGGCGGCGACGGCGACGATCATTACGGCCACGGGACGCACGTCGCGGCGATCATCGCCGGCCAGGCGAGCCGGTCTGCGGACTCGCGCGACTACGCCGGCATCGCACCGAGCGCGTATCTCCTGAACCTGCGGGTGCTTGGAGACGATGGGTCGGGAAACATCAGCGATGTGATCGAGGCGATCGACTGGACGGTCGAGCATCGCTACGACTACAACGTGCGGATCATCAACCTTTCGCTGGGCGCGCCGGTGCTGCAGCCGTACCGGGACGATCCGTTATGCGAGGCGGTCGAGCGCGCGGCGCGGGCCGGAATCGTGGTGGTTGTCTCCGCCGGCAATTACGGGCGGACTGAAGACGGGAAGTCGGTGTATGGCGCGATCACGTCGCCGGCCAACAGCCCGCACGTGATTGCGGTCGGCGCGGTCGACACGCACGACACTCCGCAGCGGTCGGACGACACTCTCGCGTCGTACAGCTCGAAGGGGCCCACGCGCTACGACTTGATCATGAAGCCGGACCTCGTCGCTCCCGGCAGCCACATCCGGTCGGCGGAGGCGGTGGATTCGTACCTGTCGAAGACGTACCCGGCGCGCCACGTCTCGGGCAACGGCCCTAATGCCGTGATGCAGCTATCCGGGACGAGCATGGCGGCGGGGTTCGTCAGCGGCGCCGCCGCGCTGGTTCTGGATACCAGGGGGAGCCTGACGCCGAGGGAAACGCGAGTCGCGCTGCAGTTGACCAGCACGTTCATGCCGTCGGCGGGCCTGGTCGGCGCGGGTGCGGGAATGATCAACGCCTTAGCGGCGGTCCAACTGGCAGCAACCGGTGAAATTTCAGCATCCACGAGTATCGCTGGCGAGGAAATCGCGGCCAGTCAGATCGCATCAACCTCTACAAAGCACTTCGACGCGTGGGCTATGAACACGGCTTCGATCTATTCGAGGCGAATCGCGGACGGCGGCACTGGATTCACTGGCCCGTCAATGCGCGGAAACACCATCATGTGGGGCTCCTCGATTATTTGGGGGTCTTCAACTTACAGCGATTCGATTATTTGGGGTTCCTCGATCATTTGGGGTTCTTCGATCATCTGGGGTTCGACGGTGGACGCGGATTCAATCATCTGGGGCTCATCGAGCGACGGGGACTCCATCATGTGGGGCACTTCGACACAGAGTGAATCAATTATCTGGGGTTCGTCAGCCGGAGATGACTTCGCAGTTTAGTGATGTGCAAGGACGCTCGCTCTCGGGGTCGTTGTGCCGTAACCCCATAAAATTAAACATCTTAGGAGGACAACATGAAGACGATCATTCTCTGGGACTAACGCCGCGGACCTACACAGCCAGAACGGTCGAGCCGATAAATGGGGCGCCAATGGTGTCCCCCTCCGGCCTGACCCAATCGGGCCGACTCTACGTTTGGGCCGTTATCGCTGCCGGCTTGACGGTGGTCGGTGGGTCCATTTACCACCTCTTCATCGAACCGATCGGCAATCAATGGTTCATCCTCGCGGCGCTTACGCTAATCAGCGGCTCAGCGACTGTAAGGCTACCCTCCACGTACGCCTCCATTTCAATCTCTGAAACTTTCGTTTTTACGGCAGTTCTGTTATACGGGCCGGCTGCCGGCACGGTGATCGTCGCGCTCGACGGGCTCGTCGGTTCTTTTTGGATTTCGAAAAGGAACCCTCAGATTCACCGAGCTCTCTTCAACATGTCAGCGCCAGCGGTCTCTGCCTGGCTTTCAGCGCAATTGTTTTTTATCGTTGCCGGAATCGCTCCCCTCACCAAGGAACCCTCCCCCACTAATGC
>DASSGK010000396.1:0-5503 GCA_035693505.1 Vicinamibacterales bacterium
AGCCGTCATCGCATCGTCGGCGTCCCGTGACGTCGGCTTCGCGCACGCGATCGATCTCTGGTTCGCCGGCCATCTTCCATACAGCCTTTGGATTCTTGCGCTGCCGATGCTCACCGTCGTCCCGGTCGCGACGCCTCACGAGATCATGGCGATATCACTTGTCGTTCCGCTCGTGTGGACGACGTTCATCGTGACCGCGTTTTGCCGAGTGGTGCTCGGCCTGTCACCCACAGCGGCGCGAAGGCGCGCGGCCATACATCTGGCACTCGTGATCATCGTGGGATCGATCGGGGTGATGTGGGCGGCGGGTGGACCCGCGGCCCTCCTCAGTTACCTTGTGCGCCGGAGCGTGGAATGAGGACGTCCGGGCGTGTTCGGGCCCTCGCGATCGTCGTGCTCGCCGCCGGAATTGCGATCGGAACGGCCGCGGGTGGCGCGACCTATCGACCACCGGTCCATTCGGGCGACGACTTCATACTGGCCGCCGACTTCCACGTGCACGCCGCGCCGGGCGATGGATCGCTGACACCGTCGGCGTTGCGGGACGAAGCGGCGCGTGCGGGTCTCGACGTCATCGCGATCACGAACCACAACCACCTTGCGGAAGCGCCGCTCGTCGCGGCATTGGCGGCGGCGAATGACGATCGGCCGATCGTGCTGCTCGGCCAAGAAGTGACCCATCCGACCTATCACCTCATCGCAGTCGGCATCGATCGCGTCGTTCGATCCGATCTCTCGGTCGCGGACGCTGTCGCCGCCATTCACGCGCAGAACGGCGTGGCGATCGCGGCGCATCCGACGCGGTCGTTCTCAGGCTACGACGACGTGGCACTGGGCGTCGTGGACGGCACTGAAGTCGCGCATCCGGAGCGGCTGGAGAAGTACCGCCGCCAGTACATCGAGACCTTCGGACGTGCGCGCCAATTGAACCCGCACGTCGCGCCGATCGGATCCTCCGACATCCACAACTCGCTCTCCATTGGACAGTGCCGGACGTTCGTCTTCACCCGCGAGCGAAGCGCGCGTGGCGTGATCGAGGCCATCCGCGAAGGGCACACGGTTGCGAGCGACGAACGCGGACGGCTCTATGGCGACGCGTCGCTCGTCGCGCGCGTTCATGCCGCGATGCCGAAGGTCCGCACGGATCCCCATCGGACGTGGCGACGCGCGGCCCTGATTCTCACGTGGGTCGGCGTCGCGGGTGTGCTGCTGTTCTGACGGGCGTGGCATAATCCCGCGCATGAAACGACTCCTTCATGCCGCGCTCATCCTGCTCTGTTCGACGCCGACGTTCGCACAGCTCGTCAGTCATCCCGACGCGCCCGTCCGCGTCGGCCACTATCACCTGAACGTCACGAGCCTGGACGCGCACAAGAAATTCTGGGTCGACACGCTCGGCGGGACGCCGATGAAGTTCGGCGCGATCGACGTCGTCAAGTTTCCCGATGCGTTCATCTTCCTGCACGTACAGAAACCGACTGGGCCGACGCGTGGAACGGCGTTCGACCATATCGGGTTCGCCGTGCCGAACGTGCCGGCGATGGCGATGAAGCTCGCGGCAGCCGGTTATCAGGAGACCACGGGACGCGAGCCCGCGCCCGGAGCGCCGCCCGCCCAAGCGCCGGCGTCCGGCACGTCGGCGGTGTATGGACGGTTCGCGTACTTCGTCGGTCCCGATGGCGCGAAGATCGAGCTGGTCACCGCCGCTGAGCCGAACGCCCCGCCGATCGTCGCGCACCACATTCACTTCATCAACAAGCAGTACGTCGAGATGCAGCAGTGGTACATGAAGGCGTTCGATGCGACGCTGCGTGCCGGGCAGACCGACTTCTTCATCGGCGCTGACCTACCGGGTGTCGGCTACAGTCTCAATTTCTTCCGATGGGAAGGCGATCAATCGATCACACACGTGCCGACCGCGGGACGCGTGGTCGATCACGTCGGGTTCGAAGTGAAGAACCTCGAGGCGTTCTGCAAGAGCCTCGAAGCGAAGGGGATCAAGCTCGCACGCCCGTACAACAAAAAGACGGCCGCGATGAACAACATCGCGACCGCCATGATCGTGGACCCTTGGGGCGTGTCGATCGAATTGACCGAGGGCCTCGACGCCATTAAGTAGTGTCTGCCTTTAGGTAGACCTGGTCCGGCAAAGCCGGCACTACGTACGACGAATCTACAGCGACTTGTACGTCGTGTATCCCTCGGCTCCCGGCGTGTAGAACACCGCGGGATCTGGAGGAACGAGGTCCGCGTTCTTCTCGAATCGCACCGGCAAATCCGGATTCGACGTGAACAGCTTGCCGAAGACGATGAAGTCCGCGGCGCCGGATGCGAGCATCGTGTTGCCGGAGTCCTTGTTGAATCCGCCGCCGGCGGCAAACGGCCCGTGGAACAACGGACGGAGCATCTTGAAGTAGCTCGGCTCGGGCGCCGACTGCAGGACGTGCAGGTACGCCAGCCCCATGTTGCCGATCGCCTTCACGAGCGTGGTGTACGTCTCCACGGGATCGGCGTCCTGGATGTCGTTGAACGGCATCGCCGGGCTGATCTTGATGCCGATCTTGTTCGTCGATCCCGCCGCCTTGCCCATCGCCTCCAGTGTTTCGACGACGAAGCGGATCCGATTGCTCGCGCTGCCGCCGTACTGATCGGTGCGGAGATTCGTGTTCGACGACAGGAACTGCATCGGCAGATAGCCAGAGGCGGAGTGCAACTCGACGCCGTCGAAACCGACGTCGATGGCGTTCTTCGTCGCGTTCGCGTAGGTCTGGATGACGCCAGGAATCTCGCTCGTCTCGAGCGCGCGCGGCGTCTGGAGTTCCTGCATGCCGAGGGAGTCGGTCCACATCTGGCCCGCCGCTTTGACGGCCGACGCGGAGATCGGAGGTTCGGGTGTGTACCGGTTCGCCGGATGCGCGATGCGGCCGACGTGCATCAGCTGCATGAACATCTTTCCGCCCTTCGCATGGACGGCGTCGATGATCTTCTTCCACGCCGCCATCTGCTGCGGCGTCTCGGCTGTCGGCGTGCGCGCGTAGCCAAGGCCGATCGCCGCCGGCGCAACGCCTTCAGTGATGATGAGTCCCGCCGACGCGCGCTGCGTGTAGTACTCGATGGCCAGCTCGGACGGCACGCCGCCCGCGAGCGCGCGGCTGCGCGTCATCGGCGCCATGATGATGCGATTCTTCGTGTCGAAGCCGTCGATACGGCCTGGAGTAAACAGGTTCACGTCAGCCACGGGACTCTCCCTTCGCGATTCCAATTGTAGGGCGAGCCTTTCAGGCTCGCCTGGCGACCCTGAAAGGGTCGCCCTACGTATGTGCCGTGTTGATCAAAAACGTGGCGATGCCGTCAAGAAACGTCCGCATCACGCTCCCGGCTTCGGCGGGCACGCCCGCCTCGGCTATCGCGTCGCTCATCAACTGCATCCACCGATCGCGCGCGCGCGCGTCGATCGCGAAGCGGCCGTGCCGAGCGCGTAACCTCGGATGGCCGCGCTCTTCGATGTAACGCTGCGGTCCGCCGAACCGATAAATCAAAAAATCGCGCAGCCGCCGCTCGGCGCCTTCGAGATCTTCCGGCGGATACATCGGCCCGAGCACGTCGTCGCCCGGCACCCGGCGGTAGAAGGCGGCCACCACGCGTGCAATCGCCTCTTCCCCTATCAGTCCATAGACGTCCTGCTCTTGCACGAGCCCCGCAGTATACTCCGACGCAACGGGAGGGCCGCCCGATGACGATTTCACGCCGATCGCTCCTCGTCGGTGTCGCGGCGACGGGCGCCGCGGCAGTCGTGCGCGCCGCGCAACGGCCGGTGCGCGTCGCGGCAATCCAGATTCACCCGACGCTCGCCGACGTCAGTGCGAACCTCGAACGTGCCGAGCGGCTGATCCGCGAGGCGATCGCCGCGCGGGCAAAGTGGATCGTCCTGCCCGAGTTCTTTACGTCGGGTCTCGCCTTCGATCCCGTGAACCTGCCGAACGCCCCGAGACCGATCGACGGCGCGCCAATGCAGATGTTGAAGCACCTCGCCAAGGCGGGCGACGCGGCCAT
This sequence comes from Vicinamibacterales bacterium, assembly GCA_035693505.1. Lineage (GTDB taxonomy): Bacteria > Acidobacteriota > Vicinamibacteria > Vicinamibacterales > CAVVIG01 > CAVQFC01. Next base: position 4,054 of record DASSGK010000396.1, read on the forward strand.
CGGCGGCGCATTTCTCGCTCGCAGCGGACGTGATGTGTTCAATACGTTCGCGCTCGCGCTTCCGACCGGAGACGTCTTCACGCACGATAAAGACTTCCCGACGACCAGCATGGAAAGCTCCCTCTATGCCGGCGGTGAGGACGACGAGTTCGTGAAGGAGATTGAAAAGAAGGGCGTGGCCACCGAACACGAGATCGTGGCGTCGCGCGCGGACAACATCAAGAGCGGCGTGTTTCATCTGCCGAGTCGCGTGTCGGTCGGCGTCGCAATGTGCTGGGAGCAGGTGCGCTACCGGACGGCACGCCGCATGCGCAGCCAGGTCGACCTCGTGCTCACGGCGTCGGGCTGGCCCGCCGGCGGCGGCGACCCGAAAATTGTCGAGACACCACGTCGCCTGGCACGTCTCGTCGGCGCCCCCGTCATCCACGCCAGCATCGTTGGTCCGGTGCCGAGCGCTGGCGCGCCCGACGGCACGGGATCGCGGACGCTGCAGTTCTCCGGCGAGAGCCAAATTGTCGACGGCAGCGGCAAGAGCGTCGCCAGTCGCCATTTTTCGGAGGGCGAAGGCGTACTCATCGGCGACATCGACCCGGGGCGAGTGACGCCATCCGAAGCGATTCCAGACGCCACGTTCTGGACGCCTGAAGGCCCCGGCGACGCGTCGACGTTCTGGCAGACGAGCGGCGCCGCCGGACGAGCCCTCTATTTGAAACGTCGAGCAGCACTCGTAAGCAGTGCGCGCCTTTAGGCGGACGTTTAGTCCGGCTAACGCGGGACACTATGTACCATGCGCGTATAATTCGACCGTGTTGCGCGCTTCTGTGGTCGCACTGCTCGGCGCCGTCGTGCTTATCGTCCCGGTCGCGGCGCAGCCGCCGCGGCCCGTCAATCCACCCGACATCGCCGGCGAATGGACGCTCACCAACAACGAAGAAGACACGACAGCGCAGCCGCCGCTCGGCGACTATCTCGGCATCCCGTTCAACGCCGCCGGGCGCCTGCGATCGGACACGACAGCTGAATCGATCTGGGGCACGCCGGAATATCAGTGCCGTCCGCACTCGGCGCCGCATCAGTGGCGCGGTCTTGGCGGCGCGCGGATCCTCAAAGAACAAGACCCGCTCACGCGGGATGTGAAGGCGTATCACATCCAATTCATGCGCTCGCTCGACTGGCCGGTGTTCATGGACGGCCGTCCGCATCCGCCGGCGTGGGCGCCGCACACGTGGACGGGGTTTTCGACCGGACAGTGGATGGGCAACACGCTCAAGATCACGACGACGCACCTGAAGGACGGCTATCTGAAACGCGGCGGTCCGCAGACGAGCGACATGTTCACGATGACCGACTACCTGACACGTCACGGCGACGTGCTCACCATCGTGACGTACGTCGACGATCCGGTTTACATGGAGGAGCCGTACGTCGAGTCGACGACGTACACGATCGA
>DASSGK010000397.1:0-13724 GCA_035693505.1 Vicinamibacterales bacterium
GATTCATATCATCCTCGACAATCTCTCCGCCCACAAAACCCAGATCGTTCGCGACTTCCTGCAACAGCATCCTCGCGTGCAGCTTCACTTCACCCCTACCTATTCCTCTTGGCTCAACCAAGTCGAGCTCTGGTTCGGGCGCATTGAGCGCGATCTGCTGACCCGGGGTATTTTCACCTCGGTGAACGACCTCGCACGACAGATTCGTCGATATATTCGTCATTACAACGACGTCGCTAAACCGATCCGATGGAAGTACTCAGATCCCACGCGGCGCATCATTGGTAGTACATCAGTCAGTACAGGCCACTAGTCCCCAGTCCCCAACCCCTAGTCCCCAGTCCTTACTGTCCCAGCGTCTTGAACACCGCCTCGTAATTCGGCTCGTTCCGCGCGTCCTCGAGCACCTCGGCGTGGCGAACGATGCCGTCCTTGTCGATCACGAACACCGCGCGCTTGGCAATCCCCTTCAACCCGATCATGTCCTCGTTGAACACGCCGTAGTCGCGGATCACCTGCTTGTTGAAGTCGCTCAAGAGCGGGAAATTCAGCTTCTGCTGATCCTGAAAGGCCTTCAATGTAAAAAAGGTGTCAACGCTGATGCCGAAGACCTGCGCATTCGCCTTCCCCAGCTGGGCGATCGAATCCTTGAAGGTGCACAGCTCCTTCGTGCACACCGAGCTGAACGCCGCCGGAAAGAATGCGAGCACGACCGGCCGGCCTTGCAGTTTGCTGAGCGTCACCGGCTCCCGGTCCTGATTGGTCAGGGTGAAGTCCGGTGCTTTCGTTCCGAGCGCGACTGCCATCAAAGCCCTCCATTACATTGGTGATAAGGTTGGTCCGCCCCTACACAAACCAAGGCGGTTCGGGTTAGCATTTTTGTTTCAAACAGGAGATTCTCCGTGATCGAGGTTCAAAACCTCACGAAACGCTACGGCCGCGTCACCGCCGTGAACGACGTCAGCTTCCGGGTCGAACGTGGCGAAATCCTCGGGTTCCTCGGCCCCAACGGCGCTGGTAAGACGACGACGATGCGGATCCTGACCGGCTACATGCCGGCTACCGAAGGCAAAGCCATTGTCGCCGGGTTCGACGTCTTCGACCAGCCGATCGAAGCCAAGCGGCGCACCGGCTACCTGCCGGAAACGCCGCCGCTCTATCCGGACATGAGCGTCTTCGAGTATCTCGACTTCGTCGCCAAAATCAAAGGGGTCCCATCCGGCGACCGGCGCACCCGCGTTGACTACGTCATGGGGCGCACGCGGATCACGGACATGGCCGCGCGCCTCTGCGGCAAGCTGTCGAAGGGATACAAGCAGCGCGTCGGCCTCGCGTCCGCGCTGATCCACAACCCCGACGTGCTGATCCTCGACGAGCCCACTGCCGGACTCGACCCGAAGCAGATCATCGAGACACGCGAGCTGATCAGGGAACTGGCCGGCAATCACACGATCATCCTCAGCACCCACATCCTCCCCGAAGTCGCGCAGACGTGCCAGCGCGTGGTCATCATCAACAAGGGACGCGTCGTCGCCGTCGATACGCCCGACAACCTGACGGCGCGCCTCCGCGGCTCCGAAACCATGTATCTGCAGGTCGACGCCAGCGGCGCCGATGCGGTCGCCGCGTTGACGGGCGTGCCCGGCGTGACGCGAGTGGTCGAATCGGACCGGCGCGACGGCGTGGTGGGGTACGAAGTCGATAGCGAGAGCGGACGCGACGTCCGCCGCGACCTTGCACGCGCCGTCATCGGCAGCGGCTGGGGCCTGCTCGAGATGCGCCCGATGCGCATGAGCCTCGAGGACGTCTTCCTGTCGCTCACCACCGACGAAGCCGCCGCCATCGAAGCGGAACAGGCGCCCGAGTCCGAAGGAGAAGCTGTCCAATGAGCAACATCCTCGCGATTGCGCAGAAGGAGCTGAAGTCCTACTTCGCGTCGCCCATCGCCTATATCGTCATCGGATTGTGGGCCCTCCTCTACGGCTACTTCTTCGCCGCCATCCTCCACTTCTTCGTCCAGCAGAGCATGCAGATGAGCCAGTTCGGCATGCAGGGACCGCAGGCGATGAACGTGAACCAGCAGCTGATTCGGCCGCTGCTGCAGAACGTGCTGATCCTGATTCTCTTCCTGATGCCGATGGTGACCATGCGCGCCTACTCGGAGGAGAAGCGATCGGGAACCATCGAGCTGCTGCTCACCTCTCCGCTGACCGACTTCCAGATCATTCTCGGGAAGTTCTTCGGCGCCATGGCGCTCTACGGCGTCATGCTGGCCGTGACGCTGATTCATCTCGGCCTGCTGTTCCTGTACGGCCGGCCGGAATGGAAGCCGATCGTGACGGCCTACGTCGGCCTGCTGCTGATGGGCGGCTGCTTCATCTCGCTCGGCCTCTTCATCTCGAGCCTGACCAGGAATCAGATCGTCGCCGGGATGGTGACCTTCGCGGTGTTCCTGCTGCTGTGGGTGATCACCTGGATCGGCAGCGCGGCGGGGCCGACGGCCGAAAAGATCACGCAGTATCTCTCGATCGTGGACCACTACGACGACTTCGGCAAAGGCGTGCTCGACACGACGCACTTCATCTACTACGTGAGCTTCATCACGTTCGGGTTGTTCCTGACCGCGAAGTCGGTCGATAGCGAGCGGTGGCGCGGCTAATGATGAATCGAATTCTCAGTCTCATCGGTTGGCTCGGCACGGCGATGGTCTTCGTCGCGGTGGCGATCCGGTTCGGCTACCCGGCGAAGGAACAGTGGGCCTACTACCTCGCGTGGGGCGGCCTCGTCTGCGTCCTCGCCTACACCCTCGGCCAGTGGCGTGAAATCGCCAAGGTCTTCGCACGCCGCCAGGCGCGGTACGGAACGCTGATGGGCGTCAGCATCCTGGTCGTGCTCGGAATCCTGGTCGCCATCAACTACATCGGATCGAAACAGAACAAGCGGTGGGACCTGACGGCGAACAAGCAGTTCAGCCTGTCGGACCAGAGCCGCAACGTGGTCTCCAAGCTCGATTCGCCGATGCAGGTACAGGTTTTCGCGCAGGAGCCGCAGTTCCCGCGATACCAGGAGCGGATCAAGGAGTACGAGTACGCGTCGAGCAAGATCTCCACCGAGTACATCGATCCCGAGAAGAAGCCGTCGGTCGCCAAGCAGAACAACATCGATCGGATGCCGACCATCGTCTTCAACTACAAGGGACGCTCGGAACGCGTGAACGCGGACGCCGAGCAGGATCTGACCAACGCCATCATCAAGGTCGTGTCGGGACAGCAGCGCAAGGTCTACTTCACACAGGGCCACGGGGAGAAAGACACGACGTCCTCGGAGCGTGACGGCTACAACACGATCGGAAGCGCGCTGGGCCGCGAGAACTACGCGGTCGAGAAGCTCACCATTGCCCAGCAGGGCTCGGTGCCGGACGATGCGTCCGTCGTCGTCGTCGCGGGACCAAAGACCGATTTCTTCGCGCCCGAGATGGAGGCGCTGAAAAAGTATCTCGACAAGCAGGGCAAGCTGCTGCTCGAGCTCGATCCGCCGGACAAACTGGACAGTCCGTCGCTCACGAACCTGATCGCGCTCGCGCACGACTGGGGCATCCAGGCCGGGAACAACGTGGTCGTGGACGTCAGCGGCATGGGCCGCCTGATTGGCACCGACGCGTCGGTGCCGGTCGTCGCGCCGCCGTACCCGTCGCACGCCATCGCGCAGCGATTGAGCCTGCTGACGGCGTTTCCGCTGGCGCGCGAGGCGTCGCCGGTGAGCGGTGGCGTCAACGGACACGTGGCGCAGACCTTCATCGAGACCGGTCCGCGCAGCTGGGCCGAGACCGACCTGAAGTCGCTCATGACGACCGGCGCCGTCTCGCTCGACGAGGCCAAAGGCGATAAGAAAGGACCGGTTCCGCTGGGATCGGCGGTGTCGGCGTCGGCCGCGCCGGCAACGCCGCCCAAGCCGGGCGAAGCCGACGCACCCAAACCGGAAACGCGCGTCGCCGTGATAGGCGATTCGGACTTCGCCGCCAACGGCACGCTCGGCGTGCCGGGAAACCGCGACCTGTTCATGAACACGATCGGCTGGCTCTCTCAGCAGGACAACCTGATCTCGATCCGTCCGAAGGATGCCGACGATCGCCGCATCACGCTGACGGCCACGCAGGAATCGAACATCTTCTGGCTGTCGCTGCTCATCATTCCGGGCTTCGTCTTCGGCGCCGGGGTCATGACCTGGTTCAAGCGGAGGGCGTAGGATGCGCGGCCTCCGCTCCACCATCGCCCTCATCGTCGTGCTGGCCGGCCTTGGCGCGTACATCTACTTCGTCACGTCGAAGGTGCCGGAGGGCGGCGCCACGACCGACGATGCGAAGAAGGAGAAAGTGTTCGCCGCGCTGCAGGCCGACAAGATCGAGGAAGTGAAAGTGTCGACGGCGGCCGGCGATTCGACGACGCTGAAGAAGGACGGAACCGCGTGGAAGATCACGCAGCCGTCGGATCTGCCGGCGTCCGAGTCGGACGTCTCGCAGTTGACCTCCGCGCTCGGCCAGGCCGACATCGTCCGCGTCATCGACGAGAACCCGTCGAACCTCAACGACTACGGCTTGTCGAACCCGCGGGTCGAGATCGACTTCAAGGCGGCGGGCGACAAGGACTACCGCAAGCTGTTCATCGGAGAAAAGACGCCGACCGGCGGCGACTTCTTCGCCAAACGCAACGACGAGAAGAAGGTGTTCCTGATTTCCGCGTCGCAGGACACGTCGTTGAACAAGACCACCTTCGATCTCCGCGACAAGACGCTGCTCAAGTTCGAGCGCGACAAAGTGGACGCGATCGACGTGACGTCCGGCGGGAAGAACATCACGCTCGCCAAGGACGGCGGCGACTGGAAGATGTCCAAGCCGGTGCAGACCAGGGCCGATTTCGGATCGGTGGAGGGACTGGTCGGACGTCTGCAGACGGTGCAGATGAAGTCGATTGCGAATGACAACGCGTCACCGGCGGACCTGAAGCAGTACGGGCTGGACAAGCCTGAGGCCACAGTGACCCTGGGCCTCGGCAGCGCGCGGGCGACGCTGCTGTTCGGCGGAAAGGCAGCCGACAACACGGTATACGCGCGAGACGCATCGAAACCGGCGGTCGTCACCGTCGAGAGTGCCCTGCTCGACGACATGAAGAAAAGCGCCGACGACTACCGGCGCAAGGACGTCTTCGAATTCCGCCCGTTCAATGCGACGCACATGGAGCTCACGCGCAACGGGCAGACGATCACGCTCGAGCGCACGAAGGGCCAGGGCGAGAACGCGCCGGACAAATGGAAGCGCGTGAGCCCGACCGCCGGCGATCTGGACAAGGAAAAGAGCGACAACCTGCTCGGCAAGCTGTCGAACATCCGGATCACCACCTTCGTCGATTCGACCGCAAAGACCGGTCTCGACAAGCCGGCGCTGTCAGTTGTCGTGAAGTTCGACGAGGGGAAGAAAGAGGATCGGGCAACGTTCGCGCAGGTGGGCAACGACGTGTTCGTGTCGCGTCCGGGTGAACCGGGCGCCGCGAAGATCGACGCGGCCGACTTCAACGACGTGATCAAGTCGCTCGATGAAATTTCGAAATAGTGTTGCCTGGGCCGTCGCGGCACTCGTCGCGACGGCCGGATGCGCGCATTCGTCCCATCCCGCCCCTCCTGCCAATCCTGCCCCTCCTGCCAATCCTGCCCTTCCTGCCCCTCCTGCCAATCCCGCCCTTCCTGCCTCTCCCGCCCGTTCTGTCCGTCCCGGCCTGACCGCCCTGCGGCGCGACGTCGACGCGATCCTTCAAGCTGCCCCGCTCAGCCATAGCTACTGGGGTGTGCTTGCCACATCGTTGAAGACCGGCGAGACGCTGTACTCGGTCAACGCCGGCAAGCTGATGATGCCGGCGTCGAACATGAAGATCGTGACGCTGGCCGCCGCAGCGGAGAAACTCGGCTGGGACTATCGCTACGTGACGACGGTCGCTGCCGCTGGCAGCATCGACGGCGGGATGCTGCAAGGCGACCTCGTCGTCACCGGCAGCGGCGATCCGAGTCTGGTCGCCGCCGACGGCATGGCTGATCGCGTGTTCGCCGACTGGGCGGCGCGGCTCAAAGAGCGCGGCATCCGCATCGTCTCGGGCCGAGTGATCGGCGACGACAACGGCTTCGAAGAGCCCGCGCCCGGACTGGGCTGGATGTGGGACGACCTGCCGACCGAGGATTCCACGAGCGTCGGTGCGCTGCAGTACAACGAAAACGCGCTGCGCGTCACAGTGTCGCCTGGCCCGTCCGCCGGAGATTCCGCCGCCATTGGCCTCTCGGTCGGCACGAGCGGCCTGACGATCGTCAACGCGGTCACCACCGTCGCCGCCGGATCGGCGACGTCGATCGGCATGCATCGCCTGGCCGGCAGCACGACGCTGGCGCTGCGCGGGTCGATCGCGATCGGCGCCGCTCCGTCGGCGTTGGCGGTCTCGGTGGACAACCCCACGCAGTTCTTCGTCAACGCCTTCCGCGCGGCGCTGATCGCCAACGGGATCGACGTGCGTGGTCCGGCCGTGGACATCGACGACGTGGCCGACGTGCCGAGGCGGAGCGCGCCGATAGTCTCGTATCAGTCGCCGCCGCTGTCGACACTCGCCGTGCGCTTGATGAAAATCAGCCAGAACCTGTACGCCGAATCGTTCCTCAAGACGCTCGCCGCCGCGCCCGGCACGGTGCCGACCGCCGCCGCCGGCTGGAGTGCGGCGCGGGCAATCCTGGAAGGCTGGGGCGTGCAGCCAGGCGCGCTGATTCAACGCGACGGCTCAGGGTTAACGCGCTACGACTTCGTCACACCGGAAGCGCTGGTGACGATTCTCACGCACGTCGCCCGCGATCCACGCCTGCATGAGCCGTTCGAGGCGTCGCTGCCGATCGCCGGCCGCGACGGGACGCTGGCCAATCGCATGAAGGGAACGCCCGCCGAAGGGAACGTGAGAGCGAAGACCGGTTCGATGACTGCCGTCCGCGGCACGTCGGGATACGTCACGTCAGCCGACGGCGAGCCGCTCGTCTTCTGCATCCTCGCCAACAACTACGACGCGCCCCCGAGCACCATCACCGCCGCCGAGGACGCGATCATCGTGCGTCTCGCGCAGTTCAAGCGATAAAACTCCGATTGCAGGGCTGAAGCCCTGCGCCACAGGTGGGTTGTGGCGCACGGCTTCAGCCGTGCGATGGACCGCTTGTGGCGCACGGCTTTAGCCGTGCGAGCACTCAAACGCCCAAGCTCAGGCAATAGGCGGACGGCTGACAGTTTGCACGAGCCGTTGAGATGCACGTATTCCGGCGATGGCGAGTGCTCGTTCTGGCCTCGCTTCTGCTCATTTCAGGCACGCGAATCTCTCCGACCCAGCCTCAACAGGATCCGTTTCAAATCACTACGATCTGCACGCCGGTTCCAGCCGGAAAGCGTCAGCTGACCGTCACGACCGGCGACGAGCTTCAACGCGCCCTGGATCAGGCCGTGGGCGGCGATGTGATTCTGCTGGCCGACGGCGCCACGTTTCGTCCCGCCGCACCGGAGGGCAGCTTCCTGCTGCGAAACCGCCGGATTCCGATCGATCAGTGGGTGACGATCCGCTCCGCAAACCGCGCCTTCGATGCCGGCGGCGCGCTGCCGCCCTCGACCCGCGCCGACAGCTCGCACGCGAACCTGATGCCGAAGCTTCGGGCCGTCTCGACCAACAAGCCGGCGATACGCGCCGAAGCCGGCGCGCGCGGCTATCGTCTGATCGGCCTCGACATCGGCGCCGACGAGGGCGTCGCGCACCTGAGCAATCTCGTGGAGCTCGGCTCCGGCCGCGAGACGACCGTCGAAGCCGAGCCCTCCGACATCGTGATCGATCGCTGCTACCTGCACGGCAACGATCAGGGCGACTACCGGCGCGGCGTCGCGCTCAACGGCGTCCGGATGGCGGTGGTCGATTCCTCGCTCGAGAACTTCCACGATGCGCACAGCGACTCCCAGGCCATCGGCGGCTGGAACGGCGCCGGCCCGTTCAGAATCGTGAACAACCTGCTCGAAGCGGCGAGCGAGAACATCATGTTCGGCGGCGCGGATCCGGCGATTGAGGGACTCGTGCCGTCCGACATCGAAGTCCGCCGCAACCTGAGCACCAAGCGGCTCTCATGGAAGGAGTCCGGTGTCGCCGCGAAGAATGCGTTCGAGCTGAAGAACGCGCGCCGCGTGCTCGTGGACGGCAACATCTTCGAACATGTCTGGACGTCCGGTCAGAACGGCACGGCGATCGTGTTGAAGTCAACCAACCAGGAAGGGCGCTGCACCTGGTGTGTGACGGAGTACGTCACGTTCAGCAACAACATCGTGCGCGATGCCGCGAGCGGGCTGGCGATCAATGGCGCCGAAGCGGGCGCGAAGGGGCTGCCACTGCCCCTACGCGCCAATCACATTCGCGTGGCGAACGTGCTGTTCGAGAACATCGGGGCGGCCGACTGGGGAACCGGCGGCAAGCTCTTTCGCGTGACCAACGGCGTGTCCGATGTCGAGATCACGCACGTTACGTCGACGAGCAACCCGAACGGCATCCTCGATGCTCAGAACGCTGCCGACGTGAACCCGAACCTCGTCTTCTCCTACAACATCGTCGAGCGCCGGCTGTACGGCATCGGCGCCGGAGCAAACGAAGGGCTCGCGACGCTCACGAGAAACTTCGCGCCGGCGACCTTCAGCCAGAACGTCCTTGTCAACACGTCGGCCGCGACGAAGCAGTCGATCGCCGATGCTGCGCTGAAGTCGCGGTACTCGAAGGACACCACCGTCGTGCCGGGGTGGGAGGCGCTGGGGTTTCAGAGTGGAACGTTCAAGCTCTCCTCGTCGAGCCGCTTCGCAGGAACCTCTAGTGATGGAAAGGATCCCGGAGCCGACATCGATGCGATCGAGCGCGCGCAGAAGGGACCCGACAGCGCCAGCTGCGTGCCTCCCTCTACGCGGTAATGGGTTGCTCGGTAGTGTCCGCCTTCAGGCGGACCGTGCAAGGTCCGGCTAAAGCCGGACACTACCGGAAGCCGTCACCGCGGGACGATCGTCGTGTCGTTCTTCAGCGCGCCCGGGGCCTTCGTGAAATACACGCTGGAGCTGAGCACGATCTGATCGAGCGACAGGCCGTCTTCGCGAACCTGGACGCGAATCGTCTGCGGACCTGATGTCGCGAAGTACAGCGGCTCGGCGAACCCGCCGTACGAATTGTCGTTCCAGCCCCAGCCGGCGAGGCCGGCGTTGGTCCCTTCCTCGATGCTCAGCGACGCGCCCGCGGTCGTGCCGATGCGATACAACGACGCGCCTCGCGAATCAACGGCCCCGGAAAACTGAACGTAGACCGAATCGTTCGCCCAGTTGTTCTTGTCCGCCTTGCCGCGCATCCACAAGTGATAGGGAGTGCCCGCCTGCGCGTTGAACGTGATCTCGAAGTAGTTCACCGGCGCCGCCAGCGCGGCGCTCACCTTCGCCGCGCCACGATCGGGATTCCACAACCGGGCGCCGGCCGCAGCGGTCGCATCGGCCACGAGTGACCACGTACCGCTCACCACCGACGCGTCCGACGCGTAGAGGACGACTTCGTTGGCGGTGACAGAAAGCGTCATGTTGACCGACGCCGCGTTTCCCGGCCAGATGGCGTCGGAGGCCATGACGCCGAACGTGTAGCTGCCTGCGGAATTGACGGTGCCCGAGAGCGTGCCGTCCTGCGCGAGCGCGACCCCGGCCGGGAGAGCGCCGCCGCCCAGGGACCACACGAACGTCCCTGTGCCGCCCGACGCGCTGAGCGCGGCGGAGAACGGTCTGCCGGCGTTCGTGCACACCGGAGACGCCGCCGAAATCGTGATCGGCGCCGGCGCAACCGCGATCGTGACCGGCTTAGCGTCCGTCCTATCGGCTTGCCACGAATCCTGCGCCTGCACGAGTGCGGTCGTCGGACCCCAGGCGGTCGGAACGCCGGTAATGGCGCCGGAGAAGGGGTCGAGCGTGAGACCGGCAGGCAGCGCGCCAGACACGATCGACCAGGTAACCGACCCGAGCGCGCCCGTGACCGACGGCGTCATCTGAAACACCGCGCCGACCTGCGCAGGCGGTGCTGCAGGCATCGACACTTGAAGCGGCGGCGGCGCGATCGTCAGCGGCAGCGTGGCGGTGGCGGTATTGGCCGGCCATGCGGGATCGTACGCCAGCACGGTCAGCGTCCCGGTCTGGATGCTCGTTGGCATCCCGAGCACCGCGCCGGCGACGGCGTCGAAGCTGACGCCTGCGGGCAGCGCACTGTTGACGACCTGCCACGCGCAGGTCGCCGAACCGCCGGTGCACGTCAGCGTCTGCGCGTAGTACTGACCGAGCATGCCATCCGGCAAATTGGTCGGCGTGATCTGCAGCTGTCCCTGTCCGTACGGCACGCGGTCGTCGCCGGAAAGCGCATTCGCGATTTCGGCGTTGACGCGGACGATGTCGGCGCCGATGTCGGTGCCGTCGGTCGCGGCGTTCTTGTAAGGACTGGATGGCCCGAGCCGGTAATCGCCGCCGGCGAAGTCGACGAAGCCGGCACGCCACGCGGTCACCGTCGGAAAGAAATTACCGCCCGGATAGCGTGACGCCGTCCCGCCGGCCAGAACGTTGCCGGCCACGATGCCTCCTGGCAGATAGGCGTTGATCGCGGTCAGCCCGTAGCCGAAGCTCGAGCCGGCGATCCCATATGTGTTGTGCGTGGCGAGATTGTTGGTCAGCGCAACGTTCGTCAGCGGAATCGGCGCTGTCGCGGTCCCGCCATAGAGCCAGACCACGCTCGTGTCCGTCGAGATGATCGTGTTGTGATCCACCGTCACGAGATCCGGACCGTCGCCGATCATGAACGGCCTGGACCCCGCGCCCCAGGTTGCGGCCGTGAGATCGTCGAACACGTTCTGCTTCACCGTCACGTTGTTCGTGCGCTGGCTCGTCGAGATGTCGTCGGTCCCCAGGATGTTCACGCCGCCGGCGGCGTGACGAACCAGGTTGTACTGAACCGTGATGCGCTGAGTGACGACCCACGGCGCGTGACCGTTCTGGTTGCGCGGTGTGATGACCAGCGGGTAGCCGGTCTGATCGGCCACCCAGATGTTCTCGAACACGTTGCCCTCAATCAGCACGTCCTGGGCGTTCTTGAACTCGAGGGTGTTCTTGACGGCCCATTTCGTCCCCTTCCCCGGCGTTCCTGACGTGCCCGCCGTTCCCGTGTCGGTCAGGTACGGATTCACGGTTTTCCAGTACACGTTCTCCGCTCCCTGCGCACGTCCGTACACGAGGTAGTCCTCGGCGCCGGCCACAGGCGTCCATGAGATCGTGATGCCGCCTGCGGCCGCGGCGATCGACGCGGACGCTTCAATCGACGGCGCAGACATCGCCTTGTTGCCCTGGCCGGCGGTCACACGCGCCACCACTTTGTAGAAATACGTTCCGGGCGCCAGCGATCCTCCGGCCGGCACCGGCGTGGCTGTGACGGCCACCGGTGTCGCAACAATCGCGTCGCGCCAGGCCAACGGCTTGCTCAGGAAGTTGCGGCGGAACGTGATGTTGGATGTCACGAGGTTCGGAATCGTCGGATCGGCGCCGCCGAACAGCACGTTCTCGGTGGCGCCTTCGAAGTAGTTGTTCTCGATCAGGTAATTGCCCGGCCCGTTGTAGCCGCTCAGCGCCTGGGAATCCTGGCCGATGGCCTTGCACTCCGACACGTACGAATTGATCAGCGTGGTGTCGCGGCTGTGCAGCGCGATGCCGCGCTTCTGTCCGAGCGCCGGATCGCCATGCACGTACACGCGATCCAAGACCAGTGCGTACGGCACTTGCGACAGCTGCGTCTGCGTCGAGTCGGCGGCGCCGAGCGTGATGACATCGCCGTATCCACCTTGATTCGCCAGAAACTCGAGCGCCACGAGCTTCCAGTGGTTCGCCGCGGTCGCCGTGCGAAGCGATGACATGCTGTTCGACGATCGGATTTTCGGAAGCCACTGCGCGCTGGCCGGCGTGATGCGAACCCCCGCGGGCGGCAACACGTCGTCGGATGCCGACGACCGGATGGTGATGTAGTCGTTGAGAGCGCCTTTGTTGGGCAGGACGAAGTTGCCGACGTAAGTCGCGCCGGCCGCCAGAGTGATGACGTCGCCGGGTTGGGCCGCGTTCAGCGCCGCTTGCAGGTCGCCTCCAGGCGGCACCGCAATCGTTGCAGCGTTTGCCGACGCCGTTCCCGCCAACAGACCGACGGCTACACACACCACGGCCGAGAACGGCGATGGAAACCGCATGACTTTGCTCCAGTTGTGATTCGGAAAAAGTGAGCGAGGCCGCTGCGGCGGATTCGCCAGCCCGACAGTGGCAAGTGAAGTGCCACCGCTCAGCTGGCTTATTTACTAGGCAAAACTGAGCAGTACTTACTGCTGAGCCGACGAAACTGTAACTGCTGAGTCGGATCTGTAATTAGATGTAAGTGCGGACCGCGTCGATAATCGCATTCGACGTCGCTGAAAGCCCCCCGCCCTGCGACATCTCCGGTCTTCCGCCGCCACGACCGCCGAACTGCGCCATCAACTTCGCCAATAACTGCTGAGCTGAGACGTCAACATCCGATGATCGCGCAATGACGACCAGCGCCGGCGTCGATGCAGACACGAGGGCGACGAGGAAACCCGGTTTGGCGGTAATGGCCGCTGCCAGGCTTTTCAACCCGTTCGCGTCCGCGTCCTGCCCTCGGGCGACGAGAAGGCAGCGGCGCGCGTCGGCGCTTCCCGATTTCAGCGTGATCTCTTCGGCGTTCGCGGCGAGCTCCTCGGCCCGATACCTCGCCAACTCGGACTGCAAACCGGTCATCGCCCGCTTCTGATCGCGCGCATCCGCCTGCAATCGTTCGATGGCGCCCGCGAGCTCCGCCGGCAGGACCGACAGGAGCCGAACGCTCGCGCTCATGGCGTCGCGGAACAATCGATAACCGCCGAGCGCGCGGCCGCCGCAGAGAAACTCGAGCCGCTGTCCGCCCTTGAAACGCTCCCAAGAGGCGACGGCGATGAGTCCGATGCCGCCAGTTCGCGCGACATGAGTGCCGCCGCAGGCCGACAGATCGAATCCCTCGACGTCGATCAGCCGGAGCGTGCCGCCCCTCACCGACTCCTTTCGGAGCGGCAGCCGCGCGGCTTCCTCCGCGTCGGCGAAGCGGATCGTCACCGGCCGATCTTCCCAGACGATGCGATTGGCCTCCGTCTCGGCGGCGGCGATTTCCGCCTCGGACATTTCGCGAGCGAGATCGATCGTCGACACGGCGGCGCCCAGGTGAAAGCTGACGGTCCGCACGCCGAACAGTTTGTCGAAGGCCGCCGAGAGGACATGCTGGCCGGAGTGCTGCTGCATGTGGTCGAACCGGCGTGTCCAGTCGATTTCGCCGTGCACGGATGTACCGGGTTCCGGGTTCAGGGTTCCGGGTTCAGGGTTCGTTCCGGGTTCCGGGTTCGGAGTTCGGGGTTCGACGACGTGTGCGATCGATCCGTCCTCCTCGTCGACGACGTCGACGACGCGCATCGAGCCGAGACGTCCGGTGTCGAACGGCTGGCCGCCGGACGTCGGATAGAACGCCGTGCGGTCGAGCGTGATCAGCACGCGATCGTCGCGGCGATCGACTCGCGAGACGGTGGCGTCAAACTCCCGGAGA
>DASSGK010000398.1:0-2451 GCA_035693505.1 Vicinamibacterales bacterium
GAACGCTGAACCATGAACTATGAACGCTGAACGCGTGCGATAGATTCATAGATCCGGTGAAACCGTCCGGCGGTCCAATCGGCGTCGTGCGCGAGCGTCCACTCGCGGGCGCTCGTGGCGATGCGCTCGCGTTTTTCGCGATCGTGCAGCAGGTCGGCGATCGCACCGCCGAGCGCGATGGGATCCTGTGTCGGAACGGCGACAGCGCGATCGCCTTGCCAGTCCGCGATGTGGCCGACCGCGGTGCCGACCGTCGGTAGTCCCGTCGCCGCGGCCTCGAGCACCACGACCCCGGCCGCCTCGTGACGGGACGAGACCACGTGCAAGTGCGCCCTTCCGAAAAAGTCCATCAGGCGATCGGTCGGCTGAAAGCCGTGGAACGTCACACGTGACGACAGGCCGAGCTCCTGCGTCATCGCTTGCGCCACGCCGCCCATCGTGTCGTCGCCAACGACGTCGAGGTGAATATCGAGGCCGCAGCCTGCGAGGTGAGCGACCGCCCGCAGCAGCGTTGGATAGTCCTTCACCGCGTTGATGCTGGCGACGCGCAGCAGCCGCCACGGTGGACCACTCACCCGTACGACGGGGGAAAACGCGCGCGCATCGACTCCAAACGCGACGACCTCTGCTCGCACGTCCGGCGCCGCGTCCTGAAGGCGCTTTTCCATGTAGGCCGTTGCTACGGTGACGCGAGCGGCGGATCGGACGGCGAGGGCGACGCTTCGCCGGTCGAACCATCGCCGCTGAAGCCCGTACGCGATGTCATCGAGCGCGGTCAACTCGCCGCTGTCCAGCGTCACGACCAGCGGGACTCCGAGGCGACGGGCGATCGGCGCGGCGACGCTGGAGGGCATGCCCTGATATGCGTGGATCAGATCGATCGGGCCATGCATCGCGATGGCCGCGGCTAGTCGACGGCGTTGACGTCCGCGCCCGAGGCCGCGAGGAGCTTCGACGCGCCCGATGTCGTGCACGGTCGCGCCGAGCAGCGGATAGCTGCAGGGTTCGGGGTAATAATGAAGGACGAACACGTGCACGTCGTGGCGGCGGGCGAGACGCTCGACGAGCCAGAGCAGGCTCGGCGTCACGCGCTCCCTAGCGGAACGGTCGAAGCCGCCGGTGACGACAAGGCCGATGCGCATGCCGCATCAAGCATCTCACGAGGGGGAACGGTGAAAAAGGTTGGCTGGTGGCTCGTCGTGATGGTCTGGCTCGTGCCGTGTCTCGCTTCGGCCCAGGAGAAGACCCTCGACATCTATTTCATCGACGTCGAAGGCGGGCAGTCCACGCTCGTGGTGACGCCTGCGGGCGAAACACTGCTGATCGACACCGGATTTCCCAGCACCGGCACGTTCGTGTCCGTTCCCGGCGATCCGGCCAAGGCGCGGGATGCGAACCGGATTCTCGCAGCCGCCCGCGCGGCCGGCGTCACTCGAATCGACTATCTGCTGCTCACGCACTTTCACGCCGACCACGACGGTGCCGTCCCGGAACTGGCGCAGCTGATCCCCATTCGCACGTTCGTGGATCACGATGCGCCGGGACCGCAGGCGGATGAAAGGGTGCCGGGGACGGCGGCCGCATTCGAGGCCTATTCGCGCGCGCGGGCCAAGGGCTCCCACCTGTCGCCGAAGCCGGGCGACCGGATCCCACTGAACGGCGTGGAAACCGTGGTCGTCAGCGCCGCCGGTGCGACCCTGAAGAAACCGTTGGATGGCGCCGGCGCGGCGAATTCCGCCTGCGCTGCGTCAGCGCCGGCCGCGCAGGAGCCGTCGGAGAATCCGCGCTCGACCGGCATTCGATTGAAGTACGGACGTTTCACGTTCCTGGACGTGGGCGATCTGACCGGCGAACCGCTGTTCGCGCTCGCTTGTCCCGTGAATCTGATTGGGCCGACCGATCTGTATCTGGTCGCGCATCACGGCGGACCGGATGCGGCGGATCCGGCGACCTTTGCCGCGTTCGCGCCACGGGTCGCGATTCTCAACAACGGCAAGTCGAAGGGCGGCTCGGCGGAGGTTCTCGCGGCGTTGCACCAGTCGCGCGGCCTCGAGGATGCGTGGCAGCTGCACCGATCGCTGCCGCCGGGCCCGCGCTTCTTCAACGACGACCGCGTCGCGAACCTCGACGAGTCGACGGCATTCTGGTTGAAGGTGAGCGCCAGGGCGGATGGTTCGTTCGTGGTCACCAACGCCCGAACCGGCGAGGCAAAGGCTTACGGCGCGCGATCCGGCGCGACTCGTCCAGCGCCGCGCGCGGTCAAGTAGTACAGCGCGCCGTCAGGGCCGACGGCGACGCGGCTGATCCCCGATCCCGCGGCGTCCTGGAAGATCGTGCTCGCCGTCACGAGCCGCCCGCTCAACTCCGGGAACATCGGCCCGCGGTAGAACACGAACGGCATCGCGCCCGCCGATCGGTCTGCTACCCACAGCGTGGAACTCGGCGGATCCC
>DASSGK010000399.1:0-16318 GCA_035693505.1 Vicinamibacterales bacterium
AAAAGGCCGCGCGCGATGGTACAGAAACTCGATCAGCGCTTTGCTGCCTGCTACGTAGCCGCCGAGCGCGCCGATCGCCTTCGAGAGCGTGCCGACCTGGATGTCCACGCGGCCGTGCATGCCGAAGTGGTCGATCGTTCCCCTGCCGTTGGCCCCGAACACGCCGCTCGCATGCGCATCGTCGACCATCATGATGCAGCCATATTCTTCCGCCAGCGCGCAGAGGTCGGGCAGCGAACCCAGATCGCCGTCCATGCTGAACACGCCGTCGGTGATGAGCAGCTTGCGCTGACCGGCTGGCAGTTCCTTGACGATCTTCCGCGCCGCCTCCACATCCTTGTGGGGAAACACCTTGATCGCCGCCCGGCTCAACCGGGATCCGTCGATGATGCTCGCGTGGTTGAGCTCGTCGGAGATCACCACATCATCCTTTGATAGGACGGCAGCGACGGTTCCCGCGTTCGCGGCGAAGCCGCTTTGGAACACGACAACCGCTTCGGTCTTCTTGAACGCCGCCAGGCGCCTCTCGAGCTCCATGTGGATGTCCATGGTGCCCGCAATCGAACGGACCGAGCCCGAGCCGACGCCGAGCTGGCGCACCGCCTCCAGCGCCTTCTCGCGGAGTTTCGGATGGGTCGTGAGCCCGAGATAGTTGTTCGAGGAGAGGTTGACGACCTGTTGGTGATCGAACGTGCTCTTGTGGCTCTGCTCACCATCGAGAATGCGAAGGTGACGGTAGAGCCCCTGCTGCTTGAGCGCGTCGAGGTCGCGAGAAAGGTAATCGAGCGGATCGGTCCGCATAAGTGGCCGTTAGTCCTTCGTCGAAAGCTCTGGCGCAGGTTCTAAATGTCTCGCCCCAGGCGAACATCAGTATAAGACCAGGAGTTCGCCGGCCTGCGATTCTGAGCAATCCGCGGGGACTAAGGACTCGTGAAGAAGAACAAAGTCGTCCAGGGGAGAATCGCCAGGGCGAAGTAGACGGCCGTCAGCACCGCGACCAGAGTGTGGACCCGCCGCAGGTGGAGCAGGATGCCGAATCCGATCGCCACCCCTTTTGCGACGCCCAGGGCGCCGGCGACGCCAGCGAGTGACATGGCGGAGCTGATGAGCGGATTCGCTTCGATGCTGGGTCCCCACTGGGCGACGCCCACATACGTGAAGACCGCGTCCAGGCACTGCATCAGCAGGAAGCCGACGACCACGAGGTCGCCGAAGCGACTCTTTGGCTGCTCCCACTGCCTGACCAAACCTGCCATCGGTTGTCTGCGAGAAGGTTCCGCGACAGCGGACTTCGGACCTTCGCGCCTCTCCTGAGAGATCGAAGATCAAGAACGGTGCCGACGGTGCCGCTCGGCTAAAGCCTTCGCGCTCCGCTAAGTTCAGGCTCGGCTAAAGCCTTCGCCCTACATCGAACGGCACGGCGCTTCAACTTCGATGTAGCGCGAAGGCTTTAGCCGAGCGAACACAGCCCACGAGCGCGAAGGCTTTAGCCGAGCGAACACGACCCAGTAGCGTGAAGGCCTGAGCCGAGCGAACACGAACCAGGAGCGCGAAGGCTTTAGCCGAGCGTTTCAGCGCCCCGGCAGTGCGAAGACCTTATCTGAGCCAAACGCCGCGACCTCGCGCGCGCCGCGGCTGCGCAACCAGTCGCTCAGCCGTCGGCCGCCGTCGTTCGCATACGACGCCTCGTGGACGATGGCGTGCGTGGCGGTGGATTGCAGGACCGTCTCCCAGGCGCGGTCGGGCCGTGTGGCGACGTCCTTCAGCGATTCGGTCAGCGCCCCGTAGTCCTGGGGTGCGCCGCCGCTGTAGCCGTTGACGAGCCTCCTCCAGTGGCGCGTCGAGTAGAACATGTACCGGACGTCGAACGCGGGCTCGCCCAGAGGGAGCTCGATGAGAACCGCCGACGCCGGCAGCGTCGCCACGAACCCATACACCTCCGGCGTCGCCGGGCCCATGGCAATCGATGCCGGCAGCGGCGCGAGGCCCGGCTGCGAGTACAGCGTGGAATTCTGATTGATTGGAATCGGGACGGCGATCGCTTCGAGCAGGATGAGCGTCCCCGCGGCCACGCTGACGGCTCCACGCCGACGACGATCGATCGCGCCGATGCCCAGCGCCGCCAGCGCCGCCAGTCCCAGCGTGCCGATCGTGGCGTACCGCGCGGGCACACGGACACCGTCGAAGCCGGGCGCGAAGTCGAAGAAAACCGTGTAGATGTTGGGCGACGCCACCACGCGTCCCTTCGCGCGAATGTCGGGGCCGAAGGACATCACGATCGAGAACAACACGATCGCGCTGAACAGGCCGGCGGGAGACAACAGCCATCGCCTCGCGGTTTCCCGAAAGCTCTTCGATCCCGCTATCACGGCGGCACATGCGGCGACGTACACGATCAGCACGCGCGAGAGGCTCGTGATCTTGATGCCGGGCAGCCGGATCGAGAATCCGAGGAGCAGCGCGATGATGACGGCCGCCGCTGCCACGATCAGAAGGAACCGCAGAACACGCCGAGACCGCAGAGAAAAAGAGTGTCCAACCCCAATCGCGGCGAGGACGACGATCGTCAGACCCGGAAAGAGCAGCCCCTCGGATTTCGGCCACGCCTGCGCGAACGATCCCCACAGCCGCAGGTTGGGATCTGCCGTGAAGTACGCGTACACGTCAGCGGAAAACCGGCGCGTTTCCGCGAGTGACCGCGCGCTGAATCCGAGCCGGCGCAGCTCGACGTACGGCAGCAGGAAGGGGACGGTCGCCGCGAGCACGATGCCAATCGCCGCGCCCGCTCGAACAAGCATCCGTGAGTTGTTCCACAATCCGCGCCGCGTGATCTCCCAGGCCATGTACAGGATCACGATCGGTGTGAAGAAGAGGAAGTAGTAGCCGGACGACAGGTTCTGCACCAGCCACGCGACCGCCGCGCCGATCAACGGAGCGGTGCGCCCGGTCGCGTAGTGCCGGTGCAGGCCCAAGAGCACAATCGGCATCCACGCCGCGGAGAGCACGTGAAGGTGAGGGATGTTCGCGATGCGGTAAGGCGCGAACGCGAAGGCGAGCCCTGCCACGACTCCGGCGGCCGTGCTCTCGGTCAACTCGACGCCGAGAAGGAACATCCCGAGACCAGACAACGCGAACGTGGAAAGAAACAGCAGGTTGTAGCAGAGGATCGCGTTCCCGGTGACGGCGTACACCGGCAGGATCTGGATTGCCTGCGGCAGAAAGTGCTCCGAGTACGCGAGTGTGAGGGGGTGCGGCGCGAAGATGTTCGCGCTCCACCAGCCGCGGCCCAGATGCGTCGCATCCCACGAAAGTACCCACGACGTGAACAGCGGATCGCCGAAGTCGCCGGGTAAATCGCGCGACAGGCCGGCCGCGAGCGGCCAGGTCATGACGATCGTGACCGCGACAAAGAACAGGAGCGCCGCGCCTGAACGGATCGCACCGCGCCGGCCTTCCGGGGCGAGACGCCGTTCATCAATCACGGTTGCCGATTATAGTGATCGCATGAGCCTTCGCATGTTCGGCCTGTCAATCGCCATCGTCACCTTGATGGCCTCCGCCTCGCCTGCCGGCCTTCGAGCGTCTCAGGCGCCGGCCCGATCGATTGGTGGATTGCTGGACACGTTGGACCGCGTTCGTGCGATTCACGAGACCGCGATCTCTCCGGACGGCCGCCGCGTCGCCTGGGTGGAGGACGTGTCGGCCGGCGCCCAGACGACGGCGATCCAGGTGCGCACGATCGGCGCGCCGGCAACCGACGTCCGTCACGTGAGCGCATCGAGCGACGGGAGCGCCCACCAGGAAGACGGCGTGGCATGGGCGGCGGACGGCCACACGCTCGCGTTTCTTTCCGACAGCGGCAGCCCGGGTCAGCAGCAGATCTACGTGATCGATCTCGATGGCAGCGTTCCAGCCCGGCGCGTCACGAACGTGAAGGGGCAGCTCGCGCAGCCGCACTGGTCGCCGGATGGCAAGCAGTTGTCGATCCTCTTCGTCGCCGGATCCACGCAGGGCACCGGCGCGCTCGTCGCTTACAAACCCGACGCGGGCGTCGTGGGCGACGTTGTGGAGGAGCAGCGGATCGCCCTTGTCGATCTGGCAAACGGCACGCTGCGCGAAGTCAGCCCGGCCAACATGTACGTCTACGACTACGACTGGTCGCCTGACGGAAAAGCCTTCGCGGCGGAAGCCGTCGAAGGATCGGGGACGAACAACTACTGGATCGCGCAACTCTACGTCGTGCAGGCCGACACCGGTGCAACAACCTCCGTCTGGAAGCCGCCGTTCCAGCTGGCGGGCCCCCGATGGTCGCCCGACGGCCGATCGATCGCCGTCATTCACGGCATCATGAGCGACGAAGGTCAGACAGGCGGCGACGTGTACGTCGTTCCTGTTCGACAGGCTCAGGGCAGGCCGCTCGAGGCCGGCGAAGCGAAGAATGTGACGCCGAACCTGGAGGGTTCGGCGCGAACGCTCGCGTGGCGTTCTGACGGCCGCCTCGTCTTCCACGAGTACGTGGACGGTATGTCGGCGTTCGTCACCGTCGACGCAGCCGGCGGACCGCGGACGAAGGTGTGGTCGGCGCCGGAGAAACAGGCGACGCTCGCGTCCATCGCGTCGCACGCAGACGCAGCGGCCGCCGCGGTGCAATCGTTCCAGCAGGCACCTGAGGTCTATGCGGGACCCATTGGCGCATGGACCGCGCAATCGAACATCAATGCGTCGATCAAACCGCTCTGGGGTGACGTGAAGAGCCTGCACTGGACGAGCGACAAATATCGCGTGCAGGGCTGGTTGATGTATCCGGCGAACTTCGATCCGTCGAAGAAGTATCCGCTCGTGGTCTCCATGCACGGCGGTCCTTCCGCGGCCAATTTTCCGGTCTGGCCGACGCGCTGGAACGCCGTGCTTCCGGCCAACGGTTATTTCGTGCTCCTGCCGAATCCCCGCGGCAGCTACGGCAACGGCGAGGGCTTCACGCAGGCGAACATCAACGACTTCGGCTACGGCGACATGCGCGATATCGAGGCGGGCGTCGACGCGGCCGTCAAGGCGGCGCCGATCGATCCCAATCGCACCGGCATCATCGGCTGGAGCTACGGCGGCTACATGACCATGTGGGCGGTCACGCAGACGACGCGGTTCAAGGCGGCGGTGGCAGGCGCGGGCATCGCCAACTGGCAGAGCTACTACGGTCAGAACCGGATCGACACCTGGATGCTTCCGTTCTTCGGCGCATCGGTCTACGAGAAGCCGGAGGCCTACTCGCGCTCGTCGCCGATCACGTTCATCAAGAAGGTCAAGACGCCGACGCTGGTGCTGCACGGCGACCGCGATTCCGAAGTGCCGACACCACAGGGGTACGAGTTCTGGCACGCGTTGAAGGCGCTCAACGTGCCCACCGAGCTCGTGATCTATCCGGAGGAAGGCCACGCGATCGCGAAGCCGGAACACCAGCGCGACATCGAGGAGCGGCTCCTCGCCTGGTTCGATCGCTACTTGATGCGGTGAAGCCGCGCGTCGTGCTCCGCGGCGAGCTCTTCGATGATCACGGACAGGAGCGCCGCGGTCGGCACGGCGAGAATGGCCCCGACGATCCCCATCAGCGATCCGCCGATGAGCAGCGCGATCATGACGGCGACCGGGCTGACGCCGACGCTGCGCTCCATGATCTTCGGCACGAGAATGTTCGCTTCGAGCTGGTGCAGCACCAGGAAGTAGAGGCCGACCATGAGCGCGAGCTTCGGTGAGACGGTGATCGCCACCGCGACCGCGGCGAGCCCGCCGATGATGGGTCCGACAACCGGAATCGTCTCGCCGACGGCCGCGATGAGCGCGATCACGTAGAAGTACGGCACGTTCATCAGGCCGAGGCCGACGGCGGCAAACGTCCCCATGACGCCGGCGAGAATGAATTGCGCGCGCAGCCACGCGCTGACCTTCGAGACGCCCTGCCGCGCGGCAAGAGCGACGTCGCCGCGCCGGCCAAGCGGCACGAACCGGACGAGATACTCGAACATCGAGCCCGCTTCGAGCAGCAGGTAGAAGGTGAGAATCAAGATCGTGATCAGTCCGAAGATCCCGCCGATCACGTTGGAGATCGCGACGAGCACCGTGCCGACCGCGTTGCTGCTCGAGCCGCTCGGCGCGTTCTGCACCGCTTGCTCGAGCGTCACCTCGTGCGCCATCAGGCCGTGTTCGATCAGGAAGTGCTGCAGGCGGTTGAACTCGTCCGGCAGCTTCGCCCACAAGGACGCTGCCTGTGAGACGAGCGGCGGGATGACCAGCAGTCCGACGAAGACAAATCCGGAGACGACGACCAGGTAGATCGCGAGAATCGCCAGCCAACGCGGAACACGGCGGGCGCCGGCCTTCGGCGGCCGCTCGATCAGTTTCACGAGCGGCGACATGCCCATCGCAATCAACGCGCTGACATAGACGAGCATCAGCGCGTCGCGCGCCGCCCACAGGAGTGCAACCAGCAGCACGGCGCCGACCACCGTGGTGACCGTCTGGAGCATCCGGCGCGTGAACTCGCGGTCAGGGGCCATCAGGAATTTCAGATTGCAGAGTTCAGATTGCAGATTTCATTTCAGATTTCAGTATGCTCTGAAATCCACAATCAATCCGACATCAATCTGAAAACTGAATTCTGAAATCTGCAATCTCAGCCGATGTACTCCGCCGTGAACGCCGCCATCAGATCGTAGATTTCCGACAGCTCGTCCAGGGGAGCGAGGAAGACGATCCGCAGGAATCCTTCTTCCGCCGGGAGGCCGAACCCCGATCCGTACACGCACAGCACGCCCGTGGCGTGCAGGAGCGCCTTGACGTAATCCTCGTCGGTGCGCCCCGGCGGCAGCGCAATCCGCGGCATGGCGTAGAACGCGGCGGTCGGCTCGACGCAGGTGACGCCCGGCATCGCGCACAGGCGCGACATGGTGAGGTCGGCGCGCGCCTTCAACGCCCGCCGGAATTCCGGCTGATGGGACCGGTCGCCGGACAGGGCGCCCGCAATCGCGTATTGCATCGGCACAGTGCTGCAGAGACGTCCGTCCGCCAGCTTCCTGACCGCGGCCACGACATCGTCCAATCGCGGCGAGCTGCTGCAGGCCATCCAGCCCGTGCGCCAGCCGGGGGCCAGGTACGCCTTCGAGAGGCTCGAGAACGAAATGATCGGCGCGTCGGGATCCAGCTTGCCGTAAGGCTCGACCGGGCCGTCGAAGCCGAGGTCGCCGTACACCTCGTCGGCGAGAATCAGGAGGCCGTGGCGATCCGCGAAGTTGAGCAGCGCGCGCCGCGTCTCGGTCGAATAGACGGCGCCGGTCGGGTTGTTGGGGTCGATGATCACCAGCGCTCGCGTGGAGGGCGTCACCAGCCTCTCCAGGTGATCGAGATCGGGCATCCAGCCCTGCGACGGCTCGAGCCTGTAGTACTTCGCCTTCGCGTCAAGTTTCGCCAGCACCGCGGTGTACAGCGGGTAGGTCGGCATCGGTACGAGCACTTCGCCGCCCGCATCGACCACGGCGCCAAGGGCGAGCTCGATGCCTTCCGACGTGCCGGCCGTGATGAAGACGCGATCCGCGGCGATCGGAAAACCGTTCCGCGTGTACTCGGTCGCCACGGCTTCGCGCGCGACCGGGATTCCCGCCGACGGCCCGTAGTTGTTGTGGCCGTCCCGCATGGCCTGCTCGACCGCGGCGATGAGGTGCGGCGGCGTTTTGAACCCGAACGCGATCGGATCGCCGATGTTGAGATATCGGACCCGGGTGCCGGCGGCCTCGACTTTCAGGGCCTCCGCGACGATGTTACGGATCGCATATGTGAAGCGGTGGACTCGCGGTGCAGTTGGGATGGGGGCATGAGCCTTGGCGATCGTCACCGCGCGATTTTACTCGGTCCTTCCCTGATGGTCATCCCGCTACCGTACGCGTACCGTCGAGTGTAGATTCGGGTAATTATTACGCTGTCAAATGGCCATTCAGCCACGGCTGGAGAGCCGGTCGATTAACCTAAGATCAACATATAGAACAGTTTGAGTACATGGCAAGGGTCTCGCACTAACCACGAGCGATGGCGTGGGGCAGACTCATCACTGGCGGGCTCATCCTGGGACTGGTTGCCGGCAACGGCGGTGCCGGGGCTCAGGAACAGACTCCTCCGGTTGCAGCCTTCAAGTCGAGCATCGACATGGTCCGGATCGCGGCAGTGGTGCGCGATTCCAAAGGCCGCTTTGTCCAGGACCTGACGAAGCGAGATTTCGAGGTGCTGGACAACGGGCAGACGCGGCCCATCAGCGACCTGCAGAACGATCTGGCCGGCGTCAGCGTCGCCGTTCTCTTCGACGTGAGCGGCAGCATGGAAGGGCACATGCCGTACGCGCGAGAGGCAGCGACGCACCTGCTTAGTTGGCTGAACGGCTACAACGACGAAGCGGCGGTCTTCACCTTCGACACGCATCTCGACGAGCGCGCGCCTTTCACGACCGGACTCCATACGTTGCCTGACTCGTTGACGAGCGTCGTGCCCTTCGGCGCGACGTCGCTGCACGATGCGATCGCGCTGACGGCGCGCCGCGTTGGCGAGCGCGAGGGCCGGCGACGCGCGGTGGTCGTGCTGACCGACGGTAACGACAACGCGAGCCGGCTCAAACCCGAAGACGTGTCGGCGATCGCGAGCGCCATCGACGTGCCGGTCTACATCTTCGGCATCGTTCCGTCGATAGACAACCCGTCGGCCGAGAACTCCACGCACTCTGTCGAGAGTGCGGCGTTCGCCGGACCCCTGGCCAATCTGGCCGCGTGGACCGGCGGGCACGTCGTCGTCGCCAGCACCATCAGCCAGCGCAGCATCGCCGCGCGGCAGATCATCGACGAGCTGCGACATCAGTATCTGATTGCATTCGAATCGAGCGGCAAGCCGGGCTGGCATCCGCTCGTGGTCCGCGCGCGTAACAAGGACCTGGTTGTTCGGGCCCGGAGTGGATATATCGCGGGGCAATCACGCCCTACAGCGCATTAGGAGGATCGTCATGTTCCGGAAATTCTTCATCGCGGTGCCCATTGTCGTGTTGGCCGTAGGCGGTTCCACCGCTTGCGCCACCAAGAAGTACGTCCGCACGAGCGTCGGCGAAGTGAACGAGAAGGTCGACTCGCAGGGCCGCGCCATCGAGGAAACGCAGGAGCGGACCCGCAAGAACGAAGGCCGGATCGCCGAGGTCGATACCAAGGCGCAGGCGGCCGCGCAGTCGGCGCAGGCGGCCAACGACGCCGCCGCGCAGGCGAAGAACGCGGCGACCGCCGTGGGCGCCGAGGCCAACGGCAAGTTCGACGCGATCGACAAGGCCAGCAAGCGGCTGGTGTACGAAGTGGTCCTGAGCGAAGACCAGGGCAACTTCAAGTTCGGCAAGACGACGCTGCCGGACGAAGCCAAGCAGAAGCTCGACGAGATGGTCGCGCAGATGAAGCAGGACCCCAAGAACATCTACCTCGAGATCGAGGGGCACACTGACAACGTCGGCGACAAGGTCACCAACGAGCGCATCGGCCTCCAGCGCGCCGACGCCGTGAAGCGGTATCTCTACGAGCAGTACCAGATTCCGCTGCACAAGATGAACGTGATCAGCTACGGGATGGAGAAGCCGGTTGCGCCGAACAAGACCAAGGCGGGCCGCGCGCAGAACCGTCGCGTCGTGATCAAGGTCCTCGCGTAAGCGACTCGCTTCGCTCGCTGCGAAGGACACAAAGGTAGACAAAGGGCACAGAGGAGGGCCGCGCGGCTTCTCCTTTGTGCCCTTTGTTCTTTCCTTCGTGTCCTTGTCTTTCCCCGGTGTCCTTGTCTGTGTAATCATCCCCTCCATGATTCGAATCGAGCTCTCTCTCCGCCTGCCCAATAGCCCGGGGGCGCTGGCAGGCGTCTGCCGTCTGCTGTCCGACGAGCGTGTGAACGTGCAGGCGATGGGCATGGAAACGGGCGGCCCCTTGCGCCTCATTGTCGACAACCACGTCCACGCGGCGGCGGTGCTTCGCGATCATCATCACCAGGTGACCGAACGCAGTGTCATCGTGACGGCGGTCCCCAACACGCCGGGCTCGCTCGCGCCGGCTCTGCGGATGGTCAGCGACGCGGGGATCAATATCGAATACGCGTACGGCGGTGGTTCGGAGGGCAGCCCGACGGCGACAATCGTCCTCGGCGTCGACGATGCGGAACGCGCGTCGGCTGCCGCGGGTGTCTGATGAAGCTGTACGTCGGCACGATGGACGCGGTTGTCGTCGATGTGGCCGCCGACGGCCGCGTGCGCCTCGAGAATGAAGACTGGTCGGAGCCGACGCTCCAGGAGCGCCGCGCCATCATTCACGCGGCCCAGGAGGAGCTCCTCGCGCTGGGAGAACTGCTCGAGATCCTCCAGGCCGATCGGTGAGCACTGATCTGTCCGTGCCGGACCACGCCGGCGCGCCGCCGGCGCCGCGCGGACGCACGGGCCTGTTCCTCGCGCTGACGCTCGCCCTCTTCGTCGCCTTGACCGCGGTCATGACCTTTCCGCAGGTCTTGCGCATGACGGACGGCGTGCACGACCCCGGCGATCCGCTGATGGTGACGTGGGTGCTGGCGTGGGTCGCTCATCAGCTGCCCATTGCGCCGGCGCACATCTTCGACGCCAACATCTTCTACCCCGAACGCAACACGCTGGCCTACTCCGAGACGCTGCTGGTGCCGGGGCTGATCGCGGCCCCGCTGCACTGGCTCGGCATGGCGCCGATTCTCGTGTACAACCTCGTGTTCCTGTCAGGCTTTGCGCTGTCTGGTGTAGGAGTCGCCCTGCTGGTGCGCCGGCTGACCGGCAACACCGGCGCTGCGATTGTCGCCGGCATCGTCTTCGCGTTCCCGCCGTATCGGATCGATCACTACGCGCACCTTCAGCTTCAGCAGACGCAATTCATCCCTCTGGCGATGTGGGCTTTTCACCGGCTCCTCGACACCGGCCGCACGCGTGACGGTGTGTTGCTCGGCGTCTGCACGGCGTGTCAGATGCTGTCGTGCATGTATTACGGACTCTTTCTCATTCCGTACATGGCCGTCGTCTGCGGCACGATGCTGATCGCGGAGCGGACACTCTCGATGCGCCGGCTCGTGCCGCTTGCCATTGCGGCGGCGATCGTGGTCGTCACGATGATTCCGGTCGGCCGAGCTTATCTCGCCGCCCGCGAGGTCGTCGGCGAGCGCGGGCGCGCCGAGGTGGCGCAGAACAGCGCGACGTGGTGGAACTACCTGGCGCCGCCCGAAGTCAACGTGATGTACGGCAAAGCGTTCGCGCGCTTCATGGATCCCGAACGCCGCCTGTTTCCGGGGTTCGTCGCGATCGCGCTGGCCATCGTCGGGCTCTGGCCGCGGCGCCGCGGCTTTCTGCGAACGCCGCAATTCGCCTACGCTCTCGGGCTGATCCTCGCGTTCGACGTCTCGCTCGGGTTCAACGGCGTGATCTATCGCGGGCTGTACGACTACTTCCTGCCGTTCAAGGCGCTGCGCATTCCCGCGCGGATGGGCCTGATGGTCGGCTTCTCGCTCGCGGTGCTTGCCGGATACGGCGCGGCACACTTGTCGCGGCTTCTGCGATCTGCTGCCGCGCGGCGCGCGGTGTTGACGACGATCGGTGTCCTGATGCTGGCCGAGTATGCGTCAACGCCGCTGGTGCTCTGGGCGGCGCCCCGGAATCCGCCAGAGGCCTACGCGGATCTCCTGCGCGACGCCGATCACGGGCCGACATCGGTCGTCTTCGAGTTTCCGACCGGCGCCATGGAAGATCCGGAGTACCTCTACTACTCGACGTTCCACTGGCAGTACCTGGTGAATGGCTACAGCGGATTTTTTCCGCCGTCGTATCAGAAGATCGTCAACGCCGTTCGCGGTTTTCCCGACGACACGTCGATGAACATGGTCCGATCGCGCGGGGTTCGCTACCTCGTGATCCACGGCGAGTGGCTGTACGGTGCGCG
The DNA here is from genome assembly GCA_035693505.1 of Vicinamibacterales bacterium. Classification (GTDB taxonomy): domain Bacteria; phylum Acidobacteriota; class Vicinamibacteria; order Vicinamibacterales; family CAVVIG01; genus CAVQFC01. Next base: position 11,997 of record DASSGK010000399.1, read on the forward strand.
CTACGAGCAGTTGGTGACGGAGCTGGATCGCCGCTCCGATCTGAAGCTGATCTCGAGACATCCGTGGCAGCGCGAGGACAAGCACGCCGAGATCAGCGTGTATCGTGTGCTGACCATCACTGATCCGGCTGGCCGGTAGCCGATAGCGTCTTCCAAACCGGTAGTGTCCGCCTGATCGTTTCTACGCTGCCGTTGACGGCGCGCCGTTCCGGAGCAGATCCTCTATCGCGCCCGCGAACGTATCGACTTCCTCGAGCGTGGTGTAGACGTTGGGCGTCACGCGCAGACCCTGGTAGTCGTCTCGCTTGATCGCCGCGGTGATGATGCGGTACTTCGACCAGAGGAATTCGTACGCCTTCGGCGACTCGACGCGCTCGAGGCTCACGTTGAACAACCCCCACGACTGATTCGGTTCGCGGCTGTTCAGGATCTTGACGCCCGGCAGCTTGTCGACGCGCTTCGCCCAGCGATCGTTGAGATAACGCAGGCGCGCGGCCTTACGCTCGACGCCGATCGCCTGATGGAACGCGAGGGCTTCGGCGATGGCGTTGTGGTTCGCCGCCGGGTGTGTGCCGATCTCCTCGAACTTGCGGATGTTGTCCGACTTGCTGGCCGCCGCCGGCGTGAGCGGCCACACCTTGGCGATGTTCTCCCGTCGCATGTAGAGAAAGCCGGTGCCTACGGGCGCGAGCAGCCACTTGTGCAGCGAGCAGCCGTAGAAGTCGCATTCGAGATCGGAGACCTTGAACGGGAAGTGCGCGAAGGCGTGGGCGCCGTCGACGATGGTGAGGATGCCGCGTGATCGGGCCATCCGCGCGATATCGCGCACGGGGAATAGCTGGCCCGTCAGGTTGGTGATGTGGCAGATGTGGATCACTTTCGTCTTCGGCGTGATCGCCTGGGTGATGCGATCGGTCAGCTCGGAGATGTTGGTGGTCGGTACGGGGAACGCGATCTTGGTCACCGCGATCTTGTCGCGGCGCACGCGCTGATCCCAGGTGTCGAGCATGCGGCCGTAATCCTGGTTGGTCGTCACCACGTGATCGCCGGCGTGCAGATCCAGTCCGAGCTGACAGATCTGCAGACCCTCGCTGGCGTTGCGCGTGATGGCCAGTTCCTCCGGATCGCAGCCCACTTCAACCGCGAGCTTCCTGCGCACCTGCTCGACGTTGGGCTCGAGCTGATTCCACATGAAATGGATCGGTGCCTGGTTCGACACGTCGAGGTATCGCTTCAGCGCCTCGTGCACCACGCGCGGGCTGGGACACGTATACCCGTTGTTCAGGTTGATGATGGTCCGATCGAGCGTGAAGGCCTGCTGGATGTCGCGCCAGTAGCCTTCGTCTGAGGCGACATCGGCGGCGGTCCGATCGGCGACGGCCGCGCCAGCCGACACGATCCGCTCGAGCCAGTCCGTGTTGAGTGCCACGGCGCCCAGCGCGCCGACCGGCAGCACCTGTCGCAGGAAGTCACGTCGAGCATTCATAAGCCCCTCGCTATGCGTGATCGCTAGTCCCCAGCCCCTGGTCCCGAGTCCCGGGGGGTATTATTCACCTCATGACCGTCAGGCGCAGAGATTTCTTAACGCGCGCCGCGTGACGGTCCTCGCCACGGAAAACACGGAGTTTCATGATTCGACGCTGCGACGAGGGCGATTTCGAGACGATCTGGACCATCGTCAACGACGGCGCCCAGGCGTACAAGGGCATTATCCCCGCGGATCGCTGGACCGAGCCGTACATGTCCCGCGAAAAGCTGAGGCACGAGATCGACGACGGGGTGGTGTTCTGGGCCTGTGAAGACGATGGAGTCGTCGCCGGCGTCATGGGACTGCAGCACGTGCTCGACGTGACGCTCATCCGCCACGCGTACGTGCGCGGCAGCAGCCAGCAGCGCGGCATCGGTGGCCGGCTGCTGTCACATCTCCGCGAGATGACAAGCCGTCCGGTGATGATCGGCACCTGGGCCGACGCGGTCTGGGCGATTCGTTTCTACGAACGCCACGGCTTTCACGTTGTGGAGGCGCAGGAGAAGGATCGCCTGCTCAAGAAATACTGGAACGTGCCGGACCGTCAGATCGAAACGTCGGTCGTTCTCGTCGAGTCATCATCGACGGATTCCGCTCCTCGACCTCTATGACGACATCTGGATTCGAGATCAGACCGATCGGCGCGGTCGAGTCGCCGCTCGTCGACCGCCACACGGCTCCCCGGCAGGGTGATGAAGGATCGCCGGACGCATGGATGGTGTTCGACGAGACCGTCGCAGAAGGCGTTCGCGATCTGCGAGTCGGCAGCGAAGTCATCGTCCTGACCTGGCTCGATCGCGCGCGCCGCGATGTCCTCGCGGTTCATCCGAGAGGAGAAACGAGAAACCGGCTGACCGGTGTGTTCAGCACGCGTTCTCCCGATCGGCCGAACCCGATCGGGCTTCACCGAGTGCGCATCGAATCGATCGAGGGCCTGCGAGTGCGCGTGAGCAATCTCGAAGCCCTCGATGGCACGCCCATCGTCGATGTCAAACCACTGCTCGGACCCATCGACGAGCGCTGAAGACGGCCGTTCCCCCGTTGGGTAGTGTCCGGCTTCAGCCGGACCTTAGCGGGCCCGCCGCCCCGCGAGCAGGCACAAGAGCCCTGAGCCCTGAGCCCGAAGCCCTGAGCCCTAAGCCCTAAGCTATCAACCGTTGGCCATCTTCACCAGCACCGTTCCCAGGGCCGCGTAGTCGAGATCGGCGCCGCCGGACGCGATCAGGGCGTTCAGCAGTTGCGATACGACGGCGTTGGCCGGCATCGAGACGCCGTTGGCGGCCGCAGCTTCGTTCGCCAGCCGCATGTCCTTCTGATAGAGCTTCGCGCGGAACCCCGGCTTGTAGTTGTCGACCAGCATCCGTTCGCCGTGCACTTCGAGCACGCGGCTCGCGGCAAAACCGCCGAGCAGCGCCTGGCGCACACGGGCTGCGTCCACGCCCGCCTTCTTCGCGAGCGCAAAGGCCTCGCTGACGCCGGCCAGCGCGCCGCCGATCGCGATCTGATTGCAGACTTTGCAGATCTGTCCTGCACCGGACCGGCCGATGTAGACGATCTTTTCCGGATTGCCCATCGACGCGAGGATCGGCTTGACGCGGTTGAACGCCGCTTCGTCGCCGCCGCACATGATCGAGAGCTGCGCGTTGATGGCACCGATCTCGCCGCCGCTGACCGGCGCGTCGATCATCGACCCGCCCTTCTCTGCAACGAGCGCGGCGAGCCTCTCCGTTGCGACTGGCGAGATGCTGCTCATGTCGATGACGATGGAGCCTTTCTGAAGGGCCGAGAGCACGCCGTCCTGCCCTGTCAGCACGCGTTCGACGTCAGGGGTGTCCGGCAGCATCGTGATGACGATCGATGAAGCTCGCGCAACCTCGGCCGGCGAGGCCGCGGCCGTCGCGCCGGCCGTCACGAGCTCGTCCACTGCACCCCGGCTGCGGTTGTGAACCGTCAGGTGGTGCCCGGCCGCGATCAGATGCTTCGCCATGGGCTTCCCCATGACGCCAAGACCAATAAATCCAATGTTTTCAGCCATAGAGACTCCGATGCTCAACTCCGACATCACACTGCGAAACCCGAATCCGATTCATGACTCCGAGACCGGGTGGTCAGCGGAGCGGGCGCTACAAATCCTAATGCGAGGTCGCACAGAAAACGAGCCGTCATCGCGGTTCGGGTAGCATTCTGACGTGGACCTCACCAGCAAAGTCGCGCTGATTACCGGCGGCAAGCGTATTGGCGCCGTCGTCGCCCGTGAACTTGCAAGCCGCGGTGTCGATATCGCCCTCAGTTTCGCGCGTTCGAAAGCCGAAGCGGAAGAAGCCGCGGGCATCGTCCGCGCCGCTGGACGCCGATCCGCGACGTTTGCAGCCGACCTCTCGCGCCCTGACGCCGCCGCGGCACTCGTCCGTTCCACGGTGGACGCCTTCGGCCGTCTCGACATCCTGATCAACATGGCGTCGGTGTACGTGAAGAAGCCGTTCGCGGACCTGACGCCGGCTGATTGGGACGCAGCGCTCAACGTGGATCTCCGCGCGGCGTTTCTCTGCGCCCACGCCGCCGCTCCGTACATGCGTGCGCAAAGCGGCGGACGCATCATCAACTTCAGTGACTGGGTCGCGAAGAGCGGACGCCCGCGCTACACCGGCTACGTGCCGTACTACGTCGCGAAGAGCGGGATCATTGCGCTCACCGAGGCGCTGGCGCTGGAACTGGCCCCGGACAACATCCTCGTCAACGCGATTGCCCCGGGTCCGATCGTCGCGCCGCCGGGTACGACCGACGAGGAGTCTCG
>DASSGK010000400.1:0-2358 GCA_035693505.1 Vicinamibacterales bacterium
CATTGGCGTATTCCGCCCGATTCAACCGGTGGAGCACGGGACGTCCCGGAAAGGGGTGAGCTATGGCGGCCGCATCGAGCTCGCTCTCGATCGATGCGGTCATCCGGTTGTACGTCGCGGGTTCAGGACGTCGCGCGCCAAGCGGTGGCATCACGCCGAGCCGCAGCTTGCGAACGACCTTTTCCCACGTGGCGGGATCCGCTGACACGCGATCGAGCGAGGCGGTGTCGAGAACGAGGCCGCCAGTCTTCAGACGAGCGTTGTGGCAGGTGACGCAGTACTGATCGAGTGCCGCCTTCGTCTGCGCGTCAACCGCCGCGCGGGCATCGACTGCGGAGAGAACCGCACACGTTGCGAACGCGGCGAGGACATATATCTTTGTCCGCATCGACAAAAGCAGCGGCCATTGTACATGGCCGGCGGTACGTAGTGTCCGGCTTTAGCCGGACCTGGGTCGAGTCCGCCTAAAGGCGGACACTACGTACGTCGGGGTCTTCCGCCCCAAGCTCCCGGTCTAGCTGTACTCGATCGAGCTGGCCGCAGCGATCGCCGATGACAATGGCCGCGACGCTGTTGCCGATGGTGTTCGTGACCGCCATCGCCTGCCCCATGAACCGGTGGATGCCGACGACGAGCACGACGCCGGAGACAGGAACATGGCCCGCCGCCGTCAGCGTTCCAGCGAGCACCACGAGCGCAGCGCCGGCGACGCCCGCCACGCCCTTCGACGTCAACGTCAGCACCGCGACGAGCACGATCTGTTCGCCAAGGGGCAGCGGCGTGTTCGTCGCCTGCGCGATAAACACGGCCGCCATCGCTTGATAGATGGCGCTGCCGTCGAGGTTGAGCGAATAGCCCGCCGGAATCACCAGGCCGACAACGGAGCGCGCGACGCCGAGCCGTTCGAGCTTCGCCATGATCTGCGGCATCGCCGATTCAGAGGACGAAGTGCCGAAGGCGACGAACAGCTCTTCGCGAATGTAGGCGATGAGCCGCCAGATGCTGAATCGTCCCCACCATGCGATCGCGCCGAGCACGACGGCGACAAAGAGCGCCGACGTCGCATAGAAGTACACGATGAACTTCACGAGCTGCGTCAGCGTGCCGACGCCGAACGTGCCGACGGTGGCCGCCATCGCGCCGAACGCCGCAATCGGCGCCGTCTTCATGATGAGCGACACGAGTCCCAGCAGCGCCCGCGACACAACGTCGATGAACTGGAACAGCGGCGCGCCCTTCGGCCCAATCGCGTTCAGCGCGAGACCGAAGATGACCGAGAACACGAGCACCTGCAGGATGTCGGATCGCGCCATCGCGTCGACGATGCTCGTCGGGATAATGCCCAACAGAAATCCGGAGACACCGAGCGAGCGTCCGGCGGTGACGTACTGCGAGACCGCGTTCGGATCGAGCTTCGATGCGTCCACGTTCATGCCGACGCCGGGCTGCAGGACGTTGACGGCGATCAGGCCGATGATCAACGCGACCGTGCTCACAACTTCGAAATAGAGGAGCGTCAGCAGCCCCGTCTTGCCGAGCGCTTTCACATCGCCGACGCCGGCGATGCCGACGACGACGGTGCAGAACACGACCGGCGCGACGATCATACGGATCAGCCGAATGAACGCGTCGCCGAGCGGACGCAGCGATCCGCCGGCTGACGGAAAGAGGTACCCGAACGCGACGCCTGCAACGGTCGCGATCAGGACCTGACCGTAGAGAGTTCTGTAGAAAGGGACGCGTCCTGAAGACGTGAATTGTGGCATCTGGGCATTTGGTTATTTGGGCATTGATTGGGTCATTGAATGTCGCAATAACCAGATGCCCAAATGCCGAAATTCACCGCTATTTGACGGAGTCTGCCCCCGCCTTTGCCGTCTGCCCGTCCTGTTCGCTCGTGCCGCCGGAGGCGCCAATGGCGCCGACGATTTTGCCGTCCATGAGAATCGGCAGCCCGCCCTCGACCGGCACGGCGCCTTCGAGCGCGAGCAGTCTAAGCCCGGCGCCGCCCGCGGCTAGCGCGTCCTGCAGCGCCTTCGTCGGCCGCTTGAACCGCGCCGCCGACCGTGCTTTGTCCTGCGCAATCTGGACGCTCGCCGCCTGTGTGCCGTCGATCTTCTCGAAGTACACGAGGTCGCCGGAGATGTCGACGATCGCGATCGCCATCTTCCAGTTGTTCTTGTTGGCCTCGGCAACCGCCAGCGCGGCGATCTTCTTCGCCTCGCCGACGTTGATTGAGTTGCCGTACGGGTTCGGCAGCTGTGCGAACACAGGAGCGGCGCCGAGCGTGATGAGCGTTGCAAGCAGCAGTTTGCGCATAAATGTTCCTCCGCCGGCCCTGAAAGGGCCGGCCTACTC
>DASSGK010000401.1:0-9159 GCA_035693505.1 Vicinamibacterales bacterium
GAGTGGCCGGCCGTTGAGCTCTGCCGGTTCAGCGCTTCCCGGCACGAAGGGCACAGCGCTTTCGGGCGTCTGCCTTCCAGCTCTCCGCCCGGGAACGTAACCCACTCTTCCGCAACGACTTCGTGCTTCTCGGCTGACATCTCGACCCTCCGGTCCATGGCACGGCGCGGTGCCTGGAGTCAGTGTAGGTCGGGGGTGTGACAGGGCAGGTCACTCCGACAATTGCAGGATTGCAGGATTGGAGGATTGCAGGAAGGGAAGGTCGAAGTCGGAAGGAAAAGACGAAGTCACACGGAGACGTATTGGACCGTGTTGCCGCATGCGTCCAGGAATTTCTTGAAGTCGGCCGCGGCGATCGTGAACGTGCGCGTGTTGATGTTGGGATGAAACGCGAGGCGCGTGGCTGTCTGGAAATCGCGATCGAGCGCGACGTGGACGGCGTGGTCGCGATCGTGGATGAGGCCGAACGGCGAGACAGAGCCTGGCGTGACGCGCAGATACGTCATCAACCGCTCCGGCGACGCGAAGCTCAGTTTTCCGTCGCCGATCTGCTCGGCGACCGCTCGCAGGTCGGCGCGCTTCGACGCCATCAGCACCACCAGGTAGTGGCGGCTCCCCTTCTGATTCCTGAGAAAGAGATTCTTACAGTGAATGGCGTCAATGCCGCTCCAATGGGCGTTGGCTTCTTCCACCGTAGCGACGGGCGGATGTTCGTGCCGGGTGTACTCGATACCGAGCTCACGCAGGCGTGCGGCGACGAGAGATTCCTGGTCGGTCATCTGGTCTGGGCGCGATTATCGCGGAAACCGCCCGGAGCGGGAGGGTCAGACCCTGGTCTGCCCCAGGTCTGACCGGGGTCTGACCCAGGTCTGACCTCAGGCTCCGATTTGCTGAAGAAATTCGAGGGTTGGGTCAGACCTAGGTCAGACCTGGGTCCGACCTGGGTCTGACCCTGAGGATTTATCGCGGGAACTGACCGAGGGCGGTGAGCAGGTCGAGCCGCGCGCGGCGGAGGTTGTCCTCGGCGACGGCGACCGCGATGTCCGAGTTGCGCGCCCGGCCCTCGGCGTCGATCACCTCGATGTTCGTCGCGCCGCCGGCCCGGAAGCTGATGTTGGTGATGTCGACCACCTGTCGTGCCTGATCGGCGGCGGCCCTCGCGCTGGCCAGCGTGCGATCGGCGCTGGCGATGGACTCCCGGGCCGCTCGGACGTCGGATCGCGCCTGCGTCTCGGCCCGCACGTAGTTTGCGCGCGATTCGTCGACGGCGGCCTGCCGCTCGATCTTCAGCGCGCGCCGCTCCCCGCTGTCAAAAATCGGCACGCTCAGCTGCGTCACGAACCGCCAACTGTTCTGCGGCACGAAGAACTGCGCCGGGTACGTGCTGGACGGCTGAAACGCCACGTCGAAGTACGGCAGGCGATCCTTACCGCTGTCCGACAGGATGCGTTCGACGGCCTTCTGCTGGGTGGCGAGCAGCTTCAGGTCCGTCCGCCACGGCCCCGCCTGCAGCGGCGGAATCTCGGTCGGCGCGGCGAAGAGCGGCTCGTCGGCCGCGTCAACCGGTCCATCCGCCACCAGCAGCACGCCGAGCGCTTCCTGCGCGCGATAGAGCGCGTTTCGCGAGGCCTCGAGCAGTCCCTCGTCGATTGACACTTCCTGCTGCGCGCGCAGTTCGTTCAGCCGGCTGCCGGCGCCGCGCTCGAGCAACTGATGCGCGTAGTCGAAATGAGCGGCCGCGTCGTCACGCGCGCGCTGGTTGGCATCGACCACACGCCGCCGCGCGATGATCGTGAGATATGCGTCGGCGGTCGCCAACGACGTCTGACGACGGATTTCGTCCGCGTTGGCCTGCGCCACCAACTTCGTATCTTCGGCCTGCTTGGTTCGTGCCCAGCGCGCAGGTGCAAACACCGGCATCCGGACGTCGAGGCCGGCTGTGGCCTGATTTTGCGGCGAGACTGTCGTTCCCTGGAACTCGACGCCGGTGTTCAGCGTCGTGGTCGTGATGGTGCCGTTGACCTGCAACCGCGCCGCTGAACGCGCGTCGAGCAGCAGTCCTTCGGCGCGCAGGATGCCGGCCGCCGCGATCGCGGCCGACGGATTTTTCTCGACCGCGCGGCGCACGGCTTCGTCGAACGTGACGCGCTCGGTCGGCACGGGAGCCTGTGCAAGGGCAATCGCGCGACTCACAAGCACGATGACGAGAGCGAACGCAGGGCTAAAGCCCTGCGCCACACTCGATTTTTTCAGTCTCCATTTGTGGCGCAGCGCTTCAGCGCTGCGTTCCCGTGTGTGGCGCGGTTCTTCAACCCCGCTCACGCTTCGCTCCGATGCTCTTGACCACCACATACAGTACCGGGATGAACAACAGGTTGAGGAACGTCGACGCGAGCATCCCGCCGGCGACCGCGGTGCCGACCGAGTGGCGCGCCTCGCGGCCGGCGCCGCTGGCCACCACCAGCGGCATGACGCCAAGGACGAATGCCAGCGACGTCATGAGGATCGGACGCAGGCGGATCCGTGCCGCCTCGACGGCGGCCTCGGCGATCGACAGACCGCGTGCGCGCAGCTGCTCGGCGAACTCGACGACCAGAATCCCGTTCTTCGCCGACAGCCCGATCAGCATCACCAGGCCGATCTGACAGTACACATCGTCGATCAAGCCGCGGCCCCACTGCGCCAGCAGCGCGCCCATGATCGCCAGCGGCACGGACAACAGGATGATGAACGGCAGCGTCAGGCTCTCGTACTGGCCCGCCAGCGTCAGGTACACGAGCAGCAGGCCGAGGCCGAAGATCGCCAGCGACTGACTCCCCGCTTTGATTTCTTCCAGCGACAGCCCCGACCACGAAAACGACATGCCCTGCGGGAGCGCGCGACGAGAGAGCTGCTCCATGATCTGCAGCGCCTGGCCGGAGCTGTATCCGGGCGCCGCCGATCCGTTGATCTCGGCCGATCGGAACAGGTTGTAGTGGTTGATGCTCTTGGGCGCCGTCGCCTCGTGGACGGAGACGATGTCGCTGAGCGGCATCATGCGACCGCCCGCGGTCCTCACCTGATAGCGCTCGATGTCCGCGGGATTCGATCGGAACTGCTGATCCGCCTGGACGTAGACGCGATACGAGCGGCTGTTGAAATCGAAGTCGTTGACGTAGGAGGATCCCAGCAGGATCTGCATCGTGTTGGTGACGTCGCCGAGCGACAGCCCGAGACTCTTGGCCTGCTGCCGATCGATGTCGACCACGATCTGCGGATCGTTGGCCGTGAACTGCGTGAACAGGGACGTCAGCCCCGGCGTCTGATTCCCCTGCGCGATCAGCTGCTGCGCGGCCGTCTCGAGCCCGGTGATCGGACCGCCGCTCTGGTCCAGCAGCTCGTAGGTGAAGCCGCCGAACTGCCCGAGTCCCTGAATCGACGGCGGCAGGAACGGGATGACCATCGCGCCGGTGATCTGGCTGAAGGCGCCAAACAGTTGGCCGACGATCGCTTTGGCGGAATGCGCTTCGCCCGGCCGCTCGGGAAAGTCCTTCAACTGCTCGAACAGGATGCCCTGGTTGGGCGCTGAACCGGCGAAGCTGAACCCGCCCGCGGCGAACATGCGGTTGTGCTCGGGCAGCTTCGAGACGATCTGTTCGGCCTGCTTCACGATGTTCATCGTGTAGTCCAGCGAGGCACCCGGCGGCGCCTGCACCAGGATCATGATGTACCCCTGATCTTCATCGGGTACGAAGCCGGACGGCACGCGATTGTAGACCCAGTACGTCGCGCCGAGGAGCAGCAAGAAGACCACGGTGACGATCGCGCGCGCTCGCACGAGTACGCGCAGCGTCGAGACCAGCATCGAGGTTCCGCCGTCGATCACGCGATTGACAACCCGGAAGAACGCCCCTTTCGGCTTCTCGGTCTTCGAGAGGAGCACGCCCGCCAGCGCGGGCGTCAGCGTCAGTGCGTTGAAGGCCGAGATTCCCATGGACACCGCGATGGTCAACGCGAACTGCTGATAGAGGCGTCCGGTCGTCCCGGGAAAGAACGCCACGGGCACGAACACGGCAGCGAGCACGAGGGCCGTGGCGATGACCGCGCTGGTCACCTCGCTCATCGCCTCGGACGCCGACTCGACGGGCGGCCGATGATGCTCGTGAATGTGACGCTCGATGTTCTCGATGACGACGATCGCATCGTCGACCACGAGGCCGGTGGCCAGCGTGACGCCGAAGAGCGTCAGCGTGTTGATCGAAAAGCCGAGCAGCTTGACGAACGCAAAGGTTCCGATGAGCGAGACCGGAATCGTGATCGCCGGAATCAGCGTGGTCCTCCAGTTCTGGAGGAACAGGAACATGACGAGCACGACCAGCGCGATCGCTTCGATCAGCGTCGTGACGACCTCGCGAATCGACTCGGCGACCACCGTCGTGGTGTCGAACGCGACCTCAATCTTGAGGCCGGGCGGGAACCGCGCGGACAGACGCTTGATCTCGGCTTCGACGTCCCGATACACCTGGAGCGCGTTGGCCGTCGGCAGCTGAAGGACACCGAAGCCGACGGCGTCGCGTCCCTGATAGCGCGAGGCGCTCGCGTAGCTCTCCGCACCGAGCTCGACGCGGCCGACATCCTTCACGCGGACGAGCGCGCCGTCCGACGAACGCTTGAGGATGATGTTCTCGAACTCCGCGGGCTCGCTGAGACGCCCCGCCGATCTCACGCTGATCTGAAATGTCTGGCCAGGGCGCGCGGGCGCCGATCCGACCTGTCCCGCAGCCACCTGGACGTTCTGCTCGCGAAGCGCGGCGACGACTTCGTCGGCGGTGAGGTTGCGGCCCGCGAGCCTGTCCGGATCGAGCCACAGGCGCATGGCGTAGCGCCCGATGCCGAAGACCTGGACGTCGCCGACTCCCGGCACGCGTTTGATTTCATCGCGGACGAACCGGTCGACATAGTTGCTGATGAAGAGCGTGTCGTACTCGCCCTTCTCGGCATACGCCGCCGCGGCCAGCACGAAGTTCGTCGACACCTTGGTGACCGAGATGCCGACCTGTTTGACTTCATTCGGCAGGCGACCTTCGGCCTGCGACAAACGATTCTGGACGTCGACGGCGGCGATATCGAGATTCCGCGTGATGTCGAACGTGACAACGACCGAGCTGGTCCCGTCGTTGCCGCTCGTCGAGGTGATGTATTGCATCCCCTCGATGCCGTTGACGGCTTGTTCGATCGGGTTGGTCACAGCCGTCTCGACGGTTTCCGCGTTGGCGCCGTTGTAGAACGCGGTGACCGCGACCTGAGGCGGCGCCAGCTCCGGAAACTGCGCGATCGGCAGCGTCGGAATCGCGATCGCTCCCGCGAGGATGATGACCAGCGAGCAGACGGTCGCAAGGATCGGACGACGGATGAAGGTGTCTACGAACACAGTAGATGGCTGATGGCTGATGGCTGATCGCTAATGGCTTTAGGGCTTAGGGCTCAGGGCTTAGGGCTCAGGGCTCAGGGCTTAGGGCTCAGGGCTTAGGGCTCAGGGCTTAGGGCTTAGGGATTTAGGGCTAACGGCTACGACTGTTTGGCCGCGGGGCTCTCTGCCTGCGCCGCGATCGGGACGCCGTCCGCCAGTTTCTGAACGCCGGATACGACGATCCGGTCACCGGCCTTGAGACCGTCGAGCACGGGATAGTTGTCGCCGGCAATCGGCCCAACCTTGATCGGACGTTGACGCGCGGTGAGCGTTCCGCCGGCCGCGCTCTCGGCGACGAATGCGAACAGCTGCCCGTTGACCCGCAATACCGCGGTCACCGGCACGACGAGCCCTTCGGCGGTTTTCCAGATGAGCCGGACCCGAACATATTGCGCGGCCCGGAGCGCACCATCCGGATTTCTGACGTTTGCTTTGACGAGCACCGACTGCGTCTGGTCGTCGGCCCGCGGCGACACGAAGCTGACGGTCGTGGTCGCGATGCGCTGACTTCCGTCGCTGCTCCAGACCTGCAGCGGCAGACCGACCTTGAGCGAGCTGGCGTGCTCAATCGGCACCGACACGTTGACCTCCAGCGTGTCGTTCTGATCGATGGTGGTCAACAGCGTCTGCGGCGTCACCTGACTGCCAACGCGCACGGGCACGTCGCCGACAACGCCTGACGTCGGCGCCGTGATGGTGAAGAAACGCAGCTGGACTTCCTGCTGCTGCACCTGGGCGTTGAGCGCCTTCAGGTTGGCGTCGGCGGTACGAGCGGCAGTGTCGGTCTGCTCGAGCTGCTGTTTGCTGATCGCCCCGGCGGCGTACAGCTCGTTGTTCCGCTGCTGTTGTTGCCGCGCGAAACTAAGAGCCGCTTCCGCCGCGGCGAGCTCGGCCTGCTGACTCGACACCGCGGCCTGCTGACGCCGCGCATCGATTTCCATGAGCGGTGCGCCCTGCCGAACCCGATCGCCGGCCACGACGAGGATCTTCGTGATCTGTCCGTCGATCTGAGGCTGCACGGTGGTGGATTTCAACGACTTGAGCGACGCGACATACTCGCTTGCGTCTTCGATCGGCGCCGGATGCGCTGCCGCCAGCACAACCGGAGTAGGCGGCATGCCTTGTCCTTGCGCGGGCGCCGCCGGCGCGCGATTGCAGCCGCTGATGATCGCCGCCAGGCCGATCGCGACGGCCATTCTGATGATCGTCATGTTTTCTGAGTGTATTACACGAGCCCCTTAGAGCTCCTCGGCCAGTCGTTCGGCAGCCACCGCGGTCTCGACCGCGGCACCCTGCAACATCGGGACGACCAGCGCCGTGATCGCGCGGCGCCAGTCGGCCTCGAGCGGCTCGCTCCATTCGGTGGCTCGCGATCGGATCGCGGCGACGAGCGCGTCGCGCGCGACGAGGTAGTCGGCCGGACGCGCACCCCACCCGAGGTGCTGCGCTCCCAGATCCCTCAGCGACTGCTCGAGCGCCCCAAGATCGTGAAGGTTCCGGATCACGAGCGCCAACGCGGCCTCGAAATGCCCCTGCAGCGATGTGAGGTCCTGGGGAAACAGCGACCGCAGCGCCGGCGCCGCGTGGAACAACTCCTCGTAGAACCGGGACGACAGCGCGCGTGCGTCCTGCGCCACCTGATCGTGGCTCGCCTGCACCCGGGCGATGGATTCCGATGTCATAATGTGCGGCGCCCGCGATGACCTCCGACACCGAACCGGACGGCGGCCCCGCCTCATCGCGCGAGATGCTGCCCGAAGTCTACGACGAACTTCGGAAACTGGCGAGAGCGCGCCTGTCGCGCGAGCGCCATCAGCAGACGCTGCAGCCGACGGCGCTGGTTCACGAAGCGTACCTTCGCGTCGCCGGCGACAGGCAGGCGGCGCAGTGGGACCGACGTGGACATTTTTTCGCCGCGGCGGCCGTGGCGATGCGCCGCATTCTCGTCGAGCGCGCGCGTCATCACCAGCGGCTGAAGCACGGGGCCGGCGGCGAGCGCGTCGATCTCGACAGCGGCCTGGCCGCCGCGGACCCTCGGCTCACCGACATCGTCGCGATCGACGAGGCGCTGACGCGCCTCGAGCAGACCGATGCACGCAAGGCGAAGATCGTCGCGCTCCGCTATTTTGCCGGCCTCAGCATCGAAGAAACCGCGAACGCGCTCGACATCTCCCCCGCGACCGTCAAGAACGAGTGGAAGTTCGCGCGCGTGTGGCTCTATCGCGCGCTCGATCCCGCAGGCCGCGAGCCGGCCGACTCGTGACGTCGACGGTCAGCCAGGCGGAATCCATCTTCCTGGCCCTGGCCGACCTCGATCCGGCGGCGCGCGAGGCGCTGCTTGCCGCGCGGTGCGGCGGCGACGCACGGCTGCGCGCGGAAGTCGAGGCCATGCTGGCGTCGGTCGACATCCCCGACGACTTCCTCGATCCCGAACAGGTGCCGACGCTGGATCCCGCCGGCATCGACGGACCGCTCGAGCCGGGCGCACGGCTCGGCGACTTTCTCGTGCTGCACGCGCTCGGCTCCGGCGGCATGGGCGTCGTGTACGCCGCCCAGCAGGATCGTCCCCGGCGGACCGTGGCCATCAAGGTGCTTCATCGCAGCGCGCGGCGCCGCGAGGTCGCCAAGCGGTTCGAGCTCGAGGCCGAGCTCCTCGGGCGGCTGCAGCATCCCGGCATCGCGCAGGTCTACGCCTTCCACGCCGGCGACCGCGTGACACCAGCGTATCTGGTGATGGAGGTCGTGCCCGGCCCTCCGATCACCGAATTCGCGCAGGCGCACGACCTGCCGTACATGGCGCGCGTCGCGCTCGGCGCGAGAGTCTGTGATGCGATTCACCACGCACACGAACGCGGGATCGTCCACCGCGACTTGAAACCGGCAAACGTGCTGATGTCCGACGATGGGCAGCCGAAGATTCTGGACTTCGGGATCGCGCGAGCCGCCGGTCTGGATCTGCAACTCTCGACGATCCAGACGCTGCACGGACAGCTGATCGGCACGCTCGCGTACATGAGTCCCGAGCAGCTGCGAGGCGAAGCCGATCTCGACGCCCGCAGCGACGTGTACAGCCTGGGCGTCCTGATGTACCGGCTGCTCTCGGGACGCCTTCCCGTGGACCTGAGCGGCGTGCCGTTTACCGAAGCACTGCGCCGCGCGCTCGAGGACGACCCGGTGCCGCTCGGCCTGACCGACGCCGATCTGCGGGGAACGCTGGAGCAGATCATTCATCGCGCGATGGCACACGATCGCGACCGGAGGTACCCTACCGCCGCGGCGTTCAGCGCGGACCTTCGCGCCTTCGTCGCGGGGCGCCCGCTGTCGATCGATGGCGCAGAGACACGCGCGGGATCAGCCCCAGGCCGTAAAACCCGGCGCGACAACCGCGCGATCTTCGCCGTTGTGGCAGGTGTCCTCGCGCTGATCGCGTTCAGCGGCTACACGCTCGTCGAGCGCCGCCGCACCAACGCAGTCGTCTCGCGGCTCGAGACTGAGTTGGGCGCCCGCCGCCTCGAGGAAGGACGCCTGCTCGCTGGCAGCGGCAGGCTCGCGGACGCCGAGGCGCTGCTCTGGCCGGAGTATTTTCGGCGCGAGAACAAGGATGACGCGCGCCGGGCGCTCCGCGATTTGTATGCACATCAACCGGTCCTCTGGACCGCCGCCGCGCACGCCGGCGCTGCACGCGTCGCCACTTTCACCCCCGACGACAT
>DASSGK010000402.1:0-17659 GCA_035693505.1 Vicinamibacterales bacterium
CTCGAACACGCGGCCACGTGCGACGGAGTCGTTCCAGCAGGTGCCGGCCTGGCGAATCAGCGGATCGGCGCTGGCACGCGGCTGCGGGTCGTCGACGCGATCCTGTCAGGTGTTCATGAGCCGGGGACCAGCCACTATCAACTCCTGCGCGCGTTCACCAATGACGCCACGCTCGATCGCATGGTCGCCGAGATGACCGCGCACGGATACCGGGGGCATGAGTTCGGCGACTCCGTGTTCATGGTGGCGATGCCGCGCACTACTCCTCGTCCGGAGCGCCTCCGCCAGACTTTGCAACGTCTTCCTGCTTGATCCGATCGACGTTGAACTTCGCGGCGCTCGCGATAATCTTGTCGAGCGCCTCGTCGAAGTCGAACGACGTCGCCTTCGAGAAGCGCGTGTAGTTTACGCGCGACACGACGAACGGCTTCAGGTACGGGCTGGTCAGACCCTTGGCTTTCAGCTTCTCGACCGCCGCGCTCACGGCGTCGTCGAGCTTCAGGATTTTTCGCGCGCGGCGATCGCGTTCCTTGATGGCCTTAGCGAGAGGCTCTTCGAGAAACGCATCGACACGCCGGAGGATCGACTGGTAGGCGCCGCCGCTGAGGCGCGGACGCTCTTCGTAGCAGGGGCCGAGCGTCAAGAACGCCGGCTGCTCGAATTCGAACGCGAAGCTGTCCTCCGGCGCATCGGTGCGCTTCGCAAGCGCGCGAGCCATCCGGATTGTCTCGAGCGACTTCTCGCGCAGGTTGTGCGCCTTCTCCGTATTCAGCGCGAGGATTTTGAAGGCGACCGCCGGGTCCGGCACGAGCAGCGCCATCACAGCCTTCACGCCCAGCTTCTTCATCGCCTGGAGACGATGGTTGCCGTTCGGTGTGAAGTACTGATCTTGCTCCCGAATGACGACGATCGGATCGAGAAAGCGGCCGATGGCCTCGATGACCGCGATGAGCTTCTTGACGTGCGCGTCGGACGCGTCGCGCTGATAGGGTGTGGGCTCGACGCGATCGATCGGCAGCGCGACCATCAACAGCGGAGTACCGCCGAACGGATCGCGATACCGGCCGACCACGGCGCCGCCATCAGCTTCGACCTGTTCAGCGAGGCGATCGATCTCGGGCGCGCCGGTCAGGCGGGTTTCTTCCGCGGTGAGACCGACGGACGCGGGGGCGGCCTTCTTACGGCGGACGGGCTTTTTGCGAGGTGGCATTCCGGAATGATACAGCCCCGCGCGCAGCCCATCCGTGGGTAGTTGGCAGTTTCGTTGCACATGTGGTCGCTCGAGGTGCCTATGAAGAGCTTCATCGCAGCGGCGGCTATGCTGGGTCTGGCAGCCGGCGCGTCCGCGTCAGAAGCAACGAGGCTGGCGGCGGCAGCCGGGGCGGTGCAAGAACTGCGCAACGAGGTGCCGCAGGAGTACTGGACGCGCGCGCGTTGCGTGATGGTCATCCCGGAGCTGAAGAAGGCGGCGTTCATCATCGGCGGCGAGTACGGCAAAGGAGTCATGAGCTGCCGTGCCGGGGATCAGTGGAGCGCGCCGGTGTTCATGGAGATCGCGAAGGGGAGTTGGGGATTTCAGGCCGGCGCCGAGCAGGCGGATCTGGTACTCCTGGTGATGAATGAATCAGGCGTTCAGAAGCTGCTCAGGAACAAGGTGAATCTTGGAGCCGACGCGTCAGTGGCAGCCGGCCCGATCGGGCGGCGCGGCGGTGTGAGCACCGACGCTGTCATGACGGCCGAGATCCTGTCGTACTCGCGCTCGAAAGGGCTGTTTGCCGGCGTTGATCTCTCCGGCGGCGTTCTGAGACCCGACGAGGATTCCAACAGGACGACGTACGGCGCGGGCGCGACGCCTTCCACCATCCTGGCGACCCGTGAGATCTCCGCGCCGCCAGAGGCCGGCGCATTTCTCGCCGCGCTCAAAGGCACGTCGACGCCTCAAGGCGCGCGGCCCACAGCTTCGACGCCCGCCGCGGCAGCGGCGCGGCCCGCCGCTCCGCCGGCCATCGGTGACGACATTCGCGCCAGAGTGATCGACATCCAGCAGTCGCTGGATCGATTGCTGGCCGACACCACGCCAGCTGCGGTCGGCACGTCCGGCAGCAGCGAGACGGCGAGCGGAACTACGTCGGTCGATCGCGCACGCCTCCTGCAGATCCGGCGGCAACTCGACGCTCTGCTCGCGGCGCTGAACCGGCCCTAGCAAGTGCCGGCCGAACTTTGAAACAATGCGCCTCGTTGGCGCCTGCGAAACCCGTGTCCCCGATGATGGCCGTGTCCGCCGGTACGTTGCCCGACGGCGCCGCCTGGTCGTACGAAGTCAAGTGGGACGGCTATCGCGCGCAGGCCATCAAGCAAGGTTCGGTCGTCTCATTGGCGTCGCGAAATCTGAAGAACATCACGCGTCAGTTTCCTGACGTGGCGCGTGCCGCATCCGGTCTGCGCGCGCAGTCCGCGGTCGTCGACGGCGAGATCGTGGCTCTCGACGAGCAAGGCCGTCCGTCCTTTCAGGCGCTGCACCACGCCGCCACCGAAGGGCTGTCGATTGTCTACTACGCGTTCGACCTGCTGCATGTGAACGGCCGGGATCTGATCCGCGAGCCTCTCGACGATCGTCGTGCGGCGTTGCGCGAAGTGGTCGAGGGATCTGACGTGCTGCTCTCCGAGGCGCTGCCCGGATCCGCGGCGCAGATCGCTGAAGCCGTGCGCGGACTCGGACTCGAAGGTGTGGTCGCGAAGCGTAGACAGTCGACGTATACGCCGGGACGCCGGAGCGACTCCTGGGTGAAGGTGAGGTTCGCTCAGCACCAGGAGCTCGTGATCGGCGGCTACAAACCCGGCGCCGACACCTTCGATTCGCTGATTGTGGGCTACTACGAAGGCAGGCGTCTGATGTGCGCGGCGAAGATCCGCAATGGATTCACGCCACGTCTCAGGGCTCAGGTGTTCGAACGACTCCGGCCGCTCCGGGTCTCACGCTGTCCGTTCGCCAACCTGCCGTCGACCAGGAGCGGACATTGGGGTGAAGGGATCACCGCGGACGAGATGACCCTGCTGCAATGGGTGAGACCGACGCAAGTCGCCGAGGTCTCGTTCGCGGAATGGACGCGCGACGGCAGCCTTCGTCACGCGTCGTTCATGGCACTGCGCGACGACAAGAACGCCAGGGACGTGGTGCGATAGCGGTTCTTTCGCGCTGCCGCTTATTTTCTCGCTGCCGGCGTGAGCATCGTCTCGAGCTGCTTGCCGTCCCGCAAGTAGAGCACCTTCGCGGGCTGCCCGATCTTCAGCACGTCGAGCGCGTAGGTGTAGTCGTAGATGTTGGCGATCGTTTGACCAGCGATCTCGACGATGACGTCGCCCTTGCGAAGGCCGGCCTGTTCAGCGGGTCCGCCGCCCACCACGCCGCCGAGCAGCAGTCCTTTGACCTCGGACGAGTAGTCGGGAATCGTGCCGGTGAACAGGCGCACACCGGCACGCCCGGCGCCTTGTTGCAGCTGCTGGTCAACCTTGGTGAAGGCCGGTGCCGCGTCAGCGTCTTCAAGCCGCTTCGCAATCGCGGCGGCGAAGTCGACGACGCGGTCGAGATCCTCGTAGTCGATCTTGTCCGGCGTGTCGGACGGCTTGTGATAGTCGGCGTGCGTGCCGGTGAAAAAACTCAGCGACGGGATGCTCGCGGCGTTGAAGGTCGCGACGTCGGTGGGTTGATAGGGATCTTCCTGCACCGCGAGATCGAACCCGGCCGCGACGTTGGCCTGCTCGATGATCTTGCCCCACGCCGGGCTCGTGCCGGTCGCCTGCACGGTGAGCTTGTTGTCCTGCATCCGTCCCACCATGTCGAAGTTCAAGTAGGCGGCGATCGCATCGAGCGGCACCGGCGGCGCGCTCGAGAAAGCGTTCGAGCCGATGAGCCCCAGCTCCTCGCCCGACCAGAACCCGACGAGCACATTCCGCTTGCGAGGCTGTTTCGACAGGATGGAGGCGATGGCGAGGACCGCCGCCGATCCCGATGCGTTGTCGTCGGCCCCGGCGTGGATCTTTCCGGCCTCTTCCTTGGCGGCGAGCGTGTTGCCGGCCTCGCCGTGCCCGAGATGATCGAAGTGCGCGCCGATCGCGACCCACGGCTTCGCGACCGTCGTCACGGGCGCCGTCGCCGGCAGGTACGCGACGACGTTGTGGCCCGTGCGCTTTTCGCGGACGACTTCGGCGCGAACATGCACGGTGACGTTCGGGATTGAGAAACCAGTTGCGTGAGGATTCGCAGCGTCGAGCGCTTTCTGAGCGGAGGCGAGCGGCTTATCGGGCACGGCTGCAAAGATCTGGTTGGCGACCGGTCCGGTGACGCTCACCGCTACGATCCCCGATCCGGCGATCGCCGTATCGAACGTCATCGGCGCGAGCTCACCGGCGTTTGGGGAGTTCGGTCCGGTCACCACGATCATCGCCTTCGCGCCGTGCTGCCGCGCCGCCATCGCCTTGTAGCGGAGGTCGGCGTAGCGCGCGAGAATGCCCTTTGTTTTCGGCTCGGCGTCTTCGGGGAAGTACCGGAGGACGACGACAATCTTGTCCTTGACGTCCAGGGTCGCATAGCTGTCGTAGCTGAAGCCCTGGTTGTCCGGAACGACAATCCCGTATCCAGCGAACACCAGAGCGCCTTCGACGTCGCCGTTGTCGGAGAAGGAGAGCGCCCGCACGGATCCGCTTCCTGCGGCAGTTTCTTTCGTGGGCGGATTGTGGACCAGCGTGATCGTCGATCCGCCGTCCTTCGTTCCAGCCGTGAACTCGAACGGTTCGAGGAAATCCGCTTTCCCGGGTAGCGGCTTCGCCCCGATCTTCTTCAGCTCGCCGACGATGTACTCGCTCGCGAGCCGCTCGCCGTTGGAGCCCGCGAGGCGTCCCTCGAATGTAGGAGAGGCCAGCGTTTCGACATAAGTCCGGGTCTTTGACGTCTGCGCCGAGACGATCCAAGAAGAAACCGCGGAGATCGCAATGACCGCAGAGAAAAATATTCTTTGCGTGCTCAGCGGTCTCTGCGGTTTCATCTTTTTCGTAGTCATGATTTTTTCGCCGGCTTTCTCGGCGGGGCATTCTTCAGCGCTTCCATCGCCTTGGCGTGGTTCCACTGCGCGAGGAACAACTGTCCGGCCGAACCACCCGCGCGGCTCGACGTCCAGGCGAGTGTCTTGCCGTCGGGCGAAGGCACGGGAAGGCCGTCGAATCCGGGCGAGTATGTGACGCGGACCGGTTCCTTCGTTCCTGCCGTGTCGACCATGAACAGTTCGAAGTTCTCGAACCCGAGTTTGTTCGACGCGAAGATGATGTACTCGCCGGAGGGGTGCATGTACGGCGCCCAGCTCATCGAACCGAACGTCGTGATCTGCTTCTGATCGCTGCCATCGATATTCATCATCCAGACGTCGGCAATCAGTCCCTGTTCGTCGAAGCGCCGCCAGACGATTTTCTTGCCGTCCTGCGTGAAGAACGGCCCGCCGTCATAACCGAACACGTTGGTCAGCCGCTTCTGCTCCGTGCCGTCGGCTTTCATGATGTAGATGTCGGCGAAGTTGCTCGGGTTTTCCTCGAGCGACTTCTTTTCTTTATCGGTGAGCGCGTGATCGTAGCCGCTGCGCATCGACGAGAAGACGATCCACTGGCCATCGGGCGAGTAGCTGCCTTCCGCGTCGTAGCCCTTGGCGGTCGTCAGGCGCTTCATGGCTCCCGTCTTCTCGTTGTAGCTGTAGATGTCCATCTCGGGGTCGTAGTCCCACGAGTAGCGCCGCTCCTTGCCCGATTTCCGGAACGCCAGCTCCTCGTCCTGGTACTGCTTGGACTTGGGATCCGCGTGGGTGGACGCAAACTCGATCTCGTCGGTGCCAGGCCGGAAGAACGCGCACGTGGTCTTGCCGACCCCGGTGGAGATTCGCTTGGTGTCGCCGCTGGACAGATCGAGCACGTAGATCTGATAGAAGGGGTTTTCTGGCTCGCGTTCGCTCTGAAACACCAGCCGCTTGCCATCCGGCGACCAGTAGCCTTCCCCGGCGCGCTTGCCTTCGACCGTCAATCGCCGGATACGGGTGAGGAAATCCCGTTCCTGGTACTCCGGCGCGTCCTGGCGGCCGATGACAACGCGGGAAGTGACGGGAAACGAGAGAGCCGCAAGCAGAGCGGCGGTCAGAGCTGTTCGCAAGACGGTCATGGGAACCTTCAGCGAAAGTGAGAAGTTAGAAGCGAGAAGTTAGAAGTACGAAGTGAGGCGATTATCCGCCGTGAGGATGTTCCGACGCTACCCTGAAGCATTGATGACTTTCAAATGACTCAATAGGACACTGTGTTCAATTAACGTTGAATATAGTGACGGGCTGATTTTCAGTCTAACGTATTGATTCTAAGGTTCTTACATTGAGTCTTGCGAATGCGCGTCCTGATGCGTGCTCCGAAACGGAACAGCAGGGTCTGCGCGACGCCGCCAACTTCGTTCGAGAGCTCAGTCTCTAACGTCTTGATATAAAGCATCTTATCAATCGGATCGTTGAAGTGAGCCGATATGGCGGAGCTCTTGCTCAACCATAGGCACCATGACTTCATCGTACAGTTCTACCTCGGGGAGGCGCAAAGCGGTTTGGGGGCCGAAACGCACGATCTCGGCACTCCTGCTCGTTTTTGCGTGCGCGACTCCCAGCCTCGCGTTTGCGAAAACGCATCGCCACCAGGCGCCGCGGAAAGTGTCAGGGACGCCTGGCCGCTTTGCCAAGAACTACAAAGTCGACGATCAGATTGGGAAGCATTCGAAGGGGAATACGATTCGCGTGATCGTCGCGCTCGTGCCTGGTGCCACCCTGCCGCCGGAGTTCAAGAAGTACTCACGCGGAACCAAACTCGATCTCATCAACGGCGAAGTGCTCGACCTGCCGAGCAACTTGGTGTCGAAGATGGCGGCGAACCCGTCGGTCTTCCGCCTCCACTACGACCGGCCGATCGAATCGCACAACTACCGCACCGCGGTGACCGTCGGCGCGCGGACCGTGCAGGACGTGCTCGGGTACACCGGTGCGGGCGTCGGCGTTGCCATCATCGACTCCGGCATCACGAGCTGGCACGACGACCTGACCAACAACAGCTCGAAGCTGTTCCCGTACGGCAACCAGCGGGTCTCCAAGTTCGTGGACTTCGTCGGCAACCGCACGCTGCCCTACGACGACAACGGTCACGGCAGCCACGTCGCCGGCATCATCGGCGGCAACGGCTACGACTCGAGAGGTGAGAAGACGGGCATCGCGCCAGGCGCCTCGCTGATCTCCCTCAAGGTGCTCGACGCGCACGGCCAGGGCAGCATCAGCAACATGATCGCGGCGCTCGGCTGGGTTGCCGCGAACGCAACGAAGTACAACATCCGCGTCGTCAACATGTCGGTTGGCGCCGGTATCTACGAATCGTACTGGACCGATCCGCTGACGCTCGCGACGAAAGCGCTGACCGACAAAGGCATCACGGTCGTCGCGGCCGCCGGCAACATCGGGAAGAACGGCAACGGTCAGCTGCAGTACGGCGGCATCACTGCGCCGGGCAACGCGCCGTGGGTCCTCACGGTCGGCGCATCGAGCACGATGGGAACGCTGACGCGCAGCGACGACCAGATGGCGGACTTCAGCTCGTCGGGACCGAGCGCTGTCGACTTCGAGGCGAAGCCCGACCTGGTTGCTCCGGGTGTCGGCACCGTGTCGCTGTCGGTTCCGGGCAGCACGTTCTACCTCGAGAAGGCGACGGCGCTGCTCACCGGCAACCTGCTCAATCTGACGTCGAAGCCCTATCTCGCGCTCAGTGGGACGAGCATGGCGGCGCCGGTCGTTTCGGGCACCGTCGCGCTGATGCTTCAGGCCAATCCAAACCTGACGCCCAATTTGATCAAGGCGATCCTGCAGTACACCGCGCAGGTTTATCAGGGCTACGGTCCGCTGCGTGAGGGCGCCGGGTTCCTCAACTCGCTCGGCGCGGTTCGGCTGGCGAAGTACTACTACAACCCGCACTATGGCGATCAGATGCCGATTCAGACCATCTGGAGCCGGCGCATCAACTGGGGCAGCCATCGCCTGAATCACGGCGTGATCAAGCCGACGGCGAACGCCTGGAAGAACGGCGTCGTGTGGGGCTCGGTGAAGCCGCTCGCCGCTGACGGCGACAACATCGTGTGGGGCACGATGAGCGACGGCGACAACATCGTCTGGGGCACCTCCGACGGCGACAACATCGTGTGGGGCACCGCGAGTGATGGCGACAACATCGTCTGGGGCACCGCGGCTGACGGCGACAACATCGTGTGGGGCACCGATTGCGGCGGCGCCGACTGCGACAACGTCGTGTGGGGCACCTCCGACGGCGACAACATCGTGTGGGGCACCGCGAGCGATGGCGACAACATCGTGTGGGGCACCGCGAGCGACGGCGACAACATCGTCTGGGGCACTTCGTCGGACAGCGATGTGACATGGGGCAGCAACGCCGGAGACGAGTCGGAGATCTTCCCCGATACCGCCGACGGACCACTGCCAAGCCTGAGTCTCGAATTCGGCGACGTCGTGCCGCTGCCGGCGGTCACGTCGGGCCTCTCATCCCTCTTGCCGGTGTCGATCGGAGGCTAACCATGGAGAAAATGCCCTATCGACCGGAACTGGATCAGCACGACGTGCGCTTCCGTTCGCACGTCATGGAGCCGTCCAAGACAACGACGGTCAGCACCGATTGGCGGCAGGGTTTGCCGGTTCTTGCCGGCGCCACCGTCAAGCTCCGCGAACTGCGTCTGTCCGATGCCGCGTCGCTCTTCGCGCTGCTGACGACGGAGGAGGTCTCGCGGTTCATCTCGCCGCCGCCGAGCTCGGTGGACGGCTTCGAGCGGTTCATCGAGTGGACTCTGCGTCAGCGTGCGGTGGGAGCGTTTGTCTGCTTTGCGGTCACGATCGACAGGACGGATACCGCGATCGGGATCTTCCAGATGCGCCAGCTCGAGCCGGGCTTCGGCACGGCCGAGTGGGGGTTCGCCATCGGTTCGGCGTACTGGGGGACCGGCGTGTTCCAGGAAGGAGCTGAACTGTTGGTGAGGTTCGCATTCGAGACCGTTGGCGTGCATCGGCTGGAAGCCCGGGCCGCGGTGCGCAACGGACGCGGCAATGGCGCGCTGAGAAAGATCGGTGCTGTACAGGAGGGACTGCTTCGAAAATCGTTTCTGAAGAACGGTGAGTACCTCGATCAGGCGCTCTGGACGATCCTGGACGAGGACTGGAAAGCCAATACTGTCTGGCCGGACAAGGAGGGCATGATCATTCACTGATCGCACGGACAGTTTCAGTTCACGAGTACGGATGGGGCGGGACCGGCCGGATGGCCGATCCCGCCCTTTGTATTTCCGCGGGGTCTTCCAGCCTCAGCCCGCGGTCGCGTGCATGTTAGGATGCGCCCAGAAAGCGACCACGACATGGGATCACGCGCGCGCGCCATTCGTCACAACATCGGTGGCCGGATCATCGTCGGCGCGTTGTTGTGTCTGACGTTCGGTGGCGTCGCTCGGGCCGAGGTCACGCGCGTTGACATCGCGCGCCGAACAGATCTGGGCGCCTCGGGCTACGAGAAGATCGCCGGCACGATTCATTTCGCCGTCGATCCGAAACATCCGCGCAACCGTTCGATCGCCGACATCGATTTGGCGCCGACGAATGCGTCCGGCCTCGTGGAGTTCTCCTCAGATCTGTACATCCTTCGGCCAAAGGCGCCGCGCGGCAACGAAGCTGCACTCGTCGATATCCTGAACCGCGGCAACAAGGTCGTGCTGAACGGCTTCAATCGCGGCGGCTCCCCGGATCCGGCCACCGAAAACGATCTGGGCGATCGGTTTCTGATGCGCTTCGGCTTCACGGTCGTTTGGGTCGGGTGGGAATTCGATCTCGAAGATCGGCCGATGACGATGAAGATCCACGTGCCTGTGGCCACGGATCATGGCAAGCCCATTTCTGGCGTCGTCAGCGCGACGTTCACCGCGAACGCGAAAACGACCGAGTTCACGCTGAACGATTTGTCCAAATACGACGCCGCCGTTGAACCGGCAGGGACTGAGAGCACACTGACCGTACGCTCGCAACTGCTTGGCGGCCGCGGTGAAGTGATCCCGCGAACGCGATGGCGCGTTACTGGACACACGATCACTCTCGACGAGGGATTCGAGCCCGGAAAGACGTACACCGTCAGCTATAAGGCCGCCAACCCGCCCGTGGCGGGACTGGGTTACGTGGCGATCCGTGACACGACAGCGTGGCTCAAATATCAGCCGGACGCGCTCGCACCGGTCCGCTTCGCATACGGTTATGGATCGTCGCAGAGCGGACGGTTTCTCCGCGGATTTCTCTACGAAGGCTTCAACACCGACGAACACGATCGCCAGGTGTTCGACGGCGTGATGGCGCACATCGCCGGCGCGTCGCGGCTCAGCCTCAACGAGCGCTGGGCAAAGCCCACCGGTCTTGGAGCGTACAGCGCGACGGCGTTTCCGTTCGCCGACGCGAGCCTTCGCGATCCGGTGAGCGGCTCGCAGGACGGAGTCCTCGACAACGCCAGGATGCGCGGTCACGCGCCGAAAGTCTTCTACACCAATACGTCGGTCGAGTACTGGGGCACTGGACGTGCGGCGGCGCTGGTGCACACGAGTCCTGACGGCGCAGCCGATCTCCCGCTGCCCGCGAACGTGCGCGTGTACTTCCTCGCCGGCACGCAGCATTCGCCCAGCCGCTTTCCCGCGGAGATCTCCAACGGCCAACAGATCGACAACCCGGTCGACTACTGGTGGACCATGCGTGCGCTGCTGCTGGCGATGCACAAGTGGGTGAAGACGGGGAGCGAGCCACCCCCGAGTCTCTATCCACGCCTGCAGGATCACACCCTCGTGCCGGCCGCATCCGTCGGGTTTCCAGCCATTCCCGCCGTCATGTCGCCGCGGATGCTGACCGCAGGCGTCCGAATCGCCAACCCGTATCTGAAAGGAAGCGGCGGCGCAGGCGCCGCGCTTCCGTTGCTCGTTCCCGACGTTGACGAGGACGGCAACGAACGCGCGGGGATTCGGCTTCCCGATGTGGCCGTGCCGCTCGCCACCTATACAGGATGGAATTTCCGCAAGCCCGAGATCGGAGCGACCAACGAACTTGTCTCACTGCTCGGAGCGTCGATCCCGTTTCCCGCGACCCGCGCGTCCCGAGAGGCGGCAAAGGATCCGCGCCGCTCGATCGAGGAACGCTACCGTTCACAGGAAGACTACCTGGCGCAGATTGAGAAGGCCGCCGATGCGCTCGTGAAGGCCGGCTACTTACTGGTGGACGACGAACCGCGCATTCTTCAGCGCGCCACCGACCAGTGGGACGCCATTCTCGGTCGCTGATGTGCCAGGCTTGACGCAGGGCTGAAGCCCTGCGCCACGGGTACTCCTTCGATTGTGGCGCACGGCTTCACCCGTGCGTGCGGCCGCTAGTTATTTGTGACCGATCGGGGCGTTTCGAGCTGAATCGTCCAGATCGTCGCGGTCTGCGTCTCCCGTTCGAAGACGATGCGGCGCCCATCGGGCGACCATGACGGGTAGCGCACGTAGCCGCTCGACGATGTGAAATCCGTGAGCTGGCGTGTGGCGTGCGTCCTCCGCGCGACCTCCCAGATATTCCACACGGCACCACGTTCTGCCGCGTAGGCGATGCGCTCACCGTCCGGCGACCAGGCGTGCGGCCAGTTCTGACCAGGATCGTTCGTCAACAGTTCGATCGGTCCACCATCCTTGTCGACCACGCCGATTTGCGTTCGCTCGCCGCGCTTGACTTCAACGGCCAGCCATTTCCCGTCGGGCGACCACACCGGAAAGGACGCGGCCTCGGGATCGTGTGTGACGCGGCGGCGCGGTCCGCCGTCGAGCGACTGTGTCCAGACGTTCATCGAGCCGTCGCTCTCGATCAGGTGGAAGGCAATCGACCGCGAGTCGGGAGAAGGACGCGGGCTGCGAACGCCCGGATCGTTGACGCCCGTCGGCGTCGCACGGCGCGACGCAGCGTCGATCCACACCAGGCCGGCGCTTCGTGGAGCGTCCCAGCGTTTCACGAGCACGCGAGTCCCGTCGCCGCTCCAACTGGGGTCTCCTGCGGGACCGTCCGGCGCGAGACGAACGCGGTGCGAGCCATCGGGATCGATGGCCCATACCGTCATCGGCAGCCCGGTGCCGAGTTGAGAGAACGCAATGCGCCCGTCGCGAGAGTAATCAGGTTGACCGTTGCGGACGACGTCGCTGGTGAGCCGCGCGGGAGTCGACGCGCTGCCATCGCGATCCAGATCGATCGTCCAGAGATTGGTGTCCGTCGCTCCGACTCCGAAGACCGCGGCCCCCGTGTCGGCGATCGAGAGCCCCTGCAGCGATCCGTTCTCGAACGGCGTCACGATGGCCGCCTCGCCGATGGCCGTGCCGGCCACCGCGTCGAACCCAATCCTGAAGATGCGTCCGTTGAATGCCGCCGCGTTTCCGGTCCAGACAATCGCATCGTCCGCGGGTGTGAATCGCGGGTGACTG
The DNA here is from genome assembly GCA_035693505.1 of Vicinamibacterales bacterium. Lineage (GTDB taxonomy): Bacteria > Acidobacteriota > Vicinamibacteria > Vicinamibacterales > CAVVIG01 > CAVQFC01. The sequence goes on from DASSGK010000402.1 coordinate 12,581, forward strand.
GCGGAGTGCCCTGGCGTGAGCAGCCGCGGGACGCCGCCGGCGGCATCGACGATCCAGATCGCGTCGTTCTGCACGCCGTACGACACCGCAAACGCGATGAAGCGCCCGCTGTGCGACCAGGCGGGATGATTGTGTCCGCCCGCCGGCTGGCCGAGGTGCGTTAACTGACGGCGGTCGGAGCCATCGCGCTTCACTGTCCACAGGACCTGCTGGCCTGCCAGTCCTCCTTCGTCCGGCGTGTACACGAGGCGATCGCTGTCCGGCGACCATGCGGGACTGGATCCTCGATCGATCACCTGCTGCGGGGTCCCTCCGGTCGACGGGACAATCCACACTCCGCCTCGCCGCCGCGAGTGAAACGCAATCCACCGCCCGTCGGGCGACCAGTCCGGCTGCATGTTCTGGCCGCCGTCGTGTGTGAGCGCGACCTCCTCGCTCCCCGGCGCAAGACCGACGACGTAGATCTCGAGGCTGCCGGTTCGATCGGACGAGAACGCGACCGCGCGTCCGTCCGGAGAGATGGCCGGCGACGTGTTGTTGCCGGAGCCGATCGTCACGCGCGTCGGGACGGCGTTCAACGCGGCCGGTGCGTGGCGTGCTGGCAGGCGGGCGAGAAGCACGACGCCGCCGGTTGCTGCAGCGATCAGCACGGTGGCGGCCAGTCGCGCGCCCATGCCCCATGCGCTGGGTGGCGCGACAGTTGCCGGCGGATCGTTTTCGATGCGCACGGTGACGGGAACAGGTGCGGCGGGAAGAGACGTGATCGGACGAGGAGCGGCCGAAACAGGCGCGTCGGACACGGTGTGCGCGATGAACCGGTAGCCGCGACGGGCAACCGTTTCGATGTACCGCGCCTCCCGTGCGTCGTCTCCCAGAGCGCGCCGCAGTTGAGCGATGGCTCGGGTCAGCACGTTTGGCGTCACGAACGTGTCCCGCCAGACGGTTTCCATCAACTCGTCCTTGGTGACGAGGCGATCCGCGTTTTCGAGCAGGTAGCGGAGCACGTCGAACGCCTTCGGCTCGAGCTCGACCTGCGCGCCCCCTCGAGTCACAACCAGACGCCGTAGATCCACGCAGACATCGCCGAACTGAAACATCACACCGACCTCACGCTTTCATCATCCCCGCATCACGACGCCGGGCGTCCCCGACCGCCACGCTGGGCCATGCCCAATCTGTACGCGTTCAACCTGTTGTGGTGCCTTCATCTCTTTGCCGCAGCGTTCCCCGCGGTAACGCCGCCGGGAGAGGACGCCGGCGTTACGCCGTTCAAGCTCGACCAGGACGGCGCCGTGGTCGTACCTGTTAGCGTGGGCGGCGCCGGACCGTTTCCATTTCTGATTGATACGGGATCGAGTCACACGGCGATCGCGGACGCGCTTATGACGCGTCTCGGCCTTCCGGCGGTTGCGAAGGCCGCTGTCGTGTCCGCATCCGGACAGTCGATGCAGTCCGTCGTGCGGCTCGAATCAACGGCAGTTGGCGGCGCTGTGCGGGACGGACTACTCGCCTCCGTGCTGCCGTCCAGCACGTTCGCCGCGCTTGGCGCCGACGTCCAGGGCGTGCTCGGTCAGGATTTTCTGGCGACATTTGATTACACCCTCGACTACACGCGTCGAGAGCTGACGTGGAAGGCGGAAGCCGGATCGGGGACGCCCGCGGCGCGTCTCTCGTTGACGCCGGACGCCGGCCGCTTTCTGGTTGCGCTGCCGCAAGGGGCCGGGCGCGGAATCGTCCGGCTCGTACCGGACAGTGGATCGGCCGCGCTGGTGATTTTCGACCGCGCTCGAAGGGTGTCTAGCGGCGCGCTGCGGCTGCTACCGGTGGAAGGACAGGCGCGGATGAACAGCGTGTCCGGAGATCGGATCGTGGACCGCGCCGTCGTGCGGGATTTGCGGGTGGGGGATCTCGTGCTCCACAACGAGCCGGCGGTAGTTGTCGACGACCGTGAGAGCGGGGGCACGCAGGCCGACGGTCTGCTGCCGTTGCATCACTTCGCGCGCGTGTCGTTTCACGCGCGCGAGCGATGCCTGTCGATCTGGGCGCGATGACACGAAAAACACGAAACCCACGAAACGCACGAAAACACGAAAACACGAAACGCACGAAACGCACGAAACGCACGAAAGACACGAAAAAGACTTAGAGTGCTCTGTCACGCTGCGATCGCGCCCACGGTCTTACAGAAGACCAGGAGAGCAGGAGGAATTTCACCTGTTCGGCGGGCGCCACGAAGCGGCGTCACCGCCTGAATCGGGCCGAGAGACGAACCATGCGATGGGTGGAACGTTCGTCTCTCGGTCCGATTCCGGCGGAGTCAGCGGCCTGCCGGGCAGGCCGCCCCGCCGAACTTCGCATGCGGCTCCGTTCGTCCTCAGTTTCCCCGTTTCTCTGTGTTGCTTTTTTCGTGAGTTTCGTGTGTTTCGTGATGACTCAACTTATTGCGCGATCGCCTGCACCGACACGCTGATCTTCACTTCGTCCCCGACGAGGAAGCCGCCGGCCTCGAGCGCCGCGTTCCAGTTCAGGCCGAAGTCCTTCCGGTTGATCGTGACCTCGGACTCGAAGCCGACGCGCGCGTTGCCCCAGGGATCCTTGGCCGCGCCCAGATAGGTCACGGGCAGCGTGACGACTTTCGCGATGTCCCGGATCGTGAGCGTGCCTTCGACGTCGAACAGGTCATCGGCCTTCTTCACCACGCGCGAGCTGGTGAACGTCATCTGCGGATGCTTCTCCACGGAAAAGAAGTCGTCGCTTCGAAGGTGCGCGTCGCGATCCGGCGTGCCGGTGTCCACGCTCGCCGTGTCGATGGTGAAGGTGAGCGACGACTGCTCGGGATGCGCCTCGTCGAACTTCAGCGTGCCTCCAAAATCCGTGAATCGGCCGCGAACCTTCGTCACCAGATGGCGAACCTGGAACGTGACTTCGGAGTGGACCTTGTCGATGGAGTAAGTGGTCGCGGTCTTGTCGATGGACTGAGTGGTCATTTGATACCTCGATAGTCAATAGGTGAACGATTGGTTAACAAAAAAACGTCTACTGATGCGCCGCGCGAATCCCGTCCAGCATTCGAATGAACGTCACACGATCTTTGTGACGCAATCCCTTCAGCGCTTCCTCGTGCGCTCCGTCGGTCACGATGTCGAGCTTTGCGAGCAGCGAAAGGCCTTTGTCGGTGATCCAGCACAAATGCTGTCGTCTGTCCTTCGGACAACGCTGACGGCGAACGAGTTCCTTGGCTTCGAGCCGATCGAGCAGCCGCGTGACGCCTGGCGTTTGTTCGATCATCCGCTCGGCGACCTCGAGCGTCGGCAGCCCCTCGTCGCCCGCGCCGCGCAGGATGCGGAGGACGTTGAACTGCTGAAGCGTGATCCCGTGCGGCTCGATGAGGGCGGCGGCCTGCCGGCGAATGAGGTCGGCCGTCCGCATCAGGCCCAAAGCCGCCTCGTGCGCCGGCGATCGGAACGGCCGGCGCTGCTTCAGCTCGCGCTGCAGGGCGGATGACACGCGAATTAGATTACACGTCAATAGTTGACATGTCAAGTATTGATAGGATGAGCGCCATGAACCGCCAGATTCGCCTCAAATCCCGTCCGTCCGGCGAGCCGACCGCCGCCAATTTCGACCTCGTCGATGCGCCTGTCCCGGAAGTGAAGGACGGCGACGTGCTGCGGCGGACGATCTATCTGTCGCTCGATCCGTACATGCGCGGCCGTATGAGCGACGCCGCGTCGTACGCAACGCCCGTGAACGTCGGCGACGTGATGGTCGGCCACACGGTCAGCGAGGTGGTTGAGTCTCGCAATCCCGCCTTCACGGCCGGCGACTTCGTCACCGGCTACGACGGCTGGCAGGCGTACGGCGTCTCGAATGGCAGGGAGCTGCGGAAACTCGATCCGAAGGCCGCGCCGATCTCGACGGCTATCGGCGTGCTCGGCATGCCGGGCATGACGGCGTTCGTCGGACTGGTGGACATCGGACAACCGAAGCCTGGGGAGACGGTTGTCGTATCAGCGGCGTCAGGCGCCGTTGGCGCCGTCGTCGGTCAGCTGGCGAAGATCAAGGGATGCCGTGCGGTCGGCATCGCCGGCTCGCCGGAAAAATGCCGATACGTCGTCGAGGAGCTCGGCTTCGACGCGTGCATCAACTACAAGACCGACGACCTGGTTCCTGCGCTGAAATCCGCGTGCCCGAATGGCGTCGATGTGTACTTCGAGAACGTCGGCGGCGCGATTTTCGCGGCGGTTCTTCGCGTGATCAATCGCGGCGCGAGGATTCCGCTCTGCGGCATGATCTCGGAGTACAACGCGACCAGCCATCCGACCGGGCCGAACCTCCGCCCCCTCCTCGTGAATCGCGCGATGATCAAAGGGTTCATCGTCAGTGATCACAACGATCGCGCTCCGGCGTTCATTCAGGAAGTCGCGCCCCTGGTGATGGCGGGCCGCATCAAGTTCCGGGAGGATATCGTCGACGGTCTGGACAGCGCCCCTGAGGCGTTGATCGGTCTGCTCGCCGGCAAGAATTTCGGCAAGCTGATGGTCCGTGTGTCCCCGGATCCGACCCGACGCTGACCCGCGCCACAACCAATTCTCCAACGCCACCGTCCGGATCCGAACGCTCGTTGTCCCACGAGCGCGCGCTTTGGCGCCGCCGACCATCCGTCGCCTTTTGCGGTCAAACAGTTACAGCGACTGCATCAGGCACGGAACGTGCGCTCACCGGGAGACTCCCATGCCAACACTCGCGAAAGATCTCTCGTACGCCGCTCGCGGTCTCCGGAAGAATCTCGGATTCGCCGCCGTCGCGACGATCACGATTGCCCTCGGCATCGGCGCGTGCACCGCCATTTTCAGCGTCGTCAATGCCGTACTGCTGCGGCCGCTGCCGTATCCGAACGCGCGCCGGCTCGTCCTCGTGTGGGGTGAGCTTCGCACCCGCCACGTCAACGACTGGCCGTTCTCTCCACCGGATTTGCGGGACCTTCAGCAGCAGTCGACCGACGTATTCGACGAGCTCGCCGGAATGATTCCGGCCGGCCGCGTGCCGCTCGGAGCGCCGGGTGGCGAGCCCGAACAG
>DASSGK010000403.1:0-16736 GCA_035693505.1 Vicinamibacterales bacterium
AAGGACAAGGAGCTCGTCTCGATCGTGACGAAGGTCGTCAAGGAGGTCGCGAAGATTCCCGTCTGGGCCAAGCTCACCCCGTCGACCACCGACATCGTCGTCGAGGCGCGCGGGGCGTTTCTGGGCGGCGCGGACGCAATCGCCTCGTCCAACACCTTCACGTCGCTTCCGCTGATCGACAGCGAGACGCTCGAGTTCGAGGTACAGGTCGACGGTTTCGTCTCGACCGGCGGTCTCGGCGGACCGGCGATCCTGCCCTTGTCGCTCGCGAAGATGTCGCAGCTCACGCAGGCTTTCCCCGACAGGAACTTCTCGGGCATCGGCGGCATCTCCACGTTCGAGCACGCGCTGAACTACTTCCTGCTCGGCTGCGGGACGGTGCAGATCTGCACCGCCGCGATGCTCGATCATGCGATCGGGCCGAACATCATCAAGCAGCTGAACGAGGGACTTGCGCGCTTTCTCGAGAAGCACGCCGACAAGGGCTGGACGCGGCTTTCGGATGTCGTCGGGCTGCGCCGCGATCGCGTCGTGCTGCAATCGAAGATTCGCCGGGCAGAAGAGAAGGACTATCGCGGCGGCTACGACGCCGAGGGCTACGCGGATCAGACCGTGTCCAGTTGATGGCCGCTTCCAACCGGCATGTGATGGCCCGGTTGCTGCTGGCGGCCGCGGTTGTTCTGGCGTTGCCGTCGCGCGCGCAGGCTGGCGATGAGCTTTGGAATATCGCCCTCTGGGGTCTGAGCTATCACGTCGATCGCAGCGTCGACTACAACGAGGACAACTGGGGACTGGGGCTTCGCTACTATCTGAAGCCCGAGCGCTTCTTCCTGGAGGTCGACGCGCTGCGCAACAGCAATCGCGGGCTCGTGCTGCCGGTTTCAGCCGGTGCCGAGTTTCGGATCGCGCCGCTTCCCGTGGGCTGCAAGCTGTTCGCCGTTGGCGCGCTCACGGTCGCGTATTACCAATACCCGAATCGCAACACGACCGACATCAAGGTCGGCCCGGTGCCCGGTGTGGCGATTGGCTGCGGACGCTTCAAGGGGAACGTGATGGCGGTGCTGCGTAAATCGTCGGAGCCGCTTGCGGCCATCACGGCCTCGCTCACGATTGGATTGTGACGGCTGTGGCCACGCTTGGCTGAAGCCTTCGCTCGGAGCGACACGCTCGGCTGAAGCCTTCGCGCTACAACGGCGGCGGTGCAACGTAGGGCGAAGGCTTTAGCCGAGCCGGAAATTTAGACACCGGTCCTGCCTCTGTTCTTCAGGATCTTCACAAACGATCGACCTCGCAGTTCGGCCAGCGTGAGGCCGCTCTTTTCAGTCGCCTCGTCTTCCGTGATCGCCCCGCAGTTCATCGCGCGCAGGAAGTAGTTCAGCAATCCCTGTCCGGTCGCGGCGTCGTCGAACACATCGCCGACGAGCGTGGCCTGGGCGGCTTTCTGCACGAAATTCTTCAGGCGTTCCGATGCGGCGTCGAGGCCCTCGAGAAAGAAGGCGTAGACCGCCGCATATCGCGAGGGCAGCTGCGCCGGGTGCAGGTCCCACCCCTGGTAAAAACCGGTGACGAGCGAATGGCGCACGTGCTCGGCGTGCAGCCGCCACGCGCGGTGCACGACGTCGCGTGGGCCGACGGGCATCACGTTGGTCGCGCCGTCGGACAGCCAGATCCCGGTTCCGGCGAGCGCGACCTGCATCACGTGCTTCGCGAAGTCGCAGACGGGATGTCCCATGTGCTGGTGCGCCGCCGTGATGCTGCACGCGGCGGTGTAGTCGTAGGTCCCGAAATGCGCCGCGACGATGCGGCCGTGGCCCTCGGCGATCAGGCGGGGCAGCGCGACGCTGCCGTCAGCGGCGAAGATCGCCTGCGTGGTTTCGATCATCAGCTCGAACTTGAGCATCAGGCCCGGGACGTCGCGCCAGTACTCGAACGCATCGCACGCCGATGCCAGCGCCGTGACCTGCTCCGGCGCGGTGATCTTCGGCAGCGTGATGACGAAGTTCGGCGGCAGCTGTCCGCCGCTCCGGTCGAGCAGCGTCGAGAGGAAGAGATCGAACGTACGGAAGCTTCGGCGCTTGAGCTCTTCGTTGAGCGGCTTGATTCGGATGCCAATTGAAGGAGGCAGCGTCCCGTCGCGAAGCCCGTTGGCGACCTCGATGGCCGCCCGCCGGGCGTGCTCGTCTTCCTCGCTGTCCGGACGGATGCCGAATCCGTCCTCGAAATCGATTCGGAAGTCTTCCACCGGCTCCCGCTTCAGTTTGTCGATGACACGCGGGTAGATCCGCTCCGCCAGTGAGGTGTCGAGACCGAAGGCCGACGCCAGCGACGCCGGATCGGGTGCGTGCTCCTGCAAGGCCCGCAGCGCCACAGCCCCGAGCTTCTGTGCGGCGTCGGCGTTGAACAGATGCGCGCCGCCGTACACCACGTGGACCGGCTGACGCGCCGGCGAGTCGCCAGGAAAGCGTTCGGCGACGCTGACGTTCGCCTTGTCGAGCAGATCGAGGATCGCGCCGAGCGACTTGTCCGGAATCGTCGTCATATACGGGGTCAGATCTCGCGTTTCGCGCTTTGTTCGGACTGCAGAACCTGCACGCGACCGCTCTCGCGGCGCGTTAGATTCTGCCATGTCTGGGACGAAGTAGCCCGCGGAAACCCAGATATCGCGGCGAACGGGACAGATTGAGTGCCGGTCCGCAATTTGCCTGTGGCACCGCATGGCTCGCCCGTTGCGCGTACATATCCCAGGTGCCCTCTATCACGTCATGTCGCGCGGCAATGCCCGTCAGGCGATCTTCCTCGATGCGGCCGACTACGAGTATTTTCTCGAACGTCTATCGGCGACGACAGCACGATTTGACGTGATGTGCCGCGCGTATTGCCTGATGCCCAACCACTTTCACCTGTTGGTGGAACCCGATCAGTTCCCGCTCTCGCGCATGATGCACCAGCTTAATGCGACGTACAGCCAAAGGTTCAACCGGCGCCACGAGCGGGTCGGTCATGTGCTCCAGGGCCGGTTCAAGGCGTTGCTCGTTGACGTCGACGATTACTTCCGTCGCGTGCTGCGATATATCGCCCTCAATCCCGTCCGCTCGGCGCTCGTTGCGCATCCGAAGGACTGGCCGTGGGGCAGTTATCGCGCAACTGCCGGTATCGAGGAGCCTCCGGCGTTCCTCGTGCTCGACCGCGTGTGGGCCGGATTCGATACCGACCACACAAAGGCGCGCGAGCGGTATGCCGAGTTCGTGACCGCCGAGTGCTCGGAAACGGAAGACCGGCCGACCGGTCCGGTCGTGAGCGGATCCGACGAGTTTCTTGCACACGTGGCGCCCGCTCTCGAACCGCATCGCGATGAGCGCGAGCTGGTCTACGCCGAGCGCTTCGCTTGTCGACCGTCACTGGATCATCTGTTTGCGGGCCTGCGGAATGTGGACGCGATCGACTCCGCGATATCGGAAGCATTCGAGCACCACGGATACACGCTGCGCGAAATCGGCGAGTTCCTGGGTCGGCCGCCAGCAACGGTCTGGCGGTGGGTTCGCCGCAGTGCGGTCACGCGCCGGACCGGTGGGTGCTGAAAGCGAGAAACGCGAGATCTGACCCCGCTACTGACCGTGCCGGCCGTTGGCAATCTGCAGCCGGACGCCGTCCCGCTGCACACCGACATTGACGGGGGCCAGATCCGTGGCATCCGTCTGGAAATCGAGCTCGTACCAGGCGCTCATATTCCGATGATCGAGCGCCAGTTGTTCCCCGAGCGCCTTCATCTTGTCAGGCAGCGCGGTCGTCGTGTTCATGACGTCGTAGCGTCCGCCGGTGTTGTGCGTCAGGTTCTCCACGACGACGTCAGGCATGCCGCTGCCCTTGGGTGTCTTCAACACGAACGCGTGCACCGTGATGCCGCGCGGCCCCAGCAACGGTGTCCATTTCATGAATTCCTTCTCACGGGAGCCGGTGCTCGACTCGGTGCCGTCGCTCGTGAAGATGACGAAGACGGGCCAGCGATCCTCGGCCTTCTTGTAGAACCGTTCGTCGATTTCGAGCAAGCCGTCCATCAGCACCGTTCCCGCGCCATCGGTGAACAGGCCGGCGGCCGCGTCCTTGAGCTTCTTGCGGTCCGTGGTCGGCGGCACGCGGACGCGCATCTGGCGGCCGGTCGTGATGAGGATGACCTCGTCTTCTGGCGGCAGCGCGTCGAGGAAATTCGCCACGGCGGCCCGCATGTGCGTCAGCGCCGACGCCGCGGCGTCGCTCGTGTCGAGCATCAGCGCGATCCGCATCGGATCCTTGGCCGGCCCGGCGTGCGAGACGGTCCTCGGCTGTCCCCCTTCGGAGACCGTGAAGTCGCCGGTCGACAGCCCTTCGACCGCCGCGCCCTTCGCGTCTAGCACGCTGACAAAGATGTGCCGGACATGAGTCTTCCCGGTGTTTTTGGACTGCGCGAGCGCGCCCGCGTGTCCGAGCGCCAGCGCCGCAAATGCCGCAACGAACGGAAGGAGCCTTTTCATGCGGAACCTCCAAAGCGGGAGCGACTACTATACGACGATGAAAAACGAGCGGCGGCTGGCCGACGGCCGGGTCGAGTTGATCGACGCGCGGCGGGTCGAAAGCAGCGCCTTGTACAACGAGGACCTGGCGCCGGTCCCTCTGTCGAGGCGGAACTGGACCACCTATAACTACGCCGCCCTCTGGGTCAGCATGGCGCACTGCATTCCGACCTATATGCTGGCGTCGGGCCTTCTGGCGTCGGGCATGAACTGGTCGCAGGCGCTCGTGACCATTCTGCTCGGAAACACGATCGTGCTGGTGCCGATTCTGCTCAACTCGCATCCCGGCACCAAGTACGGCATCCCGTTTCCCGTCTTCGCGCGCGCGGCCTACGGCACGCTCGGCTCGAACGTGCCGGCACTGATGCGCGCCCTGGTCGCCTGCGGATGGTTCGGCATCCAGGCCTGGATTGGCGGCGAGGCGCTGCAGGTCTTCTTCAAGACGCTGGTTCCGGGCTGGACGCTTCTGCTCGGCCACGGTTTCGCGGGCCACACAACGACCGAGTGGATCTCGTTCCTGCTGTTCTGGGGACTCAACGTCTTCATCATCTATCGCGGCATGGATCTCGTCCGCGAGGTGGAGAACTGGGCGGCACCCTACGTGCTCGTCATGACCGGGGCGCTCTTGTGGTGGGCGATTTCGAAAGCCAACGGTCTCGGACCGCTGCTCGCGCAGCCCGGCAAGTTCCGCACGTTTCAGGAATTCTGGCCGGTGTTCGTGCCGTCGCTTACCGCGATGATCGGCTTCTGGGCCACGCTGTCTCTCAACATGCCGGACTTCACGCGATTCGGCCGGAGCCAGCGTGAGCAGGTCATCGGCCAGGTCGTGGCGCTGCCGACGACGATGTCGCTGTTCGCGGCGATGGGGGTGATGATTACCAGCGCCACGGCCATCATCTACGGCGAGGCGATCTGGGATCCGGTGCAGCTCGTTGGCAAGTTCAGCTCGCCGATTGTGGTCGCGATCTCGATGTTCACCGTCGTGGTGGCGACCATCGCGGTCAACATCGCGGCGAACGTCGTGTCGCCCGCCAACGACTTTGCGAACGCGTTTCCGCGCTTCATCAGCTTCAAGACCGGCGGGTTGATCACCGGGCTGCTCGGCATCGCGATCCAGCCGTGGCGGCTGCTCGCGGATCCGTCGGGTTACATCTACACGTGGCTCCTCGGCTATTCGGGCGGCCTCGGATCGATCGCCGGCGTGCTCGTCGTCGACTACTGGCTGGTCCGGCGCCGCGAGTTACGCCTCGAAGATCTCTACCTCGCGGACGGCGAGTACGGCGGCTGGAACATGCGCGCGATTGCCGCGACTGCGGTCGGCTGCTTTCTGGCCTGGGGCGGTTTCGTGATCCCCGCGCTCAAGCCGCTGTACGACTACGCGTGGTTCGTCGGCTTTTTCGCCGCCGGCCTGACGCATCTAGTGCTGGCGAAAGGTGGACGGCACGGCGCCGCGGCGGAGTTAAAAGCGTTGTAGCGCTCCAGCTACGCTGACTTGACGGCGTCGAGCTCCTCGTCGTGCAGTTCCGGTACTCCATGCGCGAGAACTCGTCGCACGCGCGGCATGTCCAGCGCGCCTTCCCATCGCGCGATCACCATCGTCGCGACCGCGTTGCCGATCAGATTCGTGATGGCCCGCGCCTCGGACATGAAACGATCCACGCCGAGCAGCAGGGCAAGGCCGGCGAGCGGGATGTTCGGAAAGGCCGACAGCGTCGCGGCCAGCGTGATGAACCCGCTGCCCGTCACCGCGGCGGCTCCCTTCGATGTCAGCAGCAGGATGCCGAGCAGCGACAACTGCTGACTGAAGGACAAGTGGACACCGCTCGCCTGCGCCACGAACAGCGCCGCCATCGTCATGTAGATGGAGGTGCCGTCGAGGTTGAAGGAGTAGCCAGTCGGCACGACCAGCCCGACGACCGTCTTTGGACAGCCGATCCGTTCCAGCTTCTCCATGATCTTCGGCAGGGCCGACTCCGACGAAGAGGTGCCCAGCACGATCAGGATCTCCTCGCTGATGTACTTCAGGAACGGCAGGATTCCGAAGCCGACGGCGCGAGCGATGCCGCCGAGCACGATGAAGACGAACAGCAGGCAGGTGACATACATGCCGGCCATCAACTGCCCGAGCGAGATCAGCGAGCCGATACCGTAGCGGCCGACCGTGAACGCCATCGCGCCAAAGGCGCCGACTGGCGCGAGCCGCATGATGATGCCGACGATTGCGAACAGCGTCTTGCCGGTCTGATCGAGCAGCGCCACTAGCGGCGCGACCGTTTTCCCCAGCGACAGCGCCGCCAGGCCGAACAGCACGGAGAAGAGCAGCACCTGCAGGATCTCTCCCCGGGTAAACGCGTCGAAGACGGTCGCGGGGATGATGTTCAGGATGAAATCGATGGTCGTGAGCCCCTTGGAGGCCGCGGTATACGTGGATACCGTCTTCATATCGAGCGAGGCCGTGTCGATGGTGAGCCCGGTCCCCGGCTGCAGCACGTTGACGACGACCATGCCGATGACCAGCGCCAGTGTCGAGACCACCTCGAAATACAGCAGTGCCCGGAGGCCGATGCGGCCGACCTCGCGCATCGCACCCATATGGGCGATCCCCACGACCACGGTCGAGAAGACGATCGGGGCGATGAGCATCTTCACCAGCTTGATGAATCCGTCGCCGAGCGGGCGCATGGCCGCCCCTTTTTCCGGTGCGACGAACCCCAGGATGATGCCGGCGGCGATGCCGACGAGCACCTGCACGTAGAGACTTTTCATCAGCGCGCGTATTCGCATGGCCTGCGGGAACAATATACTGAGCCGTGGACCTGCGTCAGTTGGAGATTCTTCAAGCCATCGCCGAGACGGGCTCCTTCACCGCCTGCGGGCGAAAGCTGAACGTCTCGCAGTCGGCGATCAGCCGCCAGATCCTGCTCCTGGAGGAAGAGCTCGGCGAGCCGCTGTTTCTCCGGGTCGGCCGCCAGGTGCGGATGACGGCGGCGGCCGAGAGCCTCGTGCAACTGGGACAGCGGGTGTTTCTGGACGTCCGCGAGACGGTGGGCGCGATCACCGACCGGACGCGCGAGCTGCGCGGCACGCTGCGGCTCTCGGGCGGGATGACGGTCTGCCTGTATGTCTTTCCGCCGCTGCTGAAGCACTTGCGGCGTGTCCACCCGCACCTGGACGTGCGCCTGACGGTCGCCCTGGCCGGCAAATCGGTGCAGGAGATCCGCGGCGGCCGCGTCGACGCCGGGTTGCTGACGCTGCCGGTCGAGGAAACCGACCTGATGACCGTCCCAGCCCTCCGCGAGGAGCTCCTGCTGATTGCCTCGCCCACCCATCAACTGGCGAAGCGCCGGAAAGTGCAGGCGCGCGACCTGGCCCGGCTGCCGTTCGTCCTGTTCGAGGTCGGCTCCGCGACGAGGAAGGTGATCGACAACTTCTTCGCCACGCAGAACATAGAGCCCACCATCGTCATGGACACCGAGAACGTCGAGATCATCAAAGCCATGGTCAAAACCGGCCTCGGCATCGGCATCGTGCCGTATCAATCGGTCGCTCGCGAGGTAAAGGGCGGACAGCTCTTCTGTACGCGAATCGAAGGACACGAGCTGGTGAGGGAAACCGGCTGGGTCTACGCCCGGGCGAACCGGGTCCCGCGTATTGTGGATGAGCTGCTGCTGGCGTTCGGCTCGATTAAGGACAAGCTCAAACTGGCGCCGCGAAGCCGTGGGGACGGGGTGACGGGCTGACCCATCATCATTCCAGATGGGTCGTATCAGATCATTCTATTTTCGATGTACGTGGCAGGTGCGTATCCTGTATCCATGAGCAACGAGCGCGAACGGGTCATCTCCATCACGTTGTCGGAAACCGAGTGGCGGGCGTTCGTCGCGCGGCAGCCGCAGCCGGTCGACTGGCTGCGCGAGCGGATCCGCGCCGAAGCCGCACCGACGAGCGAACCGAAGCCGGAGCGCAACGAGGCCGCGTAGAGGTTCCTTCAGTCCGCAGCTTTCAGGCCTGCGACAACGCAGGGCTGAAGCCCTGCGCCACGCTCGTCCGAAACACTAGCCGAGCGCTCCCGCCGGCAACACCATCTGGAAGACTGTACGACCCGGACGGCTGGCCACCGATATCGTGCCGCCATGCCGTTCGACGATCGCCTTCACGATAGACAACCCCAGACCGCTTCCGCCTTTCACGCCGACTCGCGAAGCATCCGCTTTGTAGAAGCGATCGAAAATGTGCGGCAGATGTTCCGGCGTGATGCCCTCGACGCCTTCGTCTTCGACCGAGAGCGCCACGCTGCCGTTGAGCGGCCTTGCGGTCAAGCGCAGCGTGCTGCCGCGCGGCGCGTACCGGATCGCGTTCGCCGCGAGGTTCTGCAGCGCCTGCTCGAGGCGATCGCGATCGCCGGTGATCTGTTCGGCGCCCGGCTCGATGGTTGTGCGCAGCGTGACTCCAGCCGATTCGGCGTCGTGCTCGTGCCGGGCGGTGACGCGGCCGAATAAATCGGCGACCGGCACGTGGCCCATCTGGAACGATCCGCCGCCGCCGTCGAGCCGCGCCAGGTCGAGCAACTCGCCAATGAGGCGCTCGAGCCTGTTCGTTTCGTCACTGATGATCGTGAGGTACCGTCCGCGCGTCGCGTCGTCGAGCCGCAATTCCGGCATCGTCAGCGTCTCGAGATAGCCGCGCATCGCGGTGACCGGCGTGGTGAGTTCGTGCGAGACGTCGGCGAGCAGCTGGCGGCGGACGCGATCGGAGGCCGCGAGCGCCTCGGCGCGCGCTGAAAGGTCGTTCGCCATCGCGTTGAAGGCTCGCGCAACCTCCGCAATCTCGTCGCCGCCCTTATCGGGCGCGCGTGCCGCGAGGTCCCCGGCACCGAGACGACGCGCTGCCGTCTCGAGCGAGCGCAGCCGTCGGCGGGCTGGGCCGAAGATCATCACCGACGTCAACACCGAACCGACGATCAGGACGCCCGCGGCGACGACCGCAAGCATCGGCGCGAAGCGGCCGAGGAGAAAACCAAACGGCGCCTGTGGCGGCACAACCACCACGCCCGCGAGATGGCCCTCGACGATGATCGGCGATGGGCGGGCCACGAAGCGTTCTCCGCCGACGCCCGCGCCGCCGCCGCGCCCGAACCCGAAGCCAGGCGGAGCGCCGCCTCGTCCCGGTCCGTCAGGACCGTCGGGAGGTCCGCCAAACTGGCGCTCGAAGCGTGGACCGTCGGGACGACCCTCGGGACGCCCACCCTCTGGACGCGGACCCTCGAAACGCGGACCTTCGAGTCGCTCGCCGCGACGGCCCGGCGGCCGCTCCTTCCAGCGCAGCAGCGTGGCGCGCGCCATCGTGAGCAGCGGTTCTGCGACCGTGGAACTTCCGCTCGTGATCACCTTGCCGTCGGCGAGCATCACGAAGAACGGATGCGTGTACTGGGCGTACTGATCGTGCACGTAGCGCGTGAGATCGATCGAGGGATCGCGCTCGAGTGCGCTGGAGAGATCGAGGGCAATCGTCACGCTGAATCGCGCGGGCGACTGGCCGGGCAGCGAGCGGCCCGATTGCGAGACCGCCCACACGAAGAGCACGGCCTGCACGATGAGCATGGCGGCAAGAAATCCGACCACGCCAAGGGCGATTCGCCAGTAGAGACTGCGATACCACGTCACGTGAAGGTCACCCTTCTGAAATCCTAATCCCCATTGGCGAATCTCTCGCGATTCTGTCCCGCTGTCACAAACTTTTCACGAGCCCGCGGCCGCGGCGGTTTGCATAATCGATCCCATGCGAACGCGAATGCTTCTCTCCATCGGCATGCTCGCGGCGGCGGTCGCGGCCACGCCTGCGACGATCGCGGCTCAGGACAAGGCGCCCGCGCCCAGCTCGTCGCTCGCCGGCGGCTGGACGCGCAACGCCGATCTCAGCGACGCGCCTCCCGGAGGCGGGCAGCAAGGCGGCGACGGCCAGGGCCAGGGCAACGGCAGCGGTGGCGGCGGAGGCCGTCGTCGCGGCGGCGGCGGTGGTGGCTACGGTGGAGGGTTTGGCGGCGGCGGTTTCGGACGCGGCGGCGGGATGGGCCGCGGCGGCGGCGCGCAGCCGCAGATGAACCCTGAAGACGCCGCGCGCATGCGCGACGCGATGCGGGACATCACGAACCCGTCCGATCATCTCGTCATCACGCAGACCGATTCGATGGTCGTGTTGACGGGAGCCGACGGCCGCACGACCCGGTTGTCGCCGGACGGGAAGAAGATCAAGGACGACAACACCAAGATCGAGCGCAAGACGAAGTGGGACGGCGCAAAACTGGTCACCGAGATCAGCGGTCTGGGATCCGGCAAGATCACCCAGACGCTGGCGCTCGATCAGGAGCACAAGCAGCTTCGCCTGACGGTCGTGATGGAAGGTGGTCGTTCGGGTCAGCCGCGAACGCTGACGCAGGTGTACGACGCGGACAAACCTGATAAGCCGTAGACGAAGGTACCCGCGCGCCTACTCGTCTTCATCCTCATCGCCGGTGCCGCTGACGACCATCCGCACGTGCGTATAGCCGCGGCCGCTGGCTTCGAGCTCACGCTGGATCGCATATTCGTAGTGCGTCGCGATGTGGCGCCGGACGGCTTCGCTGGGCACCCACACGGTCAGTTGATCCCCTGAGTCGCTCGCATAGGCGGTATCACCAAACCACCGCCGGAAATCTTCCTCGGGAATCTTCGCGCGCATTCTCTCGAGAATCTCGGTCCAGGCGTTCATTGGCACCCTTCTTGGACTCCCCGTATGGGGATGCTGCTGCTGACCACCGCTCTCGCGGTTGCCCTTGCGGGCTCAGCTCAGGCGGAGCCTGCGGCCGCGCCGCCAGTTCTGCAGGACGTCGCGGCGCCCGTTGATCCGCAGGAACAGCATACGACGTCTGAACCGCAGGACCAGAAAGCTGATGCGAAGGAGCCGCCGACTCCGCCGCACACCGGGATCCGCGCGCTCTTCGGCAACTTCGTGGAAGACATCAAGCATCTCCCGCAGATGCAGAACGTCTACATCGCCGGGGCGGGCGGCGCACTCGCGCTCGCCGTGCATCCGGTCGATCAGACGTTCAACGCGAGGCTGATGAGTACGAGCGACGCCGTGAATGCGTTCTTTGCGCCGGGAAAATATCTGGGCGACACGCCGGTGCAGGTGGCGTTCTCGATCGGCACCTACGCCGTCGGACGACTGGGCGATCAGCCGAAGGTGGCGCATCTCGGTATGGATCTCGTGCAGGCGCAGCTCATGAGCGAATTGCTCGTGGAACCGCTGAAGTTCGCGACGCAGCGCGAGCGTCCCGATGGCAGCAACAACCAGTCGTTCCCGTCCGGACACGCCGCGGTGACCTTCGCGACCGCGACGGTCATCGAACGTCACCTTGGCTGGAGGAAGTCGCTGCTCGGGTATGCGATTGCGTCGTACGTGGCGATGTCGCGGATGCACGACAACCGCCACTACTTGAGCGACGTGGTCTTTGGAGCGGCGGTCGGCACGATCGCCGGACGGACGGTCGTGCATCACCAGGCCGACTATTGGGCGGTCGCGCCCGTGGCCGTGCCCGGTGGTGGGGTCGCGTTGATGATCTCGCGAACGCGATGGAATCCGTGACCGCCCCGAAACGAGTTACTCGTCGTCCGTGTCGAGTTCGTCCGACTTCTTGCTCGTTGCGACGTCGTCGATTTCCGGCATTTCCTCATCCGTCGAATCGACATCGTCGAGGCTGAACGACCGGCCCGTGTTCTTCATCGGAATCGGCCCGCGCGGCTTGTCTTCGCCCTTCTTTTTACCCTTGGCATTGGCGCCGCGCTGTGGCTTCGCGTCGGGACCGAAGTTCCGGCTTCGCGCTGCCTGTCCGCTGGGCGCAGAACCGCCCGAGTCGAATGGCGGGCGCGGCGCACCAAACCCGCCGCCGGGACGAGGCGCGAACCCACCGCCGGATGGCCGCGGTCCCGACGAATAACCACCCGGCCGCGGTCCGCCCGGACCACGGTCTTCGCGTGCGCGCGCTTCGCTGACCGCGAGCGGGCGACCGTTGTACGGCTGTCCGTTGAATCGCTGAATCGCCTGCTCGGCGTGCGCGCGATCGATGAATTCGACAAACGCAAATCCTCGCGGGCGGCCGGTCTCCCGATCGACGGGCAGGACGACCTGCGAGGGCGGCGCGACGGCGCCGAAATACGCGCGCAGATCGGCTTCAGTGGTGCTGTAAGCGAGATTACCGACGAACAAACGGACGGCCAATCAACTGTCTCCTAATATGGGAAGCAAGGGCGAGGACGCGCGGGGTGGCAGGGGCACACGCTGGCGGTGTCAGCTTGGAAAAACCTTACCTGAACTCCCATCATCGTGCAAGCGGACGTTATAGTAAAGCCTTGTCTGGGTTTAGCCAAGGGGGATGCATGGCCGGCCGTCGCCGGGTGTTTCGGGGGTGGGTTGGCGCGCTCGTGGTCGTCCTGGCGGCCGGGGCCGCGGCGGCCGGCGGGGCCGGCGCCATCAAGACCGGCGACCTGCGGGAATGGCTGACATACATATCCTCGGACGAGCTCGAAGGACGCGCAGTGTTCACCACCGGGTTCGGGTTGGCGGCCGGCTACATCTCGGACCACCTGCATCAGTGGGGTGTGAAACCCGCCGGCGACCGTGGGTCCTACCTGCAGACCGTTCGCGTCCTGGGTGTCCGGACGACCTCTCGATCGACGGTCAGTGTCACGGTCAACGGGGAAACCCGCACGTTCCCCGACGGTCAGGGGATCACCTTTCCCAGGAACATGGGGGGCAAGCGGCGGTTCACGGTCGACCGAATCGAGTTTGCCGGCTACGGTTTCGACGCGCCGGGCTCGAGCCACGCCGATTTTCGCGGCAAGGACGTGCGCGGGGCGGCCGTCGTGTGGCTCGGGACGAGCGGTCCGAAGAACATCGATCTGAACCTGTTCCGGCGCTTGCTCGGTGGTCGCAATCGATACGCGACCGAGCAGCTCGGCGCCGCGGCGAGCATCGGTCCGGTTTCTGAGAGGGCGGGAGGGGCTGGACGGACAGGAGGGGCGGGACAGGCAGGATCGGCCGGAGGGTCCGGCGGCGGACGCGGCGCGCCGTTGCCGACGCCCGACTTCACCACCGTGCAGCGGCTCGATCTCCCGACGCCGCCCAACGTCAGCGCCGACGACGCGTTCTTTACCTTTCTCTTCAGTCAGGCGCCGGTGAAGTACGACGAATTGAAGCGCCTTGCCTCTGCGCAGGAGGATCTGCCGTCGTTTCGCGTCCCTGGCGCGACGATCACTTTCAACGTGGATGCGGACTACCAGATCGTCCGCACGCAGTTGACCAAGAACGTCGTCGGCGTGGTCGAAGGCGCCGACCCTCAGCTGAAGAGCACGTATGTCGCGTTCGGCGCGCACTACGATCACGTCGGGTACGCCGAGGGCGAAGTCACGAACGAGACCGGGCCGCGTCGTGCGGGTGCGCCCGGCCGCGTCACCGCCGGGGCCGAAAACGATCGCATCTGGAATGGCGCCGACGATGACGGGTCGGGGACGGTGGCGATCATGGCGCTCGCCAGGGCGTTTGCCGAGGGACCGAAGCCGAAGCGCTCGCTGATTTTCGTCTGGCACGCTGGGGAGGAGCGCGGCTTGTGGGGCTCGCGCTATTTCGCGGACTATCCAACCGTGCCGATGGCGTCGATCGTCGCGCAATTGAACATCGACATGATCGGCCGCAATCGTGACGACAAGGCGAGCGAAGCGAACACCGTGTACCTGGTCGGATCCGATCGCATCAGCAGCGAACTGCACGCGCTCAACCAGGCTGCCAACGCGGCGATGTCAAAGCCGTTGACGCTCGACTACGAGTTCAACGACCCGAACGATCTCGAGCAGATCTACTACCGGAGCGATCACTACAGCTACGCCGCCAAGGGTGTCCCGATCATCTTCTTCACCACCGGGCTCCACCCCGACTACCACGCGAACACCGACGAGGTGTCGAAGATCGAATTCGACAAGATGACGCGGATCACGCAGATGGTGTACGAGACCGGCCTGCGGCTCGCGAATCTCGATCACGCGCCGGTGCACGACAACAAGGGGCCGCGAGCAGGCCGCCTCACCCAGTCTGGCGCCGCGCAGTAGCTACGTTCTAACTTTTAGCTTCTAACTTCTAACTTCTCACTTCTTGTCCTCGAGCTCTTTGCGCAGCCGCTCTTCCTGTTCTCGCAGTTCCGGCGTGAGCGCGTCGCCGAAGTCCTCCATCTCGTAGAACGGCCGGATCTCGATGTCGCTGTCCGACTGATGCGGATTGGGACAGCGCTTGACCCACTCGACCGCCTCCTCCATCGACTTCACCTTCCAGACCCAGTAGCCGGCGATCAGTTCCTTGGTCTCAGAGAAGGGGCCGTCGGTCACCGTGCGCTTGGCGCCGGAGAAGTGAACACGCTTGCCCTTCGAGCTGGCTTGAAGCCCGTCGCCGGACAGCATGATGCCGGCCTTGACGAGCTCTTCGTTGAACTTGCCCATCGCCTCGAGCATTTTCGTGTCCGGAGGCGCGCCGCTTTCCGATTCTTTGCTGGCCTTGACGATCACCATCACCCTCATGACGTTTTCTCCATGGTTTTCCGCCGGTTCATCCGGTTCAGAGATTGGTCGAACGGCGAGGACCGCGATCGACACGGTCAACCTATCTTGCCGGAATCCGGTTCTTGAACGAAAATGAATAGTACGATATCGTAATAATATGCTGAGCCGTGACGACGTCGAGCTGACACGAAACCTCGAACGCGGCAAGGCGCCAGCCGATGGGTTTCCACACGCCGCCCATCTCCGCGTCGCGTGGGTCTACCTGAATGAGGCTCCGTCTCTCGACGCAGCCGTCGAGCAAATGGCGGCGACTCTTCGCGCCTTTGCCGCGTCGGTTGGCAAGGCCGACAAGTTTTCCATGCCCGCGACGGTCTTCTGGATGCTGCAGGTGGCATCGGCTCGCGCGATGATGCCCGGCGCGGAACTCGACGAGGTGCTGAGCGCGTATCCGCGGCTGCTGGACAAGAACCTCATTCGCGCACACGATTCCAACCATGTCATTGCGTCTGGTGCCGCCGATTCACCGAGCCACACACCGG
Source organism: Vicinamibacterales bacterium (assembly GCA_035693505.1). Lineage (GTDB taxonomy): Bacteria > Acidobacteriota > Vicinamibacteria > Vicinamibacterales > CAVVIG01 > CAVQFC01. Next base: position 15,670 of record DASSGK010000403.1, read on the forward strand.
ATCGGTCTGTACCTGGCCGACCTGCGTGACGACGGGCTCACGCAAGGCGAGGGACACATTCTCGCGCTGCTCGCGACGTCGGGACCCGCGACGATCGCCGAGCTCCATCGGGGCCTCGCGCACAAGCGATCGACGCTGACGAGCATTCTCGATCGCCTGGTGGCGCGCGGCTTCGTCTCGCGCGACGTTGGCGAAGAGGATCGCCGCACGTTTCTGATTACCCCGACTCCGAAGGGTCTGCAGGTGGCGCGGCGCGTTCACCGGCATCTCACCGATCTCGAAGAGGCCGTCGGCCGGCGGGTGACGGCCGACGATGTGAAGGGGTTCCTGAAGGTGGTGTCGGCGGTCGAGGACGAGGCGCACAAGCGCACGCAAAAAAAGAAGTAGCCACTTCGGCGACTGGGCCGTCTTACGGCTTGATGACGGGCGCCTCGCGCGCGAACGCACGGTGGCACGCCGTGCAGGCGTCGGCGATCGCTGGAAACGCCCCGCGCATCCGATCGAAGTCGGCGGCCTGCGCGCTGCGGAGCCCGAGCGCCGCTGCGTTGGCCAACCGGGCAGACGCGTCACGCGCGCGGCCAGCCGCCGACGCCCACTCGGTTCGCCGCGATTCCCCGGAACGCGTGCGGAGGAACAACAGGTTCTCCAACTCCGCCAGCCGCGCCGCCTGCTGATAGATGGCGGCCCAGCCTTTTCGATCCGCCGGGGGATGCTCCATGGTCTGCCGTAACACGTCGTAGGCCGGCTTGATCATCAGATCCATGAACTCCACGTTTTCCAGCACCGGCATCGGCTGAGCCGTCGACTCGACCTGCGGGGCGGCCGGCCGGGCCATGGCGAGGACCAAGACAAATACGAACGGCAGCATCCGCGGTTGCGCCATAATCTCCTCGATCGGAAGTTCGCGACCTCGCGGTTCGCGCGAGAGCCAGGAGTATTACATGGCCGCACGGAAGCTCCTCGTCGCCTGCGGACTCGCCTTTGCGTTCTCGGCACCCGCGTTGCTCGCGCAGTCCGCGAAGCCTGCGTTGCCGCGGACGCCCGACGGCCATGTGGATCTTCAGGGC
>DASSGK010000404.1:0-19208 GCA_035693505.1 Vicinamibacterales bacterium
GGCGATGTAGAGCGCCGGTTGCCAGACGCGATCGACCTTCAGGTCGATGCGCTTGAAGCGTGATGGGGGAACGGCGTCTGCCAGCGAAAGGCTGACGATCCCCCACGTCGCACTCGCCATCATCCGGCCCCGATCCACACCGCCGGTCATCACTTCCACGCCGATCGGCTTCACCGATCGCCCGTCACCCGGCACGCGAATGGGGATCTCCACGCGCGTGACGTCCCCCGGCACGAAGACGCTCGCGTAGCGGTTCGTCCAGCGAAACCGCGTCCCGTCTTCGAGCGTTTCCCACCCGTAAAACCCGTCAACCGATTGCGATTCCGGCGGTGCGACCGCGCTCCGGACGGCGGCCATTGGAGTCGCGATCAGGATGACGCCCGCCGCCGCGGCCGGCCACAGCCGTGCCCATGAGGCTTGTCGGTCGACGTGTGCGTCTTCGGCAACGGCCGTGTCGCTCAGCAGCGCCGAACTTGCGAGCCCTGCCGTCAGTCCAAACAGCATCCAGAACGGATAGGCCACTTCTCCAACCAGGAGGGGATGCCCGGTCAGACACGTGCCGAGGAACACCATGACACCGCTCGCGCAGCCGAGGAGCCGCCAGTCGCGTTGCGCGCGCGTGAGCGCATGCGCCGCCCGCGAAACGGTTGCTCCGACCCAACACGCGAACAGGCCCAGGCCCACCAATCCGAGCTCGCCGCCGATCTGCAGAAATGCGTTGTGCGCGTTTTCCGCACCGTACGTCCACGCGAGCTGCGGCGACAGAAACAACGACGACGACCCGTAGTACTGTCCCTCGCCGACACCGAAGACCGGACGGGCAGCGATCATCCGGAGACTGGTCGCGAAGAATTGCTCCCTGAAGCCGGCGCCGCGATACGTGGGGTCGCGCTCGAGCAATCGCGCTCGAATCGCGCCCGCTGCGAGCGCCAGGACGACAACCGCCAGCAGCGTGGCGGCTCGTGTGCGGACCGGATATCTGTAGCTGAGCGCCCACGTCAGCGCCGTCGCAAACACGATGGCGAGGGCGGCCATCGCGCTGCGCGACTGCGACAGCCACAAGCCGATCACGCTCGCGGCGGCGAGGGCGCTCCACAGCGCTCGCCGGTATCCCCGATCGCGCCCGGCCATGCCGATCGCGACGCACACGATCATCGCGAAGTAGCTGCCGGCGGCGTTGACGTCCAACACGTGCGCGACAACGCGGTAACCGTCCCGCCCGTAGCGCTCGAGCGCAGCCACGGGCCCGATCCCGCGCCACAGCAGGACGCTCGAACACGCGGCGATCGCGGCGGATGTCGTCAGCGCCGCGGGCAGCGTCACGGCCAGCGTCGGGCGCTGCCGCAACAGCATCACCGCCGCGGCCGCCAATCCGAGCCCCTCCAGCAGTCGAACGCCATCGGTGAACCCGATTCGATCGGTGCTGAAGAAGTACCCGTGGACGATTTGATCGATCTGCACGGGCAGCGCACCCGGATAGGCATCGAGCTTCAGCGCCAACCCTGCGATCGATCCGACAATCGCGGCGGCGAACAGCCATCCGGCGGTCGCGGCGGGCATTCGTGGGCCTGGCCGATCCGCGCGCGCGCGCAGCAGCCATCCGACGAAAAAGGCGAGGACGATGACTTCGCCGATCCGGAATTCGCCGGCGCCGATCACCATCGCGACGAGGCGGCCGATGGGCGCAAACGTCGCGACGAGCAGCAGGCCGTGAACGGGAGACAGGAAGCTGACGACGAGGGCCGTCGCCGCGATCAACCTGATCGCGGGTCCCACGTTGAAGACGAGCACGGTGGTGGTCAGTCCGATGGGAATCGCGATCAGGCTCAAGCGGACCGGCAGCGATCGCCAGACCAGGGGAAGTGTCTCGTCCCGCCGCGCCTCAGGCATCGTCGCGACCGCGGCGCTGGAGCGCCGCGAGCTCGTCGCGCAGGGCCGCGATCGCCGTCTCCAGCGCTTCGACCCGCATCTCGTGGCGGCGGTCGCGCACGAGCGTCGCCTCGGATCGCTTCAGGACTTCGTCAGCGACGCCGTTGATCGCGCCCGAGAGCCCGCGCAGCAAGCCGGCGACGTCGCGATCGCGTGTGTCGACGTATGGCGTGATCTGCTGGAGAAACTCGACGAGCACGCTTTGAAAGCTGACGAGCTCCGCGATGGCGTCCCGGAGCACCGTCAGCGTGCTCTCGATCGATGCCCGCGTTTCGCGGTCGACCGGCACGGCGCGGTTCACGTGATCGACCACGGCCGCGTTGAACGCCTGCTGCTGCTCGACCAGCGGACCGACGATGCGGCGCAGCGGCGACAGGGAGCGGAGACCGCCGTGCGGCAGGTCGATTTTCCAGAGCGTGTTGAGCGGGGTGACCTGATGTTCGTCGGGGACCGGCGGCGGCTGCGGAAAGTCGGCCGGGAGCTGCTGGATGGCGCGATCCAGCCGCGTGAGCGCCTCGTTGTATGCCCGATCGGCGGCCGCGCGTTCTTCTTTCAGCGCCTCGAGATCGTCGGGGCTTTTCGGCACTTCTACCGGCCGACCAGGCCTTCCACCGGGCTGCTGGCGTTTGCGTAGAGCTTGCGCGGAATCCGTCCCGACGTGAACGCCAGCCGGCCCGCGCGCACCGCCAGCTTCATCGCCTCGGCCATCGCGACGGGATCCTGCGCGCCGGCGATCGCCGTATTCATCAGGACCGCGTCGGCGCCCAGCTCCATCGCCAGCGCTGCGTCCGACGCCGTGCCCACGCCCGCGTCGACCACGAGCGGCACCCGCGCGAATTCCCGGATGATGCGAAGATTGTTGACGTTCTGGATGCCGAGGCCGGAGCCGATCGGCGCGCCGAGCGGCATGATCGCGGACGCGCCGGCGTCTTCGAGCTTGCGGCAGACAATCGGGTCGTCGCTCGTGTACGGCAGCACGACGAACCCTTCGCGCACGAGGACGCGCGTGGCTTCGAGGAGCGCTTCGTTGTCGGGAAACAGCGTCCGCTCGTCGCCGATCACTTCCAGCTTCACCCAGTTCGAGAGCCCCGCCTCGCGGCCGAGCCGCGCCGTGCGGATCGCTTCGTCCGCCGTGTAGCAGCCGGCGGTGTTCGGCAGGATGACGTAGCGGGAGGTGTCGATGAAGTCGAGCAGCGACTCCTTCGAGCGATCGGAAATGTTCACCCGCCGCACGGCGACCGTAATCATCTCAGCGCCGGACGCATCGTGCGCCTGGACCATCACGGCAGGCGACGAGTACTTGCCCGTGCCGACAAACAGCCGCGACGTGAATGTCTTATCCGCGATCGTGAACCGATCCACTGTATCCATCAACCCCAAGCCCCAACCAAGCCCTCAGCCCTGAGCCCTCCGCTGAGCCCTTAGCCCTTCGAAGATCCCCCGCCCACGAAGTTCACGATCTCGATCGCGTCGCCCTCCTGCACCATTGTCTCGGCGAAGGTTCCGCGTTTCAGCACGACGAGATTGTGCTCGACGGCGACACGGCGTGGATCGATGTCAAGCTGTTCCAGAAGCTCGGCCACTGTCAGAGGCTTCGCGACCTCATGCGTGTCGCCGTTCAACGTGATTCGCAATTTACAGCCTCATTTTAGTCGGTTTCGTATGAAGATGCAGGGATGGCTTTTGACCGCACGGCCGCTGTGGAGTGGTATCAGAAGAACCGCGCGCGCTCGCGCGCGATCTTCGATCTGCTGGTGGAGGACGCGTATTACAGCCAGCCCATCGCGCTCCGCCATCCCATCGTCTTCTACGAAGGGCACCTTCCGGGTTTCAGCTTCAACACGCTCGTGAAGAAGGGCCTGGGCCGCCCGAGCATCGATGCCCGGCTGGAGGCGCTCTTCGCGCGCGGCATCGATCCGCACGAGGCGCAGACGGGGACGGCAGGGGCAGGAGGGGCGGGACAGGCAGGAGGGGCGGGACAGGCAGAAGGGGCAGGAGCATCCAACCCGTGGCCATTACGCGATGAAGTGCATCGTTTTGCCGATGAGGCGGATCGGCAGGTGATCGATGCCCTGCTGCATGCCGACGTCGATCGGCCGGGCGATCCGCTGCTTGATCGGGCCGAAGCGGTCTTCACCATCCTGGAGCACGAGGCGATGCACCAGGAGACGCTGCTCTACATGTGGCAGCGCCTGCCCTTCTCGCAGAAGCGCAAGCCGGCCGGATACCAGCCGCGCGTGAGCGGCGAATCGCCGCGCGTCGAGACGATCGAGATCCCCGCCGGCTGCGCGACGCTCGGCGTGGCTCGCGGGACGAATCGTTTCGGGTGGGACAACGAGCATCCGGCCTTGAGCGTCAACGTTCAGGCGTTCACCATCGATCGCCACGACGTGACGAACGAGCGCTATCTCGAATTCGTGGACGCCGGCGGCTATCGCGATCCGCAGTGGTGGCGCCCGGAAGACTGGGCTTGGCTGCAGCGCGAGGCGATCGCACATCCTCTCTTCTGGGAACGTCACGACGATCGCTGGTACTGGCGCGCGATGTTCGAGCTCGTGCCGCTTCCGTTGTCCTGGCCGGTGTATGTGAGCCAGGCAGAGGCGTCCGCGTTCGCCCGCTGGCGCGGTGCGCGGCTGCCGACTGAAGCTGAGTTTCAGCGCGCGGCGTACGGATCTCCCTCCGGTGAGCGCGCGTTTCCGTGGGGCGATGCGCCCCCGGATGGCACGCGCGGTGTATTCGATTTCTCGAGCTGGGATCCAGAAGCCGCCGGCGGACATCCAATAGGGGCGAGTGCCTGGGGCGTCGAGGATCTGATTGGGAACGGTTGGGAATGGACGAGCACGACGTTCGGCCCCTTCCCCGGTTTCCAGGCGATGGCGTCGTATCCGGAATACTCGGCGGACTTCTTCGACGGTGAGCATTTCGTCATGAAAGGGGCGTCGATGGCGACGGCGAAGGAACTGCTGCGGCCGGCCTTCCGCAACTGGTTCCGCGCCCGCTATCCCTACGTATATGCAACCTTCCGCTGCGCGCTTTAGGACGGACGATGGGGCGTCGATCGAGGCGCTCGTCGGCGACATCCAGTACTACCTCACGCTGACGCCGCGGCAGCTGCCGTCGCGCTACTTCTACGATCCGCTCGGATCGGCGCTCTTCGAAGCGATTTGTGAGCTGCCCTGGTACCGGATCACCAGATCGGAGCGCCGGTTGCTCGAGTGTCACTCGCGCGAGATCTTCGGGCGCGTCGGGTCGTTGTCGACGCTCGTCGAACTCGGGCCCGGCAGCGGCGACAAGCTGGCGTCGCTGCTCAGCCGCGGAGGCGCGCTGGCGCGCGGGTTCTCCGTGCACCTGGTGGACATTTCCGCGGCCGCGCTCAATCTGGCCGAGCGCACGCTGCTGGCGCTGGATCCCGATCTCGTCGTGGCGCCCCATCTCGCGACGTACGAGAACGGCCTCGCCGACGCGATGAACGCGCGTGCCGGCAACGGCCGCGCGATGACGCTGTTTCTCGGCTCCAACATCGGCAACTTCGATCCGCCCGGTGCCTGCGCGTTTCTTCGCGCGGTCCGCTCGTCGTTCTCGATCGGGGACTCGCTCCTCATCGGAACCGACCTCGTGAAGCCCGAACGCGAGCTGCTGCTGGCCTACGACGATCCGCTCGGCGTGACCGCCGCGTTCAACCGCAACCTGCTCGTGCGCATCAATCGCGATCTCGGCGCGGACTTCGACATCACCGCCTTCCGCCATCGTGCCTTGTGGAACGCCGCCGAGTCGCGTGTCGAGATGCACCTGGTCGCCGGAAGCCGTCAGCGCGTGCGGATTCCCGGGGCGTCGCTCGAGGTCGTCGTCGAGCAGGACGAGACGATCTGGACCGAAAGCTCCTACAAGTACGAGCCTGCGGGCGTCATCTCAATGCTGGAGCGGGCGGGCTTCAGGCGGCTGGCGCAGTGGATCGACGGCGACGACGGGTTCGCGCTGACGCTGGTCGAGGCTATTTGACCTCGCGCAGCAGCAGGTTGAAGCTGCCGACCGGGAGATCGGCCTGCAGCTTCACCGGCAGGCGGCGTTCGTCTTCCGAGATCCAGATGAAGACGTTCTTTCCGACAGGCTTCGCCTTGTCGTCGAACACGCTCAGCCTGATTTTCACCGCGGCTTGATCGCCCCTCGGCGTCCGGACCTTCTCGGACGCGCCCGCGTCGAACTGCACCTTGTAGTTGATCCCGTTGTCGGCAATCGGCATCGTCATTTTTTCGCCGGGCTTGAGCGGGATGGCGCGCAGCACGTAGATCGCGGAGAGCGCATCCTGCGTCACCGCCGACGTCGGGAAGTCGGACTTGACCGTCGTGTCCGACTTGTACTCGAACAGCACCTTCTTCGCGGTCCGATCGAACTGCGTCGTTTTGAACCGGTGCCGCTTGCCTTCCTCGCTGTACACCGATCCGCGCTGCGGCAGCAGGGTGAAGCTGTCCAGCAGCGTGTCCATCTTGTAGTAGACCGAATACAGCTTCGACAGCAGCGGTGTCGGCCGTCCTTCCGCCACGATGTAGTACGCGGTGGAGTTGAAGGAGGGTTTCTTTTCGAGGACGGTCGTCGTCGCCGTGCCGGCGATGAGATACGAGGACCACGAGACGTCGTAACTGAGTGTCTCTCCCGCTGCGAACGGCACGCGCTGCTCGGCGCGCGGTGCCGCGGCGGCCTTGACGGGCGGTTTTGCCGCGGGTGCCGGAGTCTTGCGGGATGCCCGCTGAGCGTTCACCGTGAACGACGCCAACGCGACGAGCGTGAGGACGATGAGCGCGACACGCTTCATGTGGCTTCGCGAATCGTACCGGCCAGTGGCGCGACCGTCAAGTTGTGATGTACCTTCGATGAGATCCTATGACTGTTGCGTCGACTGCACTGGGCGTGCCCGGCTACACGTTTGCTGATTTGCACGAGCCTGAACGGCTCGCGTCCTTATACGAACGGTTTTGCGAGGAAACAGCGGCGGCCGACCCCGCGTTGTGGATCGAATGGGACGCGTATCGCCGTGCGCCCGACGCGCCGATGCCGCCCATCGCGCTCTCCAACCTGCTGATCGCGATGGCCCCTCACGTCAGCCGTTTCCTGAAACGATTGTTCGACGTCGACGCGCCCGCCTCGACGATCGCCGCCTCCACGCGCGCGCAGGACGATCTCTTTCGCTTCAAAGTCGATTTCGTTCGGCGTCGGGTGCTGCCGCTGTTGAAGGGCGGCGCACACGTCGCCGCGACGCCGGAAGACGATGCGGTGGTGGAGGCGATGATCGCGGGCGCAGGGACCACGGATCGCGAACTGGCCGTGGCTCGTGCCGGCTGCACACTGCTCGACGATGACAAGGAATCAGCCAGCCCCAAGCCCCTGGCCCCAAGCCCCCGGCTCGAGGCGCTGCGACGCTGGTGCGCCGCGCGGCTTCACGACCGCGCCTATCGCCACTGGGTGATCTTCCGCTTTCCGGAAACTGTCGATCCGTTCCACCTGGTCGAAGTCGAGCGCCAGGATCCGCGGATGCCCGAAGCGCAGACCGGTCCCGGCTGGCGGCTGCGGCGCCGCGACGGGTTTGGCTTGACCGACGGACGGATGGATCCGAGAGAAGTCCTCAGCGAGATTCACTACTGCGTGCTCTGTCACGAGCGCGACAAGGATTCGTGCTCGAAGGGACTGCACGACAAGGGCGGCAAGGTCTCGGTGAACCCGCTGGGCATCGAGCTGGAGGGCTGTCCGCTCGACGAGAAAATTTCCGAGATGCACACGCTGCGAAAGGACGGCGATGCGATCGGTGCGCTGGCGCTCGTCGTCGTCGACAACCCGATGTGCCCCGGCACCGGACACCGCATCTGCAACGACTGCATGAAGTCGTGCATCTACCAGAAGCAGGAGCCGGTCAACATTCCGCAGATCGAGACCGGCGTCCTGACCGACGTCCTCGGTCTGCCGTTTGGCGTCGAGATCTACGGTCTGCTGACGCGGTGGAACCCGCTCAACGTCCGCCGGCCGTACGCGCTCCCTTACAACGGCAAGAAGGTGCTCGTGGTCGGTCTCGGTCCGGCCGGGTATACGCTCGCGCACTACCTTGTGAACGAAGGCTTCGGCGTCGTGGGGATCGACGGACTCAAGATCGAGCCGCTCCCCGAAGACATCACCGGCACCGACCGCTCGGCGCCGCAAGCGATTCGCGACTGGCGGGAGATCTATCGTCCGCTCGATGAGCGGGTGCTCGAGGGCTTCGGCGGAGTGTCGGAATACGGCATCACCGTCAGGTGGGACAAGAACTTCCTCACGCTCCTGCACCTGACGCTCGCGCGCCGGCGTGGCATCCGCATGTATGGCGGCATCCGGTTCGGCGGCACGATTCCGATCGAGGACGCGTGGGCGTACGGGTTCGACCACGTGGCGATCGCCACCGGCGCCGGCAAGCCGACGATCATCGACATGAAGAACAACCTGATCCGGGGGATCAGGAAGGCCAGCGATTTCCTGATGGCGCTGCAGTTGACCGGTGCGTTCAAGCGCAACGCGCTGGCGAATCTGCAGACGCGGCTGCCGGCGATCGTGATTGGCGGCGGCCTGACCGCGATCGACACTGCCACGGAGCTGATGGCGTACTACCCGGTTCAGGTGGAGAAGACCCTCGCACAGTATGAGACGCTGACGAGGGAAGCCGGCGAGGAGCGTGTTCGCGCCGGCTACGACCCGGAAGAGCTCGCGCTGCTCGACGAATACCTGGCGCATGGACGCGCGGTTCGTGCGGAGCGCGAGCGGGCGGAGCGGGCCGGCGAGCCGCCGGACTTCATCGCGCTCGTGCGCGCATGGGGCGGCGTCACCCTTGCCTATCGAAAGCGCATGGTCGATTCGCCGGCCTACCGCCTGAATCACGAGGAAGTGATCAAGGCGCTCGAAGAAGGGATCGTGTTTGCGGAGAACCTGAATCCCATCGAGGCCGTGCCCGATGCCAACGGCGCGCTCAGCGGAATGATCTTCAAGCGGGAGGGGCTGGATGGGCAGATGTTCACTTTGCCGGCGCGCACCTGCCTCGTCGCGGCCGGCACTTCTCCAAACATTACCTGCGAGAACGAAGCGCCCGGGACGTTCCGGCTCGATGCGAAAAAGAAATTCTTCCAACCGCACAGCATCGTCGAGCGCGATGGCGGGTTTGCGCTGGTACCCGATCCTCAGGGGTTCTTCACGTCGCACGAAACAGACGGGAAGTTCGTGACCTACTACGGCGACAACCATCCGCGCTATGCCGGGAACGTCGTGAAGGCGATGGCGTCCGCGAAGCACGGGTTTCCGCAGGTGGCCCGGTTGTTCGCGCGCGAGCTGACCGCGCTCGATCCCGGCAGACAGGCAGACCGCGACGCGTCCTGGCGCGAGCTGGTGGCCCGGCTCGACGAGGAACTGCTGGCTCGCGTCGTCGAGGTCGTGCGATTGACGCCGACCATCATCGAAGTGATCGTCAAGGCGCCTGCCGCCGCGAGACACTTTCATCCAGGCCAGTTCTACCGGCTGCAGAACTTCGAGTCGACGGCCCGGCGCGCCGGAGACGTGCCGCTGCTGATGGAAGGGATCGCGCTGACCGGCGCATGGGTGGACAAGGAACGCGGGCTGCTGTCGCTGATCGCGCTCGAGCTCGGCGTGTCCAGCCGCCTGGTCGCCCAGCTGCGAGTGGGCGAGCCGGTCATCGTGATGGGGCCGACGGGCGCGCCCACCGAGATCCCGGACAACCAGAACGTGCTGCTGCTGGGCGGCGGGCTGGGCAATGCGGTGCTGTTCTCGATCGCGAAGGGGATGCGCGAGCACGGCAACCGCGTGATCTATTTTGCCGGCTACAAGAAAGGCGAAGACCTGTTCAAGCGCGAGGACATCGAGGCCGGCACCGATCAGGTGATCTGGAGCACCGACATGGGCGCAGCGATCGCGCCGGCACGTCCGCAGGACCGGCACTTCCGGGGCAATATCGTGCAGGCCATGATGGCGTACCAGAACGGCGACCTCGGCGAGCGTCTCGTCCCGCTGGAGACCGTGGACCGCATCATCGCGATCGGTTCGGATCGGATGATGGCGGCGGTGAAGGCCGCGCGCCGCGGTGTTCTCGCGCCGCACCTGAAGCCGGAACACGTCGGCATCGCGAGCATCAACTCGCCAATGCAGTGCATGATGAAGGAAGTCTGCGCACAGTGCCTCCAGAAGCACGTCGACCCGAACACCGGCAAGGAATCGATCATTTTTTCCTGCTTCAACCAGGATCAGGACATCGACCGCGTCGACTTCCCTAACCTTGCCGCCCGCCTGCGTCAGAACACGGTCCAGGAAAAGCTGAGCGGCATGTGGTTCGACCACCTGCTCCGCGGATAGGAATCGGGCAGCGGCGCAGCGTCGGCACGCTTGACAGCAGCATCAGCATGGAAGAAGATCGGAGTGTGCCTGTTATCCGAAAAGTGTCCGTTCAGACCCCGCTCCCGCAGGCCGCCGGCCGGCTCCTGTTCGAGGCCACCCGCCGGGCCGAAGCCATGGGTCTCATCGCGCCGGATACAACGGGCACGAGCCCGCTCGACGCCGGAGCGGTTCGCCACCTCGCGTCGCACGTCCGGCAGGCCGGCATTGCGAGCGGCGCGGTCGCCGCGCTGAACAACGTCGAAGCGCCAACAGGCGAAGAACTGGCCTCGCTGCTCCGCACGATGATTGCCGCGCTCGACGCGTCGCCGGTGCCGAAATTCGAGTGGGCCGGGTTGGCCCGCGTGCTCGACTCGGAACAACTCGCGTCGCTCCTGTCGGTGTCCCTCTCCAGCCTGAACCGCTATCAATCGGGGGAGCGCGACACGCCGGATCCGATCGCGGCCCGGCTGCACTTTCTCGCGCTCGTCATCGGCGATCTCTCCGGTTCCTACAACGACGTCGGCATCCGCCGATGGTTCGGGCGGAAGCGGACCGCGCTCGGCGGCCGCACGCCCGCGCAAATCCTCACGGGCGCCTGGGATCCCGAGGACGCGGGTCCCGAGCAGGTGCGCGCGCTGGCTCGCGAGCTCGTGACCATGTCGGCGACATGATTGCGTTTCGGCAGGTCGACTGGCGCTATCCGTTTCTCTGGGAGGACGCTTCTCAACCCGCCGGCCGGTGGCATGGCGAAGGCGAAGGGCCGGCCCACTACTTCGCCGACACACCTGACGGTGCGTGGGCCGAATTTCTCCGTCACGAAGAGATCGACGATCCGGCAGATCTGCTGACGATTCGACGCCAGATGTGGGCGGTCGAGATCGGCGATCGCCCGGATCGTCAGGTGGATCTGCCTTCGCACATTCTCAAAGGCGGCGCCGACACCTATCCCCGCTGTCAGCAAAAAGCCCGGGCGTTGAGAGCAAAGGGCGTCGATCGGCTCGCGGCTCCGTCGGCGGCGCTGATCGCCGGCGGCGCGCGGCCCTTACGCGTCCGCAACGGCGTTGAGCCGGCGGATCCGCGCGACGGGGTCGTGATCGTGATTTTCGGGATGCCTGACGAATTGCTGGGCTGGCCTGCCGCGGTCGATGCTCGTCCCCCCGACGATCTTCTACCGCGCGTTCATCATTATCGGCCGCGCCGCTGACTACGCGACGCGCCACCCATCGCCGCGCAGCGAGTTCATCAACTCGACCGAGCGTTCGATGAGTTCGGTGGGCTCTTCGACTTCTTCTACGGATTCAGTGCCATCGGGGTGCGTGATGATCACACGATAGCGGCCTGCCAGGCGGTCGTGACTGATTTCGTAGCGGAGCTTTTCACCGTCTCGATCGAAGAACCAGATCATCGCTCATCAAGGATATAGCAACGAATGTGAGGTTGCTACGCGGTGATACGGCTCAGCGTCGCGTGTGTTCATTCACAGACGTTCGTGTCAGGTAGTGGGATAGAAAAGTGTGAAAATCAGCCTGCTCCTCGACCTGCTTTGTAATCGATTTCCCGGCGCCGTGCCCCGCGCGCGTTTCGACGCGCAGGAGAATCGGCCCGGCCGCCGCCGCAGCCGCTTCCTGCAGTCGCGCCGCGAACTTCTTTGCCATCCCCGGCGCGACCCGATCGTCGGTATCGGCTGTCATCACCAGCGTCGGCGGATACACGGTGCCGTCGACGATGTTGTGATACGGCGAATAGCGGAGCAGCACAGAAAAATCGCCCGCATCATCCGCACTGCCGTACTCCGGGATCCAGAATCGGCCGACCGTGAAGAGGTGATAGCGCAGCATATCGGCAACCGGCACGCGGCAGATGACGGCGCCGAACAGATCCGGCCGCTGAACCAGGCAGGCGCCGACCAGCAGGCCGCCGTTGCTGCCGCCTTCGATCGCGATGCCGCCGGGTGCGGAGCGGCCGCTCCGCTCGAGCCATTCGGCGGCAGCGATGAAGTCGTCGAACACGTTCTGCTTGTGCGCGCGCATGCCGGCCTTGTGCCACGCGTCGCCGTACTCTCCACCGCCGCGCAGGTTGGCGACCGCAATCGTCCCGCCCTGTTCCAGCCAGAGGATGTCGGACGGATCGAAGGCCGGAGTCAGGCTGATATTGAATCCGCCGTATCCGGTCAGCAGGATCGGCGAAGGCGACGGCTGATCGCGGCCGCTCACGAGAAACATCGAGATCTGAGTACCGTCCTTCGACGGATACCACACCTGTTCGGTCACGAATCCGCTGGAATCGAACGGCAGGCTGTCGCGATCGATCGGCTCGAGCGCCTCTTTGCCGCACGCCATGATCGTCGGCGGCGTCACGAAGGACGTGAAGGCCACGAACGATTGCGCATCTGTCCACTGCGCGGCCAGACCGTTGATCGTGCCGATCTCAGGCAGCGCGATGATCCGCTCGTCGTGTCCGTCGAGCGTCCAGGTGGCGAGGCGGCTGCTCGCATGGCGGAGCGAGCTGACGAGGAGGCGTCCATTCGCCACGGCCGCGTCGACGATCGTGTCGCCCGACTCCGCCACAATCGTCCGCGCTTCGCGAGCGTCGCGTTCGTGTGCGCCGTCGCTCAGATCGAATCGCACGATGCAGCCAAACGGTGCGTGGTCGTCGGTGCGGAAATACAGCCGGCCGTCGCGGCCGTCGATGAAATGCCATCCGGACGAAAACCCGGTGACCAGCGCCTGTGGTACCGCGGACTCGAGGCCGCCGCCGAGATCCATCACGTGAACTTCGGCGTGATCGCTCGCGCCCTGGAAGCTGCCGATGACGAGATGGCGGCCGTCCGACGTCACCTTGACGTCGAAGACGACTTCCGGCGCATCGGGTCTGTGATACACGCGGCGGTCCTCTGACTGCGGATCGCCCATGCGGTGGTAACAGACCTGACAGAAGTACTGCTCGTCCCCGGCAGGTACGGAGCCGGGCTCCGGATAACGCGTGTAGAAGAACCCGTCGCCGTTCCATGCAATCGACGCGAACTTGACCCAGTTGAGGCGATCGTCGAGAGTCCTGCCCGATGCGACGTCGTGAACGCGCAACTCCTGGACGTCGCTGCCGTTGCGCGACAGGCCGTACGCGACGCGGTCGCCGGACCCGTCAGGCTCGAACACGGTGATCGCCGTGGTCCCATCCTTGTCGAGCAGATTGGGATCGACAAGGACGGAAGGGGGCCCTGAGCCCTCGACCCGGTACAGCACCGCCTGCCCGCGGGTGCCATCGGTCTCGGTGAAGAAGATCCGGTCGCCGCGTACCGCGGGAACCGACATTCGTGAGACGCGATGCAGCTCGCGCAGCCGCGCGGCATGTTCCGCACGCGTCGGCGATTCGAGCAGGCTCTGGCACAACCGGTTCTCGGCGGATACCCACGCCTGCGTTTCGGGATCGTCAGCGCTTTCCAGCCGGCGGAAGGGATCTGGAACAGCGACGCCGTGGAGCACGTCGACCAGATCGGTGCGGGGAGCTGCCGGGTACTTCATCCGTGGATTAGACAGAAGGACACGGTTGTTCGTGTCGGGGTCAGTGCTGGTTTGCCGCGAAGACCGCCGCGCCCAGTAACCCTGACTCCGCGTTCAGGATCACTTTGACCGGCATGACAGCCAGCATCCGATCGAGCGGCGGCTTTGCGCGAAACGCCTTCATGAACGTGCCGTTCGTCAGCACAGCGAGGAGCTTGGGGGCGATTCCTCCGCCGATGTACATGCCGCCGGTCGAGACGGCGCGAAGCGCCAGGTTTCCCGATTCGGCGCCGTACGCCTCGACGAACATGTCGAGGGTCTCCACGCAGCCCGGGCACCGGTGCTCGAGCGCCGCCGTCGAAATGGCGCTCGGCGCATCGGGCGATTCGAGGTCCACCGCCGCGGCGCACGGCTGCTGCTGGTGAGCGACGCGATGAATATTCACGAGGCCGCGGCCGGACACAACGTGTTCGACGTCGGCGCGGCCGTACCGCTGCACGAGATCGCGCGTGAGGGCAATCTCGCGCTCGGTCCTGGCGGCGAAGTCCGCGTGGCCCGCCTCCGAGGCGGACGGCACGAATCGTCCGTCGATATTGTGAAGGAGCGCCTGGCCCAGGCCGGTGCCGGCCGCGATGAGGCCGATGTTGCCGCCGCGCAGCGCTTCTCCTTCCTGGAGCACGTGCGTTTCGGATTCGCGCAGCGTCGGCACCGCATGCGCGAGCGCTTCCAGATCGTTCAGAAGCGCAACGCGCGAGAGCCCGAACGCCGCCGCGACCTGACGCGCGTCGACGAACCAGGGCACGTTCGTGACCTTCACGGTCTCGCCGACCACCGGTCCCGCGACGCCGAAGCATGCCGATGCCATCCGTCCGTGCTCCGCGACGGCCTCCACGGCCTCGCCGATCTTCAAGAACTCGCCGATCATCGTCTGCAGATCGGGATAGTCGAGCGTGCCGAAGGAGCGGACGACGATCGCGCGTGGCCGCGCGGGCGCTGCGTCGAAGAGCCCGAGCAGCGTTTTGGTTCCTCCGATGTCGCCTGCGAGCAGCATTCTCTCTTGACTTCCCACCTATTCTCCATCATCTTGGAGCGGTTTCGTCCCCCAGCCCATCAGACGGAGAGGCCGTTTGCCCTCATCCTCGCCTGAGTCGAGTCGCTTATCCCTCGCGGGACAGCTCGTCGTGTTTACCGGAAAGCTCAGTTCGCTCGGCCGCAAGGACGCGCGCGAGCTCGTCACGCGCCTCGGCGGCGTCACGGCAGACGATGTCAACGCGAAGACGACGATGCTGGTTGTCGGCGCCGAAGGATTCGGTCCGACACCCAACGCGGCCGAAGAATCGTCGGACGCGCCATCGAGCCGATCGGTGCGCGACACGTCGAACAAGTTGAAGCGAGCCGAGGAGTTGAACGCGCAGTCCGATGCGCATCAGATTCGCATTCTCAGCGAGGAGGAGTTCTGCCGGCTGGCCGGCGTGCCGACTCCGGAAACGCTGAAGCGTCAGTATCACGCGCTCCGCGACGTGCTCGCGAGATACCGCTCGCTGCGCGAGGATCATCTTCGCTACCTGGTGAAGTGCGGCGTCTTGCGTCCGGTGCTGCGGACCAACGCCGACACTTTCTTTGCGTTTCCCGATTTGGCAGCGATCAAGCAGGCCAACGAGGAGATCGCTCAAGGCAGCAGCTTCCGCAGCGTCGTACGCACCCTGACGGCGGCCCGCCAGGGTCAGCTCGAATTCGATTTCCGGCTGGATGCGGGGCCAGCCAAGATCATCACGTTGCGGAGAGCCGAAAAAGACCGTCAGGACAGTGCCGCGAAGCTGCCGTCGGCCGGCGCTCACGCGGCCGTTCGCGATACCGCGCTCGCCGAGGAGTACTTCTGTGCGGCCTCCGCGCTCGACGAGGGCGACGAATCGACCCGCGAAGAAGCAGCGACCGCGTATCGCAAGGCGCTGGAGCTCGATCCGTATCTGGTCGCGGCGTTGATCAACCTGGCGAACATTCACTACGGCCGCGACGAGCTGGTCGAGGCGCAGGCGCTCTACGAGCGCGCGATCGGCCTGGAATCAGATTTCTTCGAGGCGCATTTCAACCTCGGGAACATCTACCACGATCTCGGCCGCTTTCCGGAAGCGCAGGCCTGCTATCGGGAGGCGCTCCGCCTGAACCCGTTCTACGCCGACGCGCACTTCTATCTCGCGGTCACGTTCGAGAAGATGGGGCAATCGCAGGACGCGCGTCCCCACTGGCGCTCGTACCAACAGCTCGCGCCGCAAGGTGAGTGGGTCGAGCTCGCGCGGGAGTTTTCGGAGTAGCGCTGAGCCCTAAGCCCTTAGCCCTCAGCCCTTCTGAATCTAGTATCTGTATTCGTTGGGGTCGCGCTTTTTCGGCGTCCGGCGCAGCTTGTAGAACTGGCAATCGGGACACCACGCTTCGGGATCGAATCCGGTCGTGCCCGCCATCGGGAGGACGTCGCGATGGCCGCAGCACTCCGGGCCGTCTTCGGGCGGACGCCGCCAGCGGCACGACTTGAATCGCTGTACGGCGGCCGATTCGGCCGGAACGTCCGCGGCCGGCTCCGCCGGGGAGTCCGGCGACGTGGGCTGCGGCACGTTGAAAGGATCGGACATCGAACTCATTCTAGTTGAAGGCCAACGGCCTTGGAAAGAAACGCCAGCGCGCGCCGTTCCTCGGGCGCCACGAGCGTGATCGCCTGACCCACGGCGTCCGCACGCCCCGTCCGCCCGACGCGATGCACGTAGGCGTCTGGAGAATCCGGCACCTCGTAATTGATGACAGTGTGAATCGCGTCGATGTCGAGGCCGCGAGCCGCGATGTCGGTGGCGACCAGCACCTTGTATTTTCCGCTCTTGAACCCCTCGACCGCGATGCGGCGCTGATCCTGACTGCGATCGGCATGGAGCGCGGTGCACTTCACGCCGGCCGAGGCCAGCCGCCGCGCCAGCCGATCGGCGCCGATCTTCGTGCGAGAAAAGATCAGCACCGGTCCTTCCGGGTTCTTCAGATGATCGATCAGCCAGTTCGGCTTGTCGTGCGCGGCAACGGCTTCGACCCGATGCGTGATGCTCTTGGCCGGTGCGCTCCGCTGGCCGACCTGGACGTACTTCGCGTCTCGCGTGATCTCCAGCGCATCGCGGACGACCTCGTTCGGCATCGTCGCGGAGAAGAGCAGCGTCTGGCGCATCGCCGGCATCGCCGTGATGATGCGCCGGACGTCGGGCCAGAAGCCCATGTCCATCATGCGGTCGGCCTCGTCGAGAATCAGCAGCTCGATGCCGCTGAGGTCGGCGTTCTGCTGGCGCATGTGGTCCATCAACCGGCCAGGCGTCGCGACGATGATGTCGACGCCGGCCTTGAGCGCGCGCTCCTGCATGCCCATCTCGACGCCGCCGTAGACGGCTGCGCTCGTGACCGTGGTGTGATACGCGAGCCCGTGAATCTCGTCTTCGATCTGCACCGCCAGCTCGCGCGTGGGCGCCAGCACCAGAACGCGGCTCTTGCGCGGGAGGCCGCTCTCGGCCTCCGCGGCCACGTTCTTCTGATGATCCAGCAGCAGCCGCTGCAGTGTGGGGACGACGAACGCGGCCGTTTTTCCCGTGCCGGTCTCGGCGCAGGCAATCAGGTCGTTGTTGGCCAGGGCCAGCGGGATCACGGCTGTCTGGATGGGCCGTGTGTCCTTCCATCCGAGATCGCGCGTGCCTTCGAGGAGCCGGTGATCCAGGCCGAGCGAGGCGAATGGCACCGGAGTCGTGTCGACGTCGATCGGATGGAGTACGGGCACGCTCGACGAAGCCGCCGGTCGAAATGCGTGACCCTGCGCCGGTTTCCCGGGACCCCCGCGCGGACGACCACGGCCGCGGCCGCGCGGACCGCGGTGGCTTGCCCCTCTGTCAGTTGTGTTCGAGTTCAAACCGTTTCTGGCTAGCGGGCTCGGAAGGTGATGATGCCCCGGACGGGATCGTATGGCGAAACGCCGACGGTGACGCGATCGCCCGGGACTACCTTGATGCGGAAGCGGCGCATTCGGCCGCTGAGCTGGGCCAGCACCTCGTGGCCTGCATCGCACTGCACCCGGTAAAGACCGCCGCTGTGGACCGCAACCACGGTGCCTTGCATATCAATGAGATCATCCTTGCTCAACTGCTAGCACGTCCTTTCTTTCAAACAAACATTGTGCCACATTTTCATCTGGTTATCTATTCATTTGGTTATCTGGTAATTGGTTTTTTTCTGGACCTTTTCTTCAATAACCAGATGACCAGATAAACCAATAACCAGATCCCCTTCTCGAGGGTTTAAAGAGCGCGGACGGCAGCCTCGACCTGTTTCGCCAGCGCTTCATAGTCGTCGCCTGCCAGCCGCAGCGGCGCACCGAAAGCCACCCGGACTTTTCCCGGCCTTGCCATGTGCCAGCCAACACCGAGCACATGCTGCAGGCCGTCGATGCGCACCGGCACGACCGCCGCCCCGAGCTTCGACGCGATCATGCCGATGCCAGGACGAAATGCATCGATCGCGCCGCTCTCCGATCGTTTGCCTTCGGGAAAAATGAGCAGCGAGTGCCGATCGGCCAGCAGTTCTCCGATGTACCGAAGCGTCTGACGCGCGCCGGCCTCCCGCTGTGGCAGAGGGAAGGCGTTGAAGAACAGCACAGCAAGGTAGTAGTTGACGCTGTTGGTCAGCCACGACAGCCTGCCGTGCTGCGCGGGAAAAAAATGCGGAGCGAACATTTCCTTCGCCATCGCCGGTGACAGGCGGTATCGCCACCGAGGCGGCAGCGCAGCCATGATCACAGGCCCGTCCATGAAGCTCTGATGGTTGGACGCGAAGATCACCGGTGCGTCGAGATTCCGCAAGTGTTCGAGGCCTTCGACCCGCGTCCACGCGAAGACCCGCGCGAGCGGCAGAACCCACGTCGCGAGGTTGACCCTCCGGATCGCGCGCGCAGCGAGGCGGCGCGTCCACGCGGGGAAGTCGACCGGCTCGGGCGGCGGCGCATCGCTTGCCGACGCGTGCTCCAGCAGCGATCGAAGCTGACCGAGATCACGCGCCTCGGCGAAGGATCCCTCGTCGATGCGCGTCTGAAACGTGTCTTCGAGCGCCACCATTAATTCGACGCGATCGAGGGAACTCAACCCGAGCTCCTCGAGCGTCGTCGTCGGCGAAAGGTTCTCGCGGCCGGCGTACTTCGCCACGAGCGCGGCGAGCGCATCGGTGCCCTGCTGGACGAGCCGCGGCATGGCGCCGCCGCTTTTCACCCAATCGCGGATCGCCGCGCGTTTCAGCTTGCGCGTGCCCTCCGTGCGCGGGAGCTCGGGCTCCGGCCAGACGAGTGCGCGCCTGATCTTCTGGTGATCGTCCAGCCGG
>DASSGK010000405.1:0-14034 GCA_035693505.1 Vicinamibacterales bacterium
TCCGGCGGTGCGGGAAATTTCCCGGGTGGCCGCGGACTATTCCCACGGACCTGGGGCGGGAGCGGGCCACCTTCGCGGATTTCTGTGGAAAAACGCCGATTTTGCGGCGTCATGATGGCATCTGCCTTGCCCCTTCACCAGCCGGGAGAGCCTTCATGACCGACACCATCAAGCTGGGAACCTGCCGCGATTTCGATCGGATCCTCGTCAAGACGAGACACAGCGTCTACGAGATGATCGTGCTGTCGGCCGAGAGCGGCGACGTGATGGTTCGAGGCGGAGTCTTCGGCGTCGAGTTCCAGCGAGCGACGCTGACCGGCTCGACCTTCGGGGGCAGCGCGGTGAAACGGCGCGCGGTCTGCGTCGGCCGTTTTCTCGAGCTGCACGTCGGCGGAAAAGCGTTCGTGACGTCGTCGGTACAGGGAGCCTCGCACCATCGCCTGGCAGCAGATGCGGCGTAGAGCGCATCAATTCGCGCGTCGATCCTGAAGCGAGCGCTGGCAGCAGGGAGCGGCGTCGCGCCGCTGACGGAGCCGCTCTCGAACCTGGCCGGCGAAGTACCACAACTGCGTTTCTATCGCGACCCGGCCGCCCTTGTCAGCCCGGCACAGAGCCGCGCACCAGCGAATCGCGTCGCGCAGCGCCGTACCAAACAGGAATCGTGGGATACCTGCAAGCGTGGGCACGGTCCGAAGATCGAGGCCGAGCTCTGTGAGCGGATGCAAGCGTTCCATCCGCGCCCGGGACACACCTTTGCCGTACCACCAGCGCCTGACGTACTCGGGGCGGAGCCGGCGCGCGGGCACGTGATGTTCGACGCTCATCTCGGGCACGTACCGTCCGCGAAAACCGGCCGCGCGAGAGCGCGCGAAGAATTCCGGCAGCTCCTGTCCGAGCAGGACACGCTCACTGTTCCGGCCGAGGGAAGGATCGAATCCACCGATGCGATCCGACAGCCTGCGGCGCACCGCGAAGTTCGCGCCCAGCGGGATCTTCTGCCGCTCCTCGAAGACGAACGGTTCCGGACCGTAGTCCAGGATGGCGAGCGCGCCAAACAGCGCGGTGCCGGTTCGAGCGAACCAGCGAGGGCACACGCGATCCCAGATCGGGGCGACGGGCCCTCCGACGTATGCGGTGTCGGGAGACGCGTTGAACGCCTCGACCGCCGCCGCGAGCCAGCGTCGGCCGACACGAACATCATCGTCGACGAACACCACGATCGGCGCAGACGATTCGGCGAGGCCCCGATTCATCGCCCAGGATTTCCCCTGGCGCGGTTCGAAGAGGTACCGCAGGGTGGTGGGAAACGCTGCCTCGTGCCGCTCGACGACCTGCCTGGTCTCGTCGGACGAATTGTTGTCGACGACGATCACTTCCCAGGTCAGGCCGGCTGGTACGTCGGCGAGCGAGATGGAGCGTAAGGTTTCCGCGAGCAGGGCGGCACGATTCCAGGTACAGATGAGCACGGCGACGTCAGGCGAACGGGTCATTGACCACCAACAATGCGGCGCCCCCGGGTGCGAGAATGGGCGCGGTTCATCGAAAATTCATCGGGCAACACGGCACCACTGGTCTGAGGGGCAAGGGCAATGCCGCTGGCCGTCAGGACGCCGCGTCAATGCGCGGCGGCGTGGACCCGGTGGGTCTCTGCGGTCGATGACAGAGGCTGCGCGACTTGCGGAAAGCGTGCGATGAACGTGGACCCCGCCGGGCCGCTGGCGTCGAGGGTGAGCGTCCCGCCGTGGCTCTCGGCAATCCATCGAGCGATCGGCAGGCCGAGCCCCGCGCCGCCGAGATTCTCGCGCGCCTGATCCAGCCTGACGAACCGCTCGAAAATCCTTTCGCGATCGGACGGCGCGATGCCGCACCCGGTGTCGGACACGGCGAGCTCGATGTGACCATTGGCGCGGCGCAGGGTGAGACGGACGCTCCCTCCCGGCGGGGTGTGCGCGATGGCGTTCTGCAGCAGATTCAGCGTCAATTGACGAAGGAGCGCTTCGTCGCCGTACCACCAGACGTCAGGCTCGAGCACGCTGTCCAGCGTGATTCCGCGCGCGCCGGCCAGTACGCGTGCGGCATCGGCGCATTCGTCGAGCATGTCGCCGGCCGCGCAGCTGGTCATGCGGAGACGGGCTCCGCCGGCGTCCGCGCGCGCCAGCACCAGCATGTCGTCGACCATCGACCGGAGCCGGTGCGTTTGCGTGCGCACGATGTCGAGGGCATCGCGATACTCTTCTTCGTCTCGATGCGGCCGCATCAGCATCACTTCAGCGGCCGTGCGAGCCGCGGTCAGCGGTGTGCGAAGCTCATGCGACGCGTCAGCCATGAACTGGCGCTGGCTGTCGACGGCTTCCCGAACGCGGTCCAGCAGACGGTTGAACGCCCGCGCCAGTTGTCCGATCTCGTCGTCCTCGCTGGCGGGGGAGAGTCGAGCCTGGATCGACTGCGCCGTGATGCGCTCGGCCTGATCGCTCATCTCCGTGAGCGGGGCGAGCGCGCGGGATGCGACGCCCCAGCAGATCAGCGCGGAGAGCAATGCCGCGAGTGGCACGCCGGCGAGCAGCGTCCGGCCCAGCACCAGCTGCTCCCGGATGAGCGGTCGTTCCGACGCCCCGACGAACACGATGAACGGTCCGTCTGGCGAGTCCTCGCGCTGGAGCCTGATGCGCCATGGTGCGCCGTTCTGCATCAGCGTCCCGACCATCGATGCGTTCG
Source organism: Vicinamibacterales bacterium (assembly GCA_035693505.1). GTDB lineage: Bacteria > Acidobacteriota > Vicinamibacteria > Vicinamibacterales > CAVVIG01 > CAVQFC01. The sequence goes on from DASSGK010000405.1 coordinate 2,716, forward strand.
ACGTGGCGCGAGGGAGGTTCGCTCGACGGAATCCCCGCCAGTGCGCGGCCACCGGCTGGCCTCGCGCGTCGAGAATCGCCACGGTGCGGTCCGGGATATCAATCGCCAGGCGGGTCGCGCCAGCGGCACGCGCGAGGTCGTGCGATTGCGCGAGCTCGGTGCGCAGGACACCGGCCGCCGTTCTCGCCACGCTCTCCAGCTCCGTGTCGAATTGCACACGGCTGTAGTGTCGTTGCATCAGCAACACGCCCACGCTGAAGACGACGAGCACCGAGGCGAGGACGCCGATGTACCACAGCGTGAGCCGCGTCCGGATCCTCAGCGTCATGGCACGCCGGGCCCCCGGTCGCGTCCGCCATCCGGCCTTCGCGCTCCGCGCTTCGTCCCGGTCTCGCCGTAGCTCCGTCGACAATCGTCGGAGCGAAGGCGGACAGGCGCACAGGGTTCGACGATCAGTTGATAGCCTTCGCCTCGCCGCGCGCGAAGGAGCGAGGGCCCGCCGGCGGGATCGATCTTGCGGCGCAGGCGCTGGATGTAGACATCGATCACGTTCGACAGGGGGTCGTACCAGTCGTCGTCCCAGACGTGGCGGGCAATGTCCTGCCGGCTCACGACGTCGCCAGCCCGTCCCGCCAGATACGACAGCAGGCCGAACTCCTTCGCGGTCACCTCGACCTGCTGTCCCGACACGAACAGCTCGCGCGTGGCCAGATCGATCGACAACGGTCCGACCGTCAGGCGGTCGCGTGCAGGCGCCACGCTGCGGCGTCGAGCCAGCGCTCGAATGCGCGCGAGGAGCTCGCCGAGGTCGAACGGCTTGGTGAGGTAGTCGTCGGCGCCGGCGTCGAGGCCGTCAATCCTGGAGTCGACGCTGTCCCGGGCGGTGAGCATCAACACCGGCGTGGTCTCGCCGGATGCGCGAAGCCGGCGGCAGACCTCGAGGCCGCTCCGTCCGGGCAGCATCACATCGAGGACGACCAGGTCGTAACACGCGTTCGCGAGCTTCGCCGATGCGGCCAGACCGTCGTGGACGACGTCGACGGCGTACGCGCTCTCGCGAAGGCCTCGCGCAAGCAGACGGGCGGTGGTGCGCTCGTCCTCGACGAGCAGGAGTCGCATGAAGAGATTCGCAATGCAAGGCGCGTGCTCCGCGCAGGCGCGCAGCCTCGACCGGACGCGTCACGACTCAAACCCGGCTGTAGTGCTTCGACTCGTCGCCTGGGTTTCGGTGATCGTCGAATGCAGGCCGACCAGCCATCGGAATCGCCGGCATTCGTAAAGAAGTCGTCGGCGGATGAGAGATCGATTCTGTATCGCCGGCCGACACTGAGTGACTGATGGAGTGTCGCCGCGTCCAACGGTGCCTCGGACGGATGCCGCGCGAAAAGGACCGGAAAGAATCGGTCGATTCGTCCATCGGGCTCGGGAGATGGCGGGAGACCAGAGCCCGTCTGTAGAACGGACATTCGCGGCGCGAGGAAACAGGAGCCAGCCTACGCCGGCAGATCACGCGGTGCCGCGCGGAGGGGAGCCGACGCTTCGATTCGCGTCCCACGGTCGATATCCGAAACGACTGACCACGCGCCGCCGATGCTGTCGATGCGTTCCGCCATGCTCACCAGTCCCAGGCCGGGACCTCCAGCGACGGTGCGCTCGACGAATCCCTTGCCGGCATCCTGCACGCACAAGCGAATGACGTCTTCGCTCGCGCGGAGATCGACGTGCACCCGCCGGGCGCCGCTGTGCTTGACCGCGTTGCGGATCGCTTCCTGCGCGACGCGATACAGGCAGATCGCCACTTCCGGCGGCAGCGTTGCCGGCACGTCGGCTGACGCGAAGTCGATCGCCATCCCGCTCTGACGCGCATATTCGTCACAGAGGTTCGCGAGGGCTCTCGTCAATCCGATGTACTCCAGCTGCGAGGGATGGAGGCGGCGAGCCAGGCGGTGGAGATCGACAGCGATCTCGTCTACGAGCTGGATCGATGTGTCCAGCGCCTCTTCCGTCGAGCGATCCGCATGACTCGAAGTTCGCTTCACATCGGCCAGGCGAAGCGCGAGCAGGGCGAGCCGCTGGCTCGTGTTGTCGTGCAGTTCCCGGGCGACGTGTGCGCGTTCCTCGTCCTGCACGCGCGTCAGCCGGTTGCGCAGCGCACGAACCTTGGCCGCCGACTCGACACGGTCGGTGATGTCCTGGTAGATCCCGAACCAGCCCGCGAAGGTCCCGCCGAGCATGAGCGGGTTCGCGTGCAGTTCGACCTCGACTCTGGTGCCATCCTTTCGGCGCAAGACCGTGGCGCGGTGCACGCTCTGGCCGCCCATCACACGCTGGGTCAGCGCGTGCGCGTCGGGATCATTCGGCACGCACAGCAGATCGTCGGGATCCTGCCCGATGATTTCGTGCTCGCGATACTGGAACAGGCGCTGGAAGGCCTGGTTGCTGAACTGCACGCGGTGATCCGGACCGCCGACGACCATCGCAAACGGGCTGCTCTCGAGCAGCGTCCGCAAGAAGGGCGACGTGATCGCCATCGGAATCGGGCTGGAATCGAAGGCCACGGCAAACCTGGATTCCGATATCTCCAGCGCATGCAACATGTCCGATGACTCCATGTCGGCCTTACGAGGGTGACGGACTCCCGACTCTGGCCAGTCCCGGCGCCGAACCCATGTCGCGTGAGATCCCGAGCCTCGACATCCGGCTCTCGAGGGTCGTCGGCCTCAAACCGAGGCGCTCCGCGGCTCCGCCCGAGCCGCGAATCCGCCAGCGGCAGCTCGCCAGGACCGACGCGATGTGAGCGGCCTGAATGTCGGCGAGCTTCGAGCTCGAGGTTCGGCGGGTCTTCGAAACCGGAGACGGCGCAGCGACGACGAGCGTCGGCGAGGTGGCCATGATCACCGCCCGCTCGATGACATTTCGCAGCTCGCGCACGTTGCCGGGCCATGAATAGGCCCGCAGCGCCGCGAGGCTTTCCTGCGAGATGGCTTCGATGTGTTTGCCGAACGCCTGTGAGAACTCGTCGATGAACGTCCACACCAGCGCGTTGATATCGTCAGCGCGTTCGCGGAGCGGCGGAATGGTGATGGGGAAGACGTTCAGGCGGTAGAAGAGATCCTCCCGGAACGCGTTGGTCGCCACGGCCTGCTCGAGGTTCTTGTTCGTCGCCGCGATGACTCGTACGTCCACCTTGGTCGACTCGTTGGCGCCGAGCCGCTCGACCGTCCGCTCCTGGAGCACGCGCAGCAGCTTGACCTGGACTTCGAGCGGCAAGTCGCCGATCTCGTCCAGGAAGATCGTCGACCCGTGGGCCGCTTCGAACCGGCCGATCTGACGGGACAGCGCGCCGGTGAACGCGCCGCGCTCGCGGCCGAACAACTCGCTCTCGATGAGCGCCGTCGGAATCGCCGCGCAGCTCACGCGAATCATCGGCCGGCGTTGCCGCGGGCTGAGATTGTGGATGGCCTGCGCGAAGACCTCCTTGCCGACGCCCGTTTCACCGAGAAGCAGCACCGTGGCCGGGGTCGGGGCCACCTGCTCGACCTGGGCGAGGACCCGCCGTATCGCCTCGCTGTCGGACGCGATGGCGCCGTCGGCTCGGCCGGTCGTCGCGTTGCGGTACATGACGTGACGCTCGCCGGGCGCTCGCTGGCGCGCGTCTTTCGTGTCGGCCGCGCCCCGTTCGACGCCAAGCGTCTCAGTGATTTCGCCGATGGCTTCGCGTATGACGGCCTCGACGCGATCGGGTGTCGTCGCCGCGCAGCGCGTCGCCAGGTCCGCCATGAGCGACTCGAACTTCGTGTGCCGCTCGACCGCCGAAAGTTGCGCTTCCATCCGTTTGCGTTCGGTGATGTCGACGGCCGTCACCATGAGCAAAGCCTGGAGAACGCTGCTGCTGTCGTCCGCGTCGTGAATCCGATCCGAACACTCCATGAGGCACTCGCTTTCAGGGTGTGACGAACGCGGGCAGTCTAGGCTGTGTTCGTGGATGAATCTACTGGACCTTGGGACACCGATCCTTAGGTCAGTCCCGTGGATCCGATCGATCGAAGCAAGGTCAGCAGTGTTTCAGCGTTGAAGGGCTTCAAGAGGAAGGCGAGGCAACCGTGTTGCTCGGCTCGCTGGCGTATGACGTCGGCCCGGTGCGCGGTCGTGATGATGATCGGCACCGCCGACCCCGAGCGCCGAAGGTCGCGCTGCAGGTCGATGCCCGACATGCCGCCCAGGTGCACGTCGAGAACCAGGCACAGTGGTGCCCGTCCCAGTGTCGCGGCTTTGAACGCCTCCGCCGAGGCAAACAGAGCGGGCTCGAAGCCGCCAGCCTGCAGGATTCGGCCGATTGCCGAGCGCGACGGGGCGTCGTCTTCCACGACGGCGACGATTGCGGGGGGTGATGCGTCTGGCATCGACGCTCTGAATGTACGTCGGCCGGCGAACCTCTCGCTACTGATCGTTGGTACTATGCCGACGAAAAGTCTCGGGCGGGTCCCCCATAGGTACAAGCAGGTAGTTACTGAGATCCAGATCGCCGTGCACGCCAATATCGTCGACTTCGGCGATCGATGCATCGGAAAACAGGCGAAAAATCCGGTAGTTCATCGTCTGCAGCAGTGCCTGGACCGCGCGCTGGCGGGAGAGGCGCGTGCGGCCGGCCGGAGTTGTTGCATCGCCGACCGGCAGGATTTCGCACACGATATACGGGCGACAACGATCGATCGCGGCCGCGAGTCCCCGCAGGACCTCGAGCTCTCCACCTTCCGTATCGATCTTGATGACCGCGACCTCGTCAATGTTCAACGCCGCCACGACGTCGTCGCCGCGACAGACGCTTGCGCATTGGCGCCGCAGGGTTCGGGCGTCGTCGCAAACGGCATCAATTGTCGTGGCTGACGGATCCAGGCTCACGTTGGGTCGCAGCCAGAGCGTCGCGAGCCCGTTCCTGTCGGACAGACCGGCCGGAACAATCGTGCAGTCGGCAAATCCGTTCGCCGCGATCAACTGATCGACGTAGTGACAGCACCGCGGGTTCGTGTCGAAACCGACATACGTTCGACGGCCGTCGAGGACCTTGACCTTCAGCAGCGTCTGCCCGACATTCATACCGACGTCGAGCACGGCGCCGCGGCGCAGCGGCAGAATCCGCTCCAACGCCCCGAACACACCCGGCTCGAGAAGGGCGAGGTTCTGCGGTCCCTGACTGAGCATCACGGGAATGCGCACCCGCGTGCCGGCAATCGCGGCATTCACTGAGAAGTTGACCCGCCACATCTGACCGCTCAGGGCAAGTACGTGCAGCAGCTCTCGGCGCGCCCACGTTCCCAGCGATCGTGGCAGAGCAGGATCGGTTCGATTCATGAGCACAGCGGAAGCACGAATCGTGCTGGCTCCCCATACCGTCGTGTCAGCGCTGAGGCCAGCTCACGTGGATCGAAGATAAAATGCACGTCATGAGCGGTGATTCATCTGATGAGCGGCTGGGGATTGTGCCTCGTGCTTTTCGCGGCGATCCAGGGAGCGCGGGATCGCCGACTGCGCTCAACCTCTTCGAGCAGGGGCAACGATTCGGCGAGTTCGTAAGTTCGGTGAAAGTGCCGCGCGATCTGTGGCGAAAAAATGTGGCGGATGCGCGTGGCGTATTGGGGCTCGCTCGCGATCAGCGCGGGTGGCGACGCCACGCCGCAGGATGAAGTGAAGACGACGAGCAGCGACAGCACCACCAGACGCCGCGGCATCAATTTCAACATCGGGAAACGGCGACGCGACTGAGCTTCGTGCCTTCGAGCTCTAGTACGAACTCCGCACCGAATGCCATCGACGGCGTGTACGCGCCCGGCGTCAGGCTGCCTGTCACAACCCTCGTCGTAGCCGTGACGGCCGATTCAGCCGTCAGCGTGTAGGCCTCACGCGTCCGCAGCCGCATGGCGACCCTGTTGCCGGCATCGTCGCGGACCTCGCCATAGAGAAGAGTCTCATCGCGTGCGCGCTCCTCGTCGGTCGGACCTTTCACGCGGCGAGTGATTTGCGACTTGAGGATTGCCTGCGCTGGCTTCGTTCCGATGAGCCAGCGAACGATGCCGGGCATCTTCATCTGTTTGAGCTGCTTGTCGGAGACGCCGAGGAAGACTTCGATGTCTGGAATCCCTGTCGAGTAGAACGCCGTGGAGACGTCGCCCCACGAAATGGTGGCGGCCGTGGACGAGAGATCGTCGGTGAAGGCGATGACGTCGGTCCTGTACGCGGCCGGCACTTTGACGATCTTGCCATCTTTGCGGATCCTGCCGCCCTCAGGCAGACCTTCGATCATGGTCTTGGAGGTGCCAGGACTCAGCTTGCCGTACCGCGACGTGAACGCGAGCTTGAGATGCGTTGCGGACGGCAGTTCCCGCTTGAGCATCGCGGCCAGGCAATCGGTGGGGACGACGTCGAATCCGACGCCGGGCATGACGACGATGCCAGCGCGATTGAATTCCTGGCTGCGCGAGTGGATGGCCTCGAACACCGCAATCTCTCCAGTGATGTCGAGATAGTGCGTGCTCGCGCGGAGGCAGCCGGCGAGCATCGGCCTGCTGGTTGCAGAGAACGGTCCGGCGCAGTGAAGCACCGCCGTCATGCCGTTGAGATGTTCGGCGACGGTTGCCGGATCAGCGAGATCGAAAATGCGCGAGTCGAAGCCGAGCTCGCGCGCAAGCGGCCGGATCTGCTCGGCGCGGCGGCCGGCGAGGATCGGAGTGAGATCGCGCCGCTTCGCCTCGCGCGCAGCGAGCTTCCCGGTGTATCCGTTCGCGCCGTAGATCATCCACTGCATCGTGCAACGACCGGTTTGATTGTACTGGATGAGTTCGGGTCAATCCGGCATTTGACGGCTATAGGCGGGGGGCGATCCTTTCGGCTGCTTCCGCGGACGTCATGACGGGATGCACCTCGAAGTCAACGATGTCGGTCCAGTGCGAAATCCAGTCGTCCAGCAACTGCGGTTCATCTGTTTCCATGAGTTGGTAGCATCGCTCCAGCTTCGCGTCCACCCAACTCGAGATGTACACGAGACCTTCTGGCGCGAGTCGTCCGCGCTCACGGAATCGCCGATAGACCGGCACGGCGTCGCCCCCCTTGAAGTGCTCGACCACCATGTAGAGCGTCTTCGCCATCGTGTGTATTCCTAGCAGCCCGCGGTGAAACCGTTGCAACTCACTCCTGGCCTCAGACTCTCGACAGACGCGTCGTTTGCCAGACAATCGTGAAGGAAATGAGTTGTGATTCCATCAGTGCAACCATTCGCCGTGTCCGCGTTCGTCCTCGACTTCAAGGTGCGGAATATCGAGCGAGCGAACTGCTTCAATCGCGCGTGCAAATGCATCGTCCACGGATTCGCGCCGTTTGGATCGGCGACCTTCTCGCCGCATCGCTCGCAAGGCGCGAAGAACCTGCGCTCGATCAAACCGTTGTCCTTCGCAGTGATCGCAATAGCCCATTGTGCCCTCAAGCAAATTCTACGCGAGCGGCCCGCCGGGAGGCTGGCTGTTCAATACAGCACAGCATCGCAGGCGGTCGACGCCTACACTGCTGGGAATTTTCTGCCAGAGGAAAGGCGCAAGGGAGCCCCGAGGCGCGATGATGCGACGCGCAACTGGGAATTCTCGATCCGCGAGCCGGCTGGCGGGCGTATGCTGCCATGCCATGGCGACATCAAAGCCCCGTGCAGTTGACCGCCGCGGTTTCCTGAAAGGCGCGGCCGTCGCGGCCGCGCTGACCGTCAAACCTCCCATCGTCGGCGTCGACGCACAGATCGCCGAGCCACGACGCACAGTGCTACCACCATCGCCGGGTCAGGTGGCGTCGGAAACGAGCCCACCCCCGCCACGCGTCGGTATCTATACGGTCGACCGTCCGGGATCTGACTTCATGGTCGATGTGATCAAGTCCCTGGGCTTCGAGTACGTGGCGGCGAACCCCGGGTCGTCGTTCCGCGGCCTCCATGAATCGATCATCAATTACGGCAGCAACAAGAGCCCGGAGTTGCTGACCTGCTGCCACGAGGAGTCATCGGTGGCGATGGCCCACGGCTACGCGAAGATCGAGGGCAAGCCGATGATGGTCATGGCCCACGGGACGGTGGGGCTGCAGCATGCGTCCATGGCCATTTACAACGCCTTTGCCGACCGCGTGCCGGTCTACATCATTCTGGGCAACATCCTCGACATTGCTTACCGGCGAAGCGTCGTCGAGTGGAGCCATAGCGTTCAGGACGCAGTGGCGATGGTGCGTGACTACACCAAGTGGGATGACATGCCGGCGTCCCTGACCCACTTCGGCGAGTCTGCGGTGCGGGCGTACAAGCTGGCGATGACGCCCGCGATGGGTCCGGTCGTCATCGTCGCTGATGCCGTGATGCAGGAAGAGCCGATACCGCAGGCCGATCGGCGCACCTTGCACGTCCCGAAACTGGCGATCGCTGCACCGCCGGCCGGTGATGCCGGCGCGGTCGCCGACGCCGCGCGCATGCTCGTGGCGGCGGAGAATCCAGTCATCGTCGCGGGGAGGTGCGCGCGGACGCCGAACGGACTCAAGCTGCTCGTCGAGCTGGCGGAAACGCTGCAGGCGCCGGTGCATGATCGTCCCTTCCGCTTCCGGATGAACTTTCCGACGCGGCACCCGCTCTATGGAGGAGGCAGCATCGCTGACGCGGATGTGATCCTCGGTCTCGAGGTTCCGGACTTCTGGAACGCCACCCACGCGCAAACCCCCGTGAATCGCGTCGGGATGGAAGTGAGGCCCACTACGAAGGCAGGCGCCAAACAGATCACCATTTCCTCGTCCGACCTTCTGTCCAAGAGCAACTACCAGGACTTCGGACCCTACGCGGAAGTGGACCTCTCGATCGCCGCCGACGCGGAAGCCAGTCTCCCGTCGCTGATCGAGGCGTGCAAACGGTTGATCGGCGCCGATCGCAGGACGGCGTTCGCGGCGCGCGGCGCAAAGTTCGCGGAGGCAGCGAAACGGACGAGACAGCAGACTCTCGAACAAGCGGCGTGGGGATGGGACGCAAGCCCGATCACGACGGCCCGGCTATCGGCCGAACTGTGGAACCAGATCAAGAACGAAGACTGGTCGCTCGTGTCCGACGTCACGTTCATGAGTTTCTGGCCTACGCGGCTGTGGAATTTCGACAAGCACTATCAGTACATCGGCGGGCAGGGCGCGTTCGGAATCGGCTACGGTGCGCCGGCGGCCGTCGGCGCCGCCCTGGCGAACAGGAAACACGGTCGCCTGACCGTCAACATTCAATGCGACGGCGATCTGAACTACGCGCCCGGAGTGTTGTGGACGGCCGCGCACCATCGCATCCCGCTCCTGACAATCATGCACAACAACCGTGCGTATCATCAGGAGCGCATGTACGTGCAGGACATGGCCGCGCGTGCGGAGCGCGGAATCGATCGGGCCAACATTGGCACCGCCATCACCGATCCGAACATCGATTACGCCATGATGGCGAAAGCTTACGGGATCTACAGCGCCGGGCCGATCGAGCATCCAGACGACCTGGCGCCGGCGATTCGAAAGGCTATTGAAGTCGTGAAGCGTGGCGAACCGGCGCTGGTTGACGTGCTCACGCAGCCCCGTTGATGATTTGACGCTCGCCATGACGAGTTTTCGGTAACGACATGACGAAACTCACCGTGCTCGGACTCACTGCCGTGGCCATGCTGTTCCTTGCGGCCTTCGCGGAATCGCAGGCCCCGGCAACAGGGAATGCCGCGAATGGCAGGCGCCTCTTCGACACGGATGGCTGCTACCAATGCCACGGCTACGCCGCACAGGGCGGAAGGGACGGTCCGCGACTCGCCGCGACCGCCTTAAGTGCCCAGGCGATGATCCGTTATGTGCGCCGCCCGCTCGGGGCGATGCCGGCGTTCACCGAGAAGGTTCTGTCCGAACAGGACCTGACGGACATCTATGCGTACCTGAAGGCCTTCGCAGCGGCAAAGGCCGCAAAGGATATTCCACTCCTCGACCAATTGCGCGACAGGTGATCCACCCGGCTCTACTCGGGCAGCTCGTCGCCGCCCGGCCCGGGCAGCCACACACTGGCGACGGGCGCAACGGCCAGAACCGACGAGATGGACGCTTCAAGATTTCAACGTTCATCTCGTGCGAGGATAGCAAGCCGATGATCAGAGATGCCGCTGCGTTCACCGTCGGAAAAGGCGCTCAAAAACTGATCGTGTTGAGCGAGGCTCAGGTCGAGCAGCTGCTCGAGCCTCGTGAGCTCCTTCGCGAGCTGGCCGCGTCGTTTGGCGCGCTCGCGCGCGGCGAGGTTCAGTGTCCGCCGCGCCCGCAGATCTCGGTCCCCGACCGCGGGTTCTCGCTGGCGATGGCCGCGTGGCAGCCGGGCAGCCAGATTTGCGTCAAGGTCGTGAACGTATTCGACGGCAACCTGCAGCGCGGCCTGCCCAATCACCTTGCGATCGTCAACCTCTTCGATCCCGAGACCGGAGCGGTCACCTGCGTGATGGACGCCACCTGCATCACCGGCGTCCGAACCGCCGCGGCGGCGGTGCTCTCGCACCAGCTGCTGTCGCGCCCCGACAGCCGCGTCGCGACGATCGTCGGCGCCGGCGTGCAAGCGCGGGAGCATCTCCGACTGCTGCCGTTGGTTCGCCATCTCGACACGATCCAGATCTGCTCGCTCGAGTTCGCCCATGCCGAACAACTGGCGCAGCTCCATCCGGCCGCGCGCGCGGTCCCCGCGATCGAAGATGCCATCCGGCAGTCGGATCTCGTCTGCCTTGCGACGCACTCGCCGACTCCGGTCATCGAAGCGGCGTGGATCCGGCCCGGGACGCACGTCTCGTCGGTTGGGTATCACCCGCCAGCTGGCGAACTGCCGCCGGCGGTCGCTCGCGATCATCGGCTGTTCGTCGAGACGCTGGACGCGTTTGAGGCGCCGCCGGTCGGCTGCGCCGAACTCGTGGGCGTCAGCCCATCGGGAGCGGCGACGCTCGGCGATGTCGTCAACGATCCACGGCGCGGGCGGAGCGATCCGTCCGAGATAACGGTGTACAAAGCGATGGGAATCGCGATGGAAGACATGGTTGCTGCGAACCTCGTCTTCCGGAATGCACAGCGTTCGGGTGCTGGTGTCGCGATCGATTGGTAGGCGCTGCTTGTAACAGGTCTTCGAGAGCGCGCCCGAATGTATGCGGCGCCAAGCGCCAATTGGAGAAAGATGTTTGCCTTCTGTAGTCCTCGCGGACCGTTCCCCAAGAGAGAGAATTTTGATGGAGCGGGCTACGGGGATCGAACCCGTGTCCGAGGCTTGGG
>DASSGK010000406.1:0-9318 GCA_035693505.1 Vicinamibacterales bacterium
TCCAGCACTTCGTCGACGGTCACGATCACGAACACCGATGCGACCGGCGTGACGCTGACGCCGCCGTTCGCCGTGAGCGGCACGAACGCCGCGGACTTCGCGGCAGGCGCGCCCGGGGTGACGTCGCTCGACGGCGGCGCGAGCACGTCGGTCTCCGTGTCGTTCCAGCCCGCGACTCCCGGGCCCAAGAACGCGACGTTGTCGATCACGACGGCTGGGGGCACGACGCGCACCGTCGCGCTCACCGGCATGGGAACCTGCCCTGCAATCTCGGTCGGCGGCTCTCTGCCGAACGGGACGGTCGGCACGCTCTACGGCGGTGTGGTCACCGCCGGCGGCGATCCTGGTCCGTTCACCTTTACGGTGAGCCTCGGCTCGCTGCCGACCGGCTTGACGCTGAGCTCCGCCGGCGTGATTTCCGGTCCGCCGAGCGCGGCGGGCACGTTCACCTTCACGGTCCAAGCTGCGACAGCAAACGGCTGCAGCGGCAGCGCGCCTTTCACGGTCACGATCGTTCCGGCGCCCATCGTGATTATGGCGGCGCCGTCGCCCGTCAGCTTCGGGCTGGTGCCGGTCTCGACCACGGCGAGCCAGGTCGTGACGCTGACCAACGTCAGCGCCGCGCCGGTAGTGCTGACGACGCCGTTCACGGTCACCGGTACTGACGCCGCACATTTCTCGGTTGGAGCGCCGGCCGCCACGACGCTGAACGCCGGCGGGTCCACGACGGTGACGGTCACATTCGCGCCGGTCGCCGGCGGCGTGCAGAACGCGACGCTCAACGTCACGCCGACCGGCGGGTCGGTGGTCGAAGTCGGACTCACGGGCACCGGCTCGATCGCGACGCCGATTCTAATCAGCGAGCTCAGGTTCCGCGGACCCTCGGGCGGCAACGATGAGTTCGTCGAGATCTACAACAACACCGACGCGCCGATCGACATCAGCGGCTACACGCTGCACGGCTCCAACAACGCCGGCACCAACAGCACTCGCGCGACGGTGGGACTGAACACGGTGCTCGGCGCGCGGTCGCACTACTTGTTCGTGAACACCGGCGCGGCCGGTTATTCCGGCACCACGCCTGGCAACACGTCCTACAGCAGCGGGATTACCGACGATGGCGGTGTCGCGATCGTCGACAACCACGGCGTGATCGTCGACCAGGTCGGGCTGAGCGCGGGCTCGCTCTACAAGGAGGGCACCTCGCTGACGTCGCTGGGAACCACGAATGCCGATCACAGCTACGAGAGGAAGCCGGGCGGCCTTGCGCTGTCGCTTCAGGATTCGGACGACAACGCCACCGATTTCCAGGTCGCGACGCCCAGCAATCCGCAGAGCGTCACGCTCTCGGCGACGCCAGCCAGCGTCGACTTCGGTTCGATCCCGCAACTCACGTCGCTCTCGCAGGCTGTGGCGATCAAGAACCTGCTCCTCGTCGCGGTCACTCTCGACGCGCCGGCCGTCACCGGCAGCGATTCAGCGGACTTCACCGCGGGGGCGCCGACGGCGACGACGCTGGCGGGTGGCGCAAGTGCGACGGTGAGCCTCACGTTCCATCCGTCCGCCACCGGCGCGAAGACGGCCGCGTTCGGCGTGACCAGCAGCAACAGCGGGGCGGTGACCGTGCCGCTCACGGGCACCAGCACTCCCGACACCACGGCGCCGGTGCTGACGCTGCCGAGCGACATCACAACCGAGGCAACCGGCCCGACGACGGTCGTCTCCTACACGGCCACGGCAACCGATGCCGTGGACGGCACGATCACGCCCGATTGTTCGCCGGCATCAGGATTCTCATTCCCGGTCGGATCGACGACGGTCAACTGCACCGCCACCGATCCGCACGGCAACAGCTCGAGCGGCAGCTTCCTGGTCACGATTACGGATCACACCGTGCCCACGGTAACCGTGCCGGCCGACATCACGAAGGAGGCGACGGGCGCGGCCACGCCCGTGACATTCACGTCGAGCGCGTCTGACATCGTCGACGGGTCGATTGGGACGACCTGCACGCCGGCCTCTGGTTCCGGTTTCCCGGTGGGAACGACGACTGTGAATTGCACGGCAACGGACTCACACGGGAATAGTGCCAGCAGCGCCTTCGGCGTGACAGTCACGGATCACACGGCACCGGCGCTCACGTTGCCGGCACCGATTTCGACGCCGGCGACAACGACGACAGGCGCAGTCGTGACGTTCGCGACATCGGCGATCGATCTCGTCGACGGCGCACGACCGGTCACATGCGTGCCCGGCTCGGGCAGCGTGTTCGCGCTCGGCACGACGACCGTCGCCTGCTCCGCGGCGGACCTTCATGGCAACACTGTCTCGGGCACCTTCACAGTTCTGGTGACACCCAGGAACCCGAAGCCGCCGAAGGTCACCGCGCCGAAGAACATCCGTGTAGAGGCGACGAGCCCCGCCGGCGCGATTGTCACGTTTGAAGCGACGGCCACGGATCCGTTCGACGGCCCGCTGCCTGTCACCTGCGTGCCGGCGTCGGGTTCGATGTTCCCGGTGGGCGCGACGCTCGTTACCTGCTCGGCGACCAACAGCTCCGGCAGGACGGACACCGATACGGCAATCATTACCGTGCGCGACACCACCGACCCGACCATCGTCAGCCTGACGCCGAGCGTGACGGTGTTGCCGAACACCGACGCGACCGTGCCCGTGTCGATCGCGGCGTTCGCCACCGATATCGTGGATCCGTCGCCCGTCTGCCGGATTACGGGAGTCGCTGCGGGCGTGAGCGATCTCGATAACGACGGCGTGATCGACTGGACGATCACCGGTGCGCTGACGCTGGATGTGAAGGCGGTCGCGCGGAAGACCAGGGACCGCACCTATAGCATCACCGTGCAATGCAGGGACGCGTCGGGCAACGCGTCCAAGAACAAGACGGCCGTCGTCGTGAGCCACGCGCCGTAGGCAGCGGAACCTTCCCTATCGCATGGTGTCCAACCTGGCGTGAGTGAATGAGCTCACGTCAGGAGGCGTCATGCGACGTTCCTTCACGATCGCGTCGATCGGCGCGCACACTGTAGTCATCGCCGGCGTGTTGTACGGGCAAATCCTCGCAGACAGCACACTGCCGACCCCGCATCGCCCTGTTCTCTTCGACGCATCGCAGTTCATGCCCGTCGACGTTCAACCGCCGCCGCCGCCGCAGATCCGCAGCCGCGACAGTGCCAAAACCGTGTCTGCTGATGCTGCGCCGCTGGTTGCGCCATCAGGCGTGACCAATGAAACGGGGCACGAGAACGATCGAGCACCGGCGCCGGGCACGATGATTCCTGGCGTCGACAGCGGACCGCCGGCCGCCATCGGGGACATCGGCGGCACGACCGTCGCGCCGCCACCTCCGCCACCACCACCCGTGGTTCCCATTCGTCTGCACTCGGGGATGACGGCGCCCGTGAAACTCGCCGACGTCGCGCCGATCTATCCGGTCATCGCCCGCAACGCCCACATTCAGGGCGTCGTGATCCTCGAGGCGGTGCTCAACGCGCAGGGCGGCGTCGAATCGGTGCGGGTGTTACGCTCCGTGCCGACGCTCGACGAAGCGGCCATGGATGCGGTTCAGCGATGGCGATACACGCCCGCGCTGCTCAACGGTCAGCCGGTGCCGGTGGTGATGACGGTGACGGTGAACTTCAAGCTTCAGTAACGAGAGCTTCCAAAGGTAGTGTCCGGCTTTAGCCGGAATCCTGCGGTCCGCCTGAAGGCGGACACTACCGAAGATGCGGAGCTCAATATCCGGCCCTACGGATTGAGAATGCGTGTCAGCGTCGCGCGGTCGATGTTGCCGCCGCTCATCACGCAGACGACCTTCTTGCCCACGAGCCGATCGCGAAGCTTCATCGCGGCGGCGAGCGGTGAGGCGCCGGCGCCCTCGGCGAGATTGTGCGTCGTGCGAAGAGCGAGCCGTACGCCTTCGGCGAGCTCGTCCTCATTGAGCGAGACGATGTCGTCGAGCTCCCGCTTGAGGATGTCGAACGTCAGGTCGAACGTGACGCGCGTCGCCATGCCCTCCGCGAACGTGTCGGCCTTCTCCCCGACGACCCGGGTTCCACTGCTCCACGATCTCGCGAAGGCGTCCGCCCGTTCCGCCTGCACGCCGATCACCTGAGCGCGGCTGCCAACGCCGCTTCGGACGATGGCGCAACCGCACGCGCCGCTGCCACCGCCGATCGGCACCAGGATGACATCGACGTCGGGCTGCTCTTCGAAAATCTCGAGCGCGTAGGTGCCAACGCCGGCGATCAGCAGCGGCTCGTTCGCCGAGTGGACGTAGCGCAGGCCGCGGTCGTGCTGCAGCGCCTCCACGCGCTCCCGCGCCTCGTCGAAGTCGCGTCCGAATTCGATGAGCTCGGCGCCGTAGGCGCGCATCGCCGCATTCTTCTCGGGGTTGTTGCCCAGCGGGGTCACGATCGTGCAAGGCACTCCGTCCCGCTGACACGCGAGCGCAATCGACTGGCCGTGGTTGCCGGTCGTCGCGGTGATCACGCCGCGGCGCCGGTCGTCGGGGGAGAGCGCCGCGATCAGATTGACCCCGCCGCGCACCTTGAATGCGCCGGTCGGGTTGTGGTTCTCGTGCTTCACGAGAATGTCGAGGCCTGTTTCCGCATCGAGCAGCGGATGGCGGGTCAGCGGTGTCTGCCGAACGATGCGGCGCACCCGCGCGCGGGCGACGTAGACGTCGTGGAGCGTCGGAGCGGTCATCGTTGGACTCATGCCGGCCAGATCGTGCCGAGGACCCGGACGGCATTGCCGCCGAGCACCTGTGCGATTTGCGCGTCCGTGTAACCGCGCCGAATCAGACCCTCAGTCAGATCGAAAACGCGCTTGGAGTGGTTCAGGCCGCGGATGTTGATCGCGCCGTCGCCATCCTCGTGGTACTGATAGCGTGAAAAGTTCGGCTGCGTGCGCGGATCGAAGCCGCCGCCGTTGATCGCGTTCGGGTTGCCCACCACATCCAGATCGCTTCCGATCGCCACGTGCTCGAGGCCCACCAGCTTCGCGACATAATCCACGTGATCGAGCACGTGCTCGATGGTCACCGGCTCGCTGTTGCGAACCATGAATCGAATCATGGCGATGCCCATCACGCCGCCGGTGGCGGCCATCTTCCGGATCGCTTCGTCGGTCTTGCACCGCAGGTGACCCGGCACCAGCGCGCGGGCGGTCGCGTGGGTGAAGACGATCGGTTTCTTCGCCGCCGCCAGCGCGTCGAGCGTCGTCTGATCGCCGCAGTGCGAGACGTCGACGGCCATCCCGACCTGCTCCATCCGGCTCATAATCGACAGCCCGAACACCGACAGACCGCCGTCGCGTTCCTCGAGAAACCCGCTCCCGATACGATTGTTGAAGTTGTAGGTCAGCTGCGAGATCCGCTGCCCCAGTCCGAAGAATACAGGCACATCATCAGCCGAACGGAAGTGCGTGGAGTCCTGGAACGTGAGCATGACGCCGACTTTTTTCTGCGCTTTCGCGCGCGCGAAGTCGGTCGTGTCGTCGATGCGCGTGAACCAGTCGCTGTAGCCCGCCAGGAAACCGTTCCAGCGCGCGTAGAACCTGACGGCGTCGTTGTAGTCTCCGGCGCCTGCGCCGAGAGAGAACACGGTGATGCCGGACTGCTGATAGCGCGACGCGTCGGCGGCGGTGAACGTGCCGGGCTGCGAGAGCCACTGGTCGATCTTCGGCGGCTTGTCGGCGAAATCCTGGAATTGAAACTGGTTGAGCAGGTCGACTACGACGGACGATTCGACCAGCCGAACGGCCCTCTCGGAATACTGCGCGTTGGACTGTGCGAACAGCTGAAATCGCGATCGCAGGACTGCGGGGGCGCCAGCGGCGCCCAGCGCGATCGTGCGCAGCGCTTCTCGTCTGGTGACGTTCATCGCGGATCTCCGGGACGAGCGAACGCGATCCGGCCGGACTTGATGACGTAGCGAATCCTGCGCGTGTTGCGGATGTCCGCGGATGGATCCCGGTCGACGATGAGCAGGTCTGCGGCCTTCCCGGGCGCCAGCGTGCCGGCAGTCTCGTCGATGCCGATGGCGTGCGCGGCCCCGCGCGTCGCGGCGGTAATCGCCTGAAGCGGGGTCAGTTTCGCGCCCGTCACCAGCATCTCGAGTTCCTTGTGCAGCACCGGCAGGGGATCGTTCGGCGTCGTCAAACTGTCGACACCGGCGGCAATCACTACACCCATCTCCTGGGCCCGTTTTGTGACGGTGTTCATCCACGCCGTCCTGGCGGCGCTGAGATCGTCTTTCGGTGTCCCTTCGGCAAAGATCCAGAGCGTGGGATTCAGTGTGACGTCGTTGTCCTTCATCGACTGGAGGAGACGCGTGATCACCGGGCCATCGGCGGGCACGCCGGCGAAATCGCCTCGCGCGCGCTGGGGAAAGTCCGGGCTCGGCGGCGTGCCTTCCCACACGAGATACGCGGTGTGCGCGAGCATCTTCACGCCGGCCGCAATGAGATCGCTGGGCCTGGCCGGAAAGACGGTCGCATGGGCGATCAGCCGGACGTTCTGTCGCTTCGCCTCTTCGCCGATGCGGCGCACGGTCGCGACGTCGAGCGCCGCGTAGAGCTTGATCGAGGTCGCGCCGGCGCCGCGAGCCTCGGCGACGGCCCGCACGAGATCCGTATCGCCCGTGATTTCGCGATTCCAGGGCGCATCGCCCGGACGATAGCCGCGCGACGTCGAGACGACGCGTGGATCGGTGAAGAACGCCGGCCCGGCGAACAGCGCGGCGTAGTAGATCGCCGGCGACTCGATTTCACCGGTCAACGCCGCTCGCGACAGATCGCTGGTGTTGCGAAGGTCGCTCGCCACGTCGTACACCGTCGTCACACCGCCACGGAGGACACGCCTCAACTGCTCCGCGCGCTCCGCCCAGGGCATACCGGAGAGGTGCACGTGAGCGTCGGTGAGGCCCGGCATGGCAAACAGCCCGCGGCCGTCGATCGTGAGATCGGCGTCCACGGCGTCGCGTCCGACGGACGATACCCGGCCGTCCTTCAGGAGAATGTTGACGCCCGATTGGACCGGACCGCCGTTTCCGTCGATCAACGTGACGTTTCGAACCAGCAGCGGCGGTGCGGCGGGGCCCTGCTGCGCGATGACCAGCGGCGCGGCCACGAACGCGGCGGCAAGGACGGCGATCGAACGGCGCATCGGAGAATCGTAGCTCAATCGCCGCGGCGGACCAGCGGAACGACGACGTCGGGCCGATCGGTGATCAGGGCGTCGACGCCCCATCCAAGCAGACGCCGCGCGTCTTCGACGCTGTCGACCGTCCACACCTGCACGCCAAGCCCCGCGTCGTGCGCGTACTCGACGAACCGCGGCGACACCACGCGCGTTCGTCCTGCCCATTCGGGGATCTGGTAACCGCTATACGCCACGCGGGACACGGGCCAGCGGCACCACGAGCGGTACAGCGCCCATCGGACTTCCTCGCGCGCACCGCTCGTCGCGATCGCCGGCTCGATGAGCCGCGCCGCGCGCAGCACGCCCAGCCCGAACGATCCGAGGCAGACGCGTTCGACCGCCTTCGCGCGACGAACCACGTCGATGGTGGCTGCGGCGAGGGCGCGGCTGTTCACCTTCATTTCGATGATGACGCGCGGCTCGCGGTAACGCGCGAGTACGTCCTCGAGCGCCGGGACGCCCGCGCGTCCGAGCTCGTCGGCGGTTCGCTCGACGAGCGGCCCGCGCAGCGCCGTCGTGCGGTCCAGCAGCCGATCGTGATGGACGACCACCACGCCGTCGCGCGAAAGGTGGACGTCGAGCTCGAGGCCGTCGGCGCCCAGCGCCAGACCGTTGTCGAACGCGGCCATCGTGTTTTCCGGGGCGAGCGCGCTGCCTCCCCGGTGCGCGAACACGAGCGGGCGGGAGGATATGAAGAAAGGATGGCGGCGCACCGTGGCGAGTCTATATGCCGGCGGCATGCGGTCGTCAACCGCGCGCCCGTGAACCGGTCCTCCGCGCGTTGTCCGCCTGCTATAGAATCGATCCATGGCGGCCATAGAGACTCTCGGGGACTTGAAGCGGTCGAGCTATCGCTCGCGCTCGGTCAAACAGGAAATCCGCGACAACCTGGTGAAGAAGCTCCAGTCCGGCGACACGCTGTTTCCCGGAATCATCGGGTACGACGAAACGGTGGTGCCGCAGCTGGTGAACGCGGTGCTCTCGCGGCACAATTTCATCCTGCTCGGGCTGCGCGGACAGGCCAAGAGCCGCATCCTGCGGGGCCTCGCGGATCTGCTCGACGAGCGGATCCCGGTCGTTCCCGGCTGCGAGATTCACGACGATCCGCTGGCGCCGCTGTGCGCGGCGTGCCGCGCGCGGATCGCGAAGGAAGGCGACAATCTGCCGATCGCGTGGCTCGGCCGCGACGACCGCTACGTCGAGAAGCTGGCTACGCCCGACGTGACCATCGCCGACATGGTCGGCGACATCGACCCGATCAAGGCCGCCGAGGCAGGACTCAACCTGTCCGACGAGCTGACGATGCACTACGGGTTGTTGCCGAGGGCCAACCGCGGCATCTTCGCCGTGAACGAGCTGCCCGACCTCGCCGGCAAAATTCAGGTGGGTCTCTTCAACATCCTGCAGGAAGGCGACGTCCAGATTAAGGGCTACCCGATCCGGCTGAAGCTCGACGTCATGCTCGTCTTCACGGCCAACCCCGAGGACTACACGGCGCGAGGCAAGATCATCACGCCGCTCAAGGACCGCATCGGATCGGAAATCCGCACCCACTACCCGTCCACCCGCAGCCATGCGATGGCCATCACGAGGCAGGAAGCGTGGACCGAGCGCGCCGGCGGCATGAAGACCGAGATTCCCGGATACGTGCGCGAGGTGGTCGAAGAGGTCGCGTTCCAGGCGCGAGGCGACCGGAAGATCGACAAGCGCTCCGGCGTCAGCCAGCGTCTGCCAATCAGCACGCTCGAGCTCGTCGTCTCCAATGCCGAGCGCCGGGCGCTCGCCAGCGGCGAGAAGCTGGTGGTGCCGCGCATCACCGACGTCTACGCGGCGCTCCCGTCGATCACCGGCAAGTTCGAGCTCGAGTACGAAGGCGAGCTCAAAGGCGCCGAACAGGTCGCGCGCGATCTGATTCGATCGGCCGTCGGCAACGTGTTCACCGGCGTGTTCGACGGCGCCGACAGCCGCACGGTGGTCGAATGGTTCGATCTGGGAGGCTCGCTGCCGCTCGGCGACACCACCTCCGCCGACGATCTGATCGCGCAGACGCACGGCGTCCAGGGGCTGCGCGAGCTCGCCGAGCGCGCGGGCCTGCC
>DASSGK010000407.1:0-13116 GCA_035693505.1 Vicinamibacterales bacterium
CGCGTTGATGGCGGGCACGATCGGCCTCGTGCAGAACGACATCAAGCGGGTGCTCGCCTACTCGACCGTCTCACAGCTTGGGTACATGTTCCTGGCCATGGGCGTCGGCGCCTATGCGGCCGGCGTCTTCCACCTCTACACACACGCGTTCTTCAAGGCGCTGCTGTTCCTGGGATCCGGCGCGGTCATTCACGCGCTGGCCGGGGAACAGGATCTGCGGAAGATGGGCGGGCTCAAGACGGAACTGCCGATCACGTACTGGACGTTCCTCGTGGGCGCGCTCGCAATCAGCGGCGTTCCACTGCTGTCCGGCTTCTTCAGCAAGGACGAAATTCTCTTCCGCACGTTCTCGAGCGGGCACACGCTCCTCTGGGGAGTGGGACTCCTCACGTCGCTGCTGACGGCGACCTACATGTTCCGCGTGGTTTTTCTGACGTTCCATGGGCCTTCGCCTTCGGCTTCGGCCTCACAGGTTGGGCCTTCGCCTTCGGCTTCGGCCTCACAGGTTGAGCCTTCGCCTTCGGCCTCGCTAGAGAACCCTGCGAACCTCGAGCACCCCGCGCACCCTGCGCATCATCATCTGCACGATGCGCCACCCGCGATGGCGCTTGCGCTGATCGCGCTCGCGATCGGATCGGTGGTCGCAGGGTATGCGGGACTGCCGACGCTGCTCGGCGGCGGCGACTGGTTCGCGCGGTACCTGGAGCCGAGTTTCGGCGCGGCGCCGGTCGAGGAGGTCGTCGAGCACGGGCTGGAAGGCACGCTGATGCTGGTGTCAGTGGCGGCGGCCCTCATCGGCATCGGCATCGCCTCCTACTACTTCCTGAAGAACCGCCGCGCTGCCGATGAGATGGCCGGCCGGTTCGCGGGCGTGCGCACGCTGCTGCTGAACAAGTACTACGTCGACGAGATCTACGACGCGACGGTCGTGCAGCCGATCCGCATCCTCTCGCAGGAGGGGTTGTGGAAGGTGGTCGACGTCAAGGTGATTGACGGAGCAGTCAACGGTGTCGGGCAGACGGTCACCGGTTCGAGCGAGCTCGTGCGCCGGCTGCAGACCGGATCGGTCCGCGCCTACGCGGCGTCGCTGTTCCTGGGCGTGGTGGCGATCCTGGGGTACTACTTGTGGCGCTAGCGTGTAGAGAGTGATGTCGTTTCCGATCCTCACATCGATCGTCGCGCTCCCGGTGGTGGGCGCCTTCCTGTTGCTCCTCGTCAAGGGCGACGAGGAGCGGAGCGCGCCGCTCGTCCGCAACATCGCGCTCATGGTGTCGGTGCTCGTGTTCGCGGAGACGCTGCTGCTCTGGGCGCGCTTCAACGCCGCTTCGAGCGATTTTCAGTTCGTCGAGCGCCACGCCTGGATGCCGGCCTTCGGCATCGAGTATTTCGTGGGCGTCGACGGCATCAGCCTGCTGCTCCTGGTGCTGACGGCCTTCCTGACCCCGCTCGCCTTGCTCGGGTCGTGGGAATCGGTCCACAAGCAGACGAAGGCGTTCAGCATCTTCGTGCTCCTGCTGGAGAGCGCGATGATGGGTGTCTTCATCTCGCTGGACCTGTTTCTCTTCTACATTTTCTGGGACGCCATGCTGGTGCCGATGTATTTCCTCATCGGCATCTGGGGCTACGACCGGCGCATCTACGCCTCGATCAAGTTCATGCTCTACACGATGGCCGGCAGCGTGCTGATGCTGCTCGCGATTCTCGGCCTCGCGTACCTGCACTACACCGCGACCGGCGGCTACAGCTTCGACCTGCTCAAGCTGTACGACCTCCAGATCGACCTGCACCTCCAGTTCTGGTTCTTCCTGGCGTTCGCGCTGGCGTTCGCGATCAAAGTTCCCCTGTTTCCGTTCCACACCTGGCTGCCGGACGCGCACGTCGAAGCGCCGACTGCCGGCTCGGTGATTCTGGCCGGCGTCATGCTCAAGATGGGCACCTACGGCCTCGTGCGATTCGCGTTTCCGCTCTTCCCTGAAGCGGCCGCGTACTTCGCCCCGGCGCTGGCGGTCCTGGCCGTCGTCGGCATCATCTACGGCGCGCTCGTCGCGATGGTGCAGCCCGACATGAAGAAGCTGGTGGCGTATTCGAGCGTCAGTCACCTTGGCTTCGTCGTCCTCGGCATCACCGCGATGAACACTCAGGGTGTGTCGGGCGCCGTCTACCAGATGCTCAGCCACGGCATCAGTACCGGCGGTCTGTTCCTGATCGTCGGGATGTTGTCGGATCGACGGCATACACGGCAGATCGTGGAGTACGGCGGGCTGAAGAAGATCACCCCGCACCTGGTCGCGGCGTTCCTTATCATCACCTTGGCCTCGATCGGCCTTCCCGGCCTGAATGGATTCGTCGGCGAGTTCCTGATCCTGCTGGGCGCGTTTCGCTGGGATCCGCGGCTGGCGGCCTTCGCGGCGACCGGCGTGATTCTCTCGGCGACGTACATGCTGTGGATGTTCCAGCGCGTGAACTACGGGCCGGTGACGAACGAGAAGAACGCGACGCTGTCCGATCTGCAACCGCGCGAGTGGGTAGTGATCGTGCCGGTGATCGCGGTCGCCGTCCTGATGGGCGTGCTGCCGAACCTGTTCCTCCGCCCGATCGAGCCGTCGGTCGAACGGATGCTGAATCACTACCATCAGGCGGTCGCGACGCGGGTGCAGGCGAATCGTGAACGGCCGGCGTCCGACGCGCCGCTGGCGCGAAGGCGGCAGCCATGAACGGTGCGCTCAACGCAATCGTGCCGATGGCGTGCGTCACCGCCGCCGGCATCGCCGCGATGGTGGCCGAGTCGTTCCGCGATCCGGGCGAACGCATGCCGATTGCCGGTCTCGGAGCCGTCGGCCTGATCGGCGCCGCATTCGCCACGATTCTGCTCTGGAATCACAACTCGTCGAGCTTCGGCCTGGTCTCCGCCGACAACTTCGGACTCTTCGTCACGGGGACGCTGATCGTTCTGGGCCTGCTGTCGCTGGCGATTTCTGGCCCGACGATCGAGCGCGAGCGGCTGCCGGGCGGCGAGTACTACGCGCTGATGCTGTTTGCCACGGCCGGCATGATGCTGATGGCGACGGCAACGGATCTTCTGGTGATCTTCCTCGCGCTCGAAGTGATGTCGCTCGCTGTCTACGTGCTCACCGGCATCCGGCGCGATTCGCCGGCGTCGACCGAGGCGGCGTTCAAATACTTCCTGCTCGGCGCCTTTTCCAGCGCGTTCTTCCTCTACGGCATTGCCTTCACGTACGGGCTCGCCGGCACGACGCGGCTCGACAAGATCGGGCACTTCATGGCGGCGCAGGCGATGTCGCCGACGCTGATGCAGATGCTCGCGCTCGGCCTCTTGATCGTTGGCTTCGCGTTCAAGGTGGCGGCGGTGCCGTTCCACATGTGGACACCCGATGCGTACGAAGGGGCTCCCCCGGCAGTGACCGCGTTCATGTCGACCGGCGTGAAGGCCGCCGCCTTCGCGGCGTTCGTTCGCGTGTTTCTGTCGGCCTTCGAACCCATGCGCGGCAACTGGAGCGACGTCGTCTGGGTTCTGGCGGCGGCGACGATGATTGTCGGCACGGTTGCCGGTGTGACGCAATCGAGCGTGAAACGGATGCTCGCGTACTCGAGCATCGGTCACGGCGGATATCTCCTCGTCGCGCTGGTCTCGGGCAACGAGTTCGGCAAAGGCGCCGTCCTGTTCTATCTGCTGACGTATGCGATCACGAACATCGGCGCCTTCGGAGTCATCGCGCTGCTCGACAGCGCGGACCGGCCGAACGACCAAGTGAAAGACTACGCGGGCCTCTGGAACGATCATCCGGTGCTGGCCGCGCTGATGACGATCTTCCTGCTCTCGCTCGGCGGGTTCCCGCCGATGGCGGGCTTCATCGCGAAGTGGTACGTGTTCAGCGCGGCGGTCAGGGCGGGTTATACCGGCCTGGCGATTATCGGCGTGCTGACGAGCGTGATTTCCGTCTTCTTCTACCTGCGGATCGTCGTCCAGATGTACATGACGCCGAGCGACGTGCCGGCGCAATTTCCCGCGGTGCCCAAGGTCGCCGCCGCGGCGCTGGTCGTCTCCGCGATTCTCATCTTCTATCTCGGCATCCTGCCGACGCGCGTCCTGGACCTGGCTGCCGCGTCGATTTCCACCATCTTCTAGCGAGCCTCCGGCCCACCGAGGGCCTCGGCCCGCTATAGTTCACTGGTGAGCCCCGAAACTTGACTCAAAGAGTCAAGTTTCGGTTTCTCCAGGGTTCTAGGCCGGACCGGCGTTACGATGTCGCGATGCGGCGTATCCCGCTGCTCGTGTGCCTTGGCGTGCTCGGTGCCTGCACGGCGAGTGTCTCCGCCGGTCAGCTGACGATGGCTCGCACGCGACCGGCGCTGCCGGAAGCGGTCACACCGGAACGGATCGAACGCCTCGAGCGCTGGCTCAAGCTCGTCGCGCGTCACGAGCCTGGGGAAATCGATGCAGCGCTCGACGAGGTGGCCGCCTGGTCGAACCAGAACCTGCAGGCTCTCTGGGCCGACGCTGAGATTCTGATTCAGCTCGCGCGCATGAGACACTCGGCTTCGTTCCGCGCTCCCTCGGCCGAGGTCCACTACTCGAAAGCGCAGGCGCACCGGATGACCGTGCTGTCGTGCGCCGCCGCCGGCGATCTCTTCGACCCAAAGTGCACGCTGATCATCAAGGGATCAGACGAGATCGATCGTGACCTGCGGGAGTTGTCAATGCTCGCCAGCGCCTCCACGCAGCGCGGCGATCCCAACTACATCGTCCGTCGGGGTGCGCTCCTGCACAGCGACATCGGCATGCTCAGGCTGCCCGCCATGGATGCGCCGTTCGACGCGCGGCCGGGCAATGGTTCCCACAATTGGCGGATGGAGATCTCGGACGGCCAGGAACTGGCGCTCCGTCAGACCGCGGTGCACTGGGAGATCGCGCGCATGCTGCTCGACTTCGTGATCCCGAAGGGCCAGGACAGGGTCGAGCCGCGCAGCGACGCCATGGTGCTCGCGTGGTATCGCTCCACGTCGGCGTGGATGCAGCTCCACGAGGATCACAACGAGATGCACCTCACGCGCGGCTTGCGAATCTTTCCGGACGATCCCGACTTGTTGTTTCTGGCAGCGTGTCAGAAGGAAACGTTCGCGGGGGCGGCGATTCAGTCGGCCGTTGAGTCCGCCGCTCTTCCGACTGGCGTGACGGTACGCGTCGACTCGGCGCCGTCGGAGCTGCGCGACGCCGAGCGCCTCTTTCGCCGGGCGCTGGAAGTCAAACCCTCTTTCGTCGAAGCGCGAATGCGCTTTGGTCGCGTCCTCGGAGGCCTCGGCAAACATGCCGAGGCCGTTGTCGAGCTGCGGCGTGCGGCGGCGGAGCTGACCGAACCCGAATTGTCTTACTAC
Organism: Vicinamibacterales bacterium; assembly: GCA_035693505.1. Taxonomy (GTDB): domain Bacteria; phylum Acidobacteriota; class Vicinamibacteria; order Vicinamibacterales; family CAVVIG01; genus CAVQFC01. The sequence continues at coordinate 5,395 of DASSGK010000407.1, forward strand.
GCCCACCAGTTCCTTGGTGCCGAAGAAGAGGCGATGGGGAATCGTGAGGCGGCTCAGGCGGCGTACGAACGGGCCGCCGCGCTGTTTCCGCATGCGCAATCCCCTCTGCTGGCGCTCAGTCAACTTGCCCGCCGCTACGGCGATCGCAATGGCGCCCTGCGCGCGGCGGAACGGCTCTTCGCCCTGCAGGACGATCCCGACCACGATCGCGACGACCCGTGGTGGACGTACTATCTCGTGCAGGCGCGCGATGCCGACAACCTGCTTTCAGCGTTGCACCAACCGTACCTCGTAGACCGCCTGCAATGAGCGATCGAATCGGACTCCCGCGCGACAGCGTCCGACTCCTTTGCGATGGGCGTCGGCCAATTTCGCATCAGCAGCACGTCGTGACTGCCGGGTGGACGTTCTCGGTCGTCCTCTGCATCTGCCTGTTCGGCACGGGTGAGATGCCGGTTGCGGCCCAGCGTTCGCCAGGGCGCTCCATTGCATCTGCGCCTGTACCGCAGGAGGTCGAGAAGGGGCGAGTCGAGCGGCTCGAACGATGGCTGAAGCTGGCTGCCCGTCACACACCCGGCGAAGACGATGAGGAGCTGGGCGAGATTGCGGGTTGGCCGAACCCGCAGCTCAAGGCGCTGTGGCTCGATACCAACGCCCTCGTGCAGGTGATGCGCCGCGTAGGGAAGCTGTCGCCGACATTGTATGTCCGTCCGGCAGAGCAGAAGGCGTCGGTGCAGATGCGGTACTCGAAGGCGCAGTTCCACCGCCTGGAAGTGCTCGCCTGCGCCGCCGGTGGACTCCTGTTCGAAGCGGAGTGCATGGCCCTGCGCGCGGAGAACGAGCTCGACGGCGAGCTTCGCCAGCTCGCGGCGCTCGCGCGCGCCTCGAACGACCGGGGCGATCGCAACTACATCGTCCGCCGCGGCGCGCTGCTGCACGCCGACGTGCCGGTGCTCGCTCCGCTCGCGATGGCGGCGGCGCCGGAATCGCGAACGTCGATTGGGCCGAATCGATTCCGCATGGAGATCTCCGACGGCCGTGAGGTCGACCTGTCGCAGTCGGCCGTTCACTGGGAGATCGCCCGGATGCTCCTCGACCTCGTCGTCCCGCGCGGCAGCGATCGCCCGGCTCCAGGCGGCGACGCCATGGTGCGCGCGTGGTACTGCGCGACCGTCGCCTGGATGCAGCTGCGCGAGGACCACGACAAGCTGCACCTCGATCACGCGCGCGAGCTCTTTCCCGCCGATCCCACCCTGCTGATGCTGTCCGGTTTTCAGCGCGAGACGTTCGCGGGGCTGCCGGTCCAGACCGCCGTGCAATCCGCCGTGCTGCCGACGGGCGTGACCCTCGACGTCGGATCCGAACGCGCCGAGCTTCGCGAAGCGGAGTCTTTCTTTCAGCGCGCGCTGGAGCTCAGTCCCGATCACGCTGAAGGACGGATGCATCACGGACGGGTGCTCGCGCTGCTCGGCCGTCATGCGGAGGCCGTCGTCGAGTTGAGGCGTGCGGCTCCCGCGCTGTCTGATCCGGAGCTCGAATACTTCGCGCGGCTGTTTCTGGGAGCGGAAGAAGAAACGATCGGCAACCGCGATGCCGCGAGAACCGCATACGAACGGGCCGCCTCGCTGGCGCCGATGGCGCAGTCGCCGCTGCTCGCACTCAGCCAGCTGGCGCGGCGATCCGGCGATCGCCCCGGGGCGCTGCGCGCCATCGATCGGCTATTCGCGCTCTCGGGTGCCGAACGGAGCCAGAACGACGATCCGTGGTGGTGGTACTACGTGTCGCAGGCGCGTGATGCCGACGATCGCCTTGCCGCTGTCCATGAGCCGTTCCGAGCGGAGCGTCTCCAGTGAGGCGCTGGCTCCCGATGGTGGCGGCCCTCGTCGTGCTGCTCGAGTGCCCGAACCGCGCGCAGCAATTCTCGTCAAGAATCGAGGCGGTCCGCGTCGATGTGCTCGTGACCGACGGCAGCAAGCCGGTCCTCGGCCTCGGCCGTGAAGACTTCGAGATCCTGGACAACGGCGTGCCGCAAGCCGTGGACCTGGTCAGCTTCGACGAGGTGCCGCTGAACGTCATCCTCGCGCTCGATATGAGTGACAGCGTCGCCGGTGAGCGCCTCGATCGGCTGCGCGACGGCGGCAGCAAGGTGCTTGCCGCGCTGAAATCCGGCGATCAGGCAGCGCTCGTGACGTTCAGCCATGCCGTGCAGCTCGGCGCGCGGCTGACATCGGACGTGGCGTCGGTGCAGGCGGCGCTTGCCGAAACCGGCGGCAGCGGCCAGACCGCTCTGATCGACGGCAGCTATGCCGGAATCATGGTCGGTGAGTCCGACGCGGGACGAGCGCTGTTGATCGTGTTCAGCGATGGCGTGGACACATCGAGCTGGCTTCGAGCCGATGCCGTGCTCGACACAGCCAGGCGCGCGGACGTGGTCGTCTACGGCGTGTCAGTCGTGTCGCGGCTCAAGCCGGAGTTTCTGCGCGAGATCACGTCGCTCACCGGCGGACGCCTGTTCGAGATCGAGAAGGCGACGAACCTCGCGGCGACGTTTCTCAGCATCCTCGAGGAGTTCCGCCATCGGTACCTCGTGAGCTACACCCCCAAGGGCGTGTCCAGGGACGGCTGGCACAAGCTCGACGTGCGCGTGAAGAATCGTCGGACGACGATCAAGGCCCGCCCGGGATACCTGGCCGGAGACGCCGCTCGTTAAGTAGCGCGAAGGCTTCAGATCTTTCATGTCGCGCGAGGCCTCAGCTCTCTTATGGAGCGCGAAGGCTTTAGCCGAGCGTAATGTGTCTTGACAGCGCGTCCAATATTCCTACAATGTAGGCTACACATGGCCGACGCGCTGGGCGCCTTCGAGCAAGCCGTACTCATCACCGTCATCCGTCTCGGCGACGAAGCGTATGGCCGCGGCATCCTGAAGGACGTTCAAGCGAGACTCGATCGCGACGTCGCACCCGGCGCCGTTCATGCGACGCTCGATCGTCTGGAGCGCAAGCGGCTGCTGTCGTCGAAGCTCGGATCGGGAACGCCGGTCCGGGCCGGCCGCCCGCGCCGCTACTATCGCCTGACGCCGGCCGGCGTCCGCGCGCTCAACGACGCGCGCAAAGCCGTGGAGAATATCTGGCGCGGCCTGAAGTGGCCGCTGGTCAAGGCAAGGAGCATGGCATGACGATCGATCGTCCCACCACGTTGCCTCCCTCATGGGCTGAATCGTTGTTGCGCTTGATACTCCGTAAGGAAGACCGCGACAGCGTCTCCGGCGATCTCCTCGAGGAGTACCGCGAAGCGATCGTGCCCGTGCTCGGCGCGAAAGCGAATCGTTGGTATATCCGGCAGGTGGCGGGGTATGTACTGCGCGCGACGTGGGCGTGGGGCGTGCTCGTCGCCGCAATCTGCGTCTGGCGCTACCTTCTCGATACGCTCGCGCCGATTCACTACACGCCCGGTGTGATCGCGTTTCGGTCGGCGGTCATGAGTTGGGCACTCATGGCGACGTTTTCCGGCTGCGGCGCCTGGCACGCGTGGCGGACAGGGCACCTTCGCGCCGGCGTGCTGTTGGCGCTGATCGCCGCGACGATCGGTGGTTATCTCGGGATGGCCGGCACGCTCCTGTGTCTCGCCGTCTCTCACGGCCCGGAGACCATGGCGGCCATCGAAGGCAGCGGCGGACTCTTCGAGGGTTTCCCAGGTGTGCCGCTGTTGCTCATGATCGCGTCCGTCATCACGAGCACACCCGGGGCCATCGTCGGACGCGTGATGGCGGCGATCTACGGCTGGTCGAGACCGAACACGAAGAGCGCGTGACCGCCGGCGACGGCGACGAACTGCTTGTCGCCGACCGCGTATGACATCGGCCCCGATCGGATCGGGCCGCCGGTTTGAAACTGCCACAGCGGCTTCCCGCTCTTCGCGTCGAGCGCGAAGAAGTTGCCCTCGTTCGATCCGCTGAACACGAGGTCCCCCGCGGTCGCCATCACGCCAGCCCACGTCGGCGTCGGCAGCTTGAAGTCCCACGCCTGCTTGCCGGTCTTCACGTCGAGCGCGCGCACCGCGCCCCACGATTCCTCGTCCAGCCGCTTCTCGCTGCCGCCGGTGTAGTACGTCCCCGGCTTGTACTCCACGCCGGTCTTGTAATAGACCGATCCCATCTCACGCACCGGCACGTACAGCATGTCGGTCGCGGGGCTGTAGGACGGACTCGCCCAGTTCGTGGATCCCTGCAGGCTCGGATAGACCAGCGTGCCTTTTTCGGACGGCTCCATGCCGGGAATCTCGATCGGCCGGCCGTGATCGTCGAGACCTTTTGCCCACGTCTGCTTCGCGTACGGGGTGCCGAACACGAACTCGCCGGTTTTTCGATCGAGCGCGTAGTAGAACCCGTTGCGGTTGGCGGTAACGACCAGCTGCCGCGCCTGTCCGCCGACCTGTGTGTCGACGAGCACGGGGATCTGGTTCGCGTCCCAGTCGTGCACGTCATGCGGCGTGAATTGAAAATGCCAGCGCGGCTTGCCCGTGTCGATATCGATCGCGACCAGCGACGATGTGTAGAGGTTGTCGCCCTTGCGCGAGTCGCCGTCCCAGTCCGGTCCCGGATTGCCGGTGCCCCAGTAGAGCAGCTTCAGCGCCGGATCGTACGACCCGGTGAGCCACGTCGCACCGCCGCCGTGAACCCAGCTGTCGCCGGGCCAGCCTTCGCTGCCGGGCTCTCCGGGTGACGGCACGGTGTAGAAGCGCCACGCCTGTTTTCCGGTCTTCGTGTCGTAGGCATCGAGAAAACCGCGGATGCCGGCTTCGCCGCCGCTGATGCCGACGACGACTTTGTCGCCGACGACGAGCGGCGCGGCGGTGATCGAGTGGCCGACGGTGTTCTCGCCGACGTGCACCGACCAGCGCTCGATGCCGGCGCGGGCGTCGAGCGCGAAGAGGTAGCCATCCAGCGTCCCGACGTAGACCATATTGTCGAGGACGGCCACGCCGCGATTGACGCGCGGGAATCCGAGGTTCAGCACGCTCGGCGCGATCGGCCGCGTCCACTCCCACAGCGGCTTGCCGCTCCTCAGATCGAGCGCCGCCACCATCGTCGGACCGGACGTGACGTACATCACGCCGTTGACGACGACCGGCGTCGACTCGACCGAGCCCGTGCCCGGCGGCTGGTACACCCACACCGGCCGCAGCTTCGAGACGTTGCCCGCGGTGATCTGCGTCAGCGGCGAGAACCGGTGCGAGCTGTACGAGCCCGAATACATCAGCCACTGGCCGTCCTGCGCCAGCAGCGGAACTGCCGACAGCGTCGCGGCGGCGATCAGGAGCGCGAATGCTTTAGCCGAGCGGATCATTTCGCACCTCGCAGTGTCGCCAGGTAGGCGACCAGATCGTCGAGCTGCGGTGCCGACAGCCTCGATTCGTACGACGGCATCAGCGTCCCCTCGAGCTCGCGATCGACGCGCGACAGGTCGGACTTCTGAAGCGTGTGTATGGCGCCGCTCGCATCGCGGATGGTGATCCAGAACACGTCTTCGTTGACGCGAACGCCGCGAACCTCGGCGCCGCTCGTCGGCACCGCGCGAACGACCAGGAACCCCGGTGGATGCGAGGCTGCCGGCTTGACGATTGCCTCACGCAGATACACGCCGCCGCGGCGTCCGCCGATGTCGGTCAGTTCAGGACCGAGGATGCCGCCGCGCCCCTCGACGACGTGGCACGAGCCGCAGCCGCTCGACTGATACAGAGCGGCGCCGCGTTCGGCGTTGCCAGGTCCAGCCTTCAGCGAGGAACGCGTGAGCGACACCACGTAGGTCGCGGCCTGTTTCGTTTCCCGTTCGGTGAGTCGGAACGACGGCATCTCGGTGCCCGGAATGCCTTTTGTGATGATGTCAACGATGGATGGGAGGGTAGTGGCGTGGCGCAGTTTACCGTGCAGATTCGGACCGGTGCCGCCGTCGCCGCCGTTGCCGTGGCACCACGCGCATTGCGCATCGAAAATGCGTTGCCCCGATGCCAGGTCCGTAGGACCCGCTGCCGGCCGCGTTTGTGCGAACGCGACCGGCGCGAGGAATAGTGTCAGGCAGGTCGAATGCACGAGGACGCGAAGCCGTCGACTCATGCGGCGGATTATAAGGCGGCTTGGCGCCCGAACGTGTTTACTTGAGACGAAGCGGCAGCGCCAGATTCGCGAGCGCCGGATCGTGCGCTTTTGTCAGAGGCCCGACCGGACCCGGGTCCGATGCTGCCGTGCACACGCCGGTCAGCGTCGCGTCCTCGTTCGCCTCGAAGTGCTCGACCGCGACGATGGGATCGGCCGGCATCCCCGACATGTCCGCGAACTTCGTATAGAACGCCGTGCCGCCGCGGATCGACGCATAGTACGCGAACCCGGAGCCGCCGGTGATCGAGATATAGCGGCCGTCCGAACAGTCTCCTTCGTATGGTAGAAGTCGAGCGGCGCGGTTTCGATTCCGCCAGTCGATGCGAAGAAGACGATCGCGTCGCTACCGACGTGCCGCAACAGCAGTCCGCTGAACGGTTCGGACGCGAGACCGACATGCTGTCCGTTCTGATCGACAAGCGACAGACTGTCGCCGCTGGCCACTCCCGGAGGGCCCGCTGGACCGGCGGGCCTTGCGGTCCTATCGGTCCGACCGATCCGATCGGCGCCGGGAGCTCCAGCGTCCACGAGGCGGTGCCAAAAAATTGGCAACGATGGGAGCGTTACAGCTCGCTGAGGAGTGCGAGAAGCAGCGCGTCCTGTGAGGGGAGAACGGTGCGCAGATCGAGCACGACCCGGCCGTCTTCGATCCGGCCGACGATCGGCGGCGATTGACGACGCAACATCGACTCGAGCGCATCGGCGGAGATTTCATCTTTCGTGATCGCCGCCAGCCACGTCGGCAGCTCCACGCCCGCGGCGCTGCCGCCGCCGACCGCCGACGCGCCGGGCACGACTTCGCAGCGCCAGCCATTCGTCGCGGCCAACGCCGTCGTCAGCGCGTTGACGCGCGCGAGAATCTCGTCCGCGCTCGCCGTCAGCATCCGTTGCACCGGCACTGTCTCCTCCGCCCGGCCGGCGGCGTACTCAATCAGTGTCGATTCGAGCGCGGCGTAGGTCATCTTGTCGACGCGCAATGCGCGCATCAGCGGATGCGTGCGCATTCTCGCAATCAGTGGAGAACGTCCGACGATGATGCCCGCCTGCGGTCCGCCGAGGAGCTTGTCTCCGCTGAAGCAGCAGGCGTCAACGCCCGCCCGAATCGAATCGCAAACCGCCGGTTCCCCACCAACAGGGTCTGACCCAGGTCTGACCCGGGTCTGACCCAGGTCTGACCCAGGTCTGACCCAGGTCTGACCCTCGAAAAGGCCTGGATGAGGGCCTAGTTTGCCGCTTCCGAGATCTTCGGCGACGGGGACGTTGAATTTCCTGCCGATCGCGACGAGATCCGTCAGAGACGGCCGCTCGGTGAACCCTTCGATCCGAAAATTTGACGGGTGGACGCGCAGGATGAGTGCAGTTCGTTCACTGATCGCGGCCGCAACGTCTGAGCCTCTCGTCTTGTTCGTCGTCCCCACCTCACGCAGAATCGCGCCCGACTGCGCCATGACGTCAGGCACGCGGAAGCCGCCGCCGATTTCGACCAGCTCGCCGCGCGACACGATGACCTCTCGACCTGCCGCCAGCGCGGCCAGCATGAGCATCGTCGCGGCGGCGTTGTTGTTGAC
>DASSGK010000408.1:0-9113 GCA_035693505.1 Vicinamibacterales bacterium
GGGTCGGGTGGGTCGGGTGGGTCAGGTGGGTCGGGTGGGTCGGGTGGGTCAGGTGGGTCGGGTGGGTCGGGTGGGTCAGGTGGGTCGGGTGGGTCGGGTGGGTCAGGTGGGTCGGGTGGGTCGGGCCGGCCAGGCGAAACGTCCGATCAGCTTGCGCGGCATGTGGACATCGTGCCGACGATTCTGGACGCGCTTGCGCTCCCCGTTCCGCCCGAGTTGCCGGGACATACACTCCGCACGCGCGCGGATCGCGAAGGCGGCGCCGCGCGGGCGTCGTATTTCGAGGCGATGGAGTCGATGCTCGACTTTGGCTTCGCGCCGCTCGACGGCGTGCTGGCTGGACGCGAGAAATACATTCGCCTGCCGATTCCCGAACTGTACGACCTGGCCGCCGACCGAAGCGAGAAGGACAATCTTGCTGACACCGCCGGCGAACGCGTGCGCGTCCTTGCGGCACGCCTGAACGACTATCACGCCTCGGCTCCCGGCGAGAAACAGCCAGAGGCGCCGGACGTCGCCGCTCGACTCCGCGCCCTCGGCTACGTGTCGGGTTCCGCGCCGATCAAATCGACCTACGGCGAACAGGACGACCCGAAGCGGCTCGTCGAAGTCGATCGCCTGATGCACGAGGCCGTGGCGCTCGACGACGAGGGAAAGCTGCCGGATGGCATCGCACGCTACCGGCGAATTCTCGCGCAGCGTCCCGACATGATGGCGGCGTCGCGTCACCTCGCGTTCGACTTGTGGCGCATGGGCGATCTCACCGGCGCGATCGCGTCTTTGCGCGACGCCTTCGCCAGGACCCCGCCGACGGCGGGCGCGAAGATTCAGCTCGGCACGTACTTGAGCGAGGCCGGTCAGACGGGCGCGGCGATCGAACTGCTGACGCAGGCGGTGGCGAGCGAGCCGACGCTCGACGCGCTGAACGCGCTCGGGATCGCGTACGCCCGCGGCGGCCGCGCCGTCGACGCGCTTTCGACGTTCACGCGCAGCCTGTCGATCGATCCGGGCAATGCGATGACGTTTGAAAATATCGGAGCGGTGCACCTCGACGCGGGCCGCTTGTCGGAGGCGAAGCGCGCCTTCGAGCAGGCGCTGGCGTCCAACGCCGATTCGTCGCAGGGACACGCCGGCCTCGCGATGGTCGCGATTCGCCAGGGTGATCGCAAGACGGCTATCGCGAGATGGGAGCGCGCCGTGGCGCTGCAGCCGTCGAACTTCGACGCCCTCTACGATCTCAGCGTGCAGCTCGTTCAGGACGGGCGTCCGGCCGAAGCCCGTCCCTACATGGAGCAGTTCGTGAACACCGCTCCGCGCGGGCAGTACGGCAAAGACATCGACAAGATGGCCGCGGCCCTCGCACATCTACGGTAAGAAGAAACCGCGGAGACCGCTGAGATCGCAAAGAAAAGCAGTTTTTCGTTTCGTTTGTGGGACGCGTTCGTTCCACGCCCGGTCATCGGTGCTCGCCCGCCGAGCGCGTCGAGGCCGGAACTCTCCGAGCAACATGTTCTCTCCGCGGTCTTTGCGCGCTCCACGGTTCCTTCCGGTCGTGTGGCACGTGCAATGCTCAAATCCATAGACCCATGTCGGATTTCAAAGCCGCCCTTCGTGCGTTGCGAAAGAGCCCGGCGTTCACGCTCGTCGCCGTCATCACGATCGCGGTCGGGATTGGCGCGAACACGACGCTCTTCTCCGTCTACGACCGGCTCGTGCTCAACCCTGTCACGATTCCGCGCCCCTCGTCGCTCGTCGCGATCTGGACGAACAACCTCGCGCTCAACTTCAACGCGCCCGCGCTGTCGTGGCCGCGCTATGAGGATCTGAGAGACCACGCGCACTCGTTCTCGTCGATCGGGATTTCGGCGTTCGACAACTTCACGTTGACGGGAAACGGCGATCCCGAACAGTTGAACAGCCAACGTGTGAGCGCCACGTTCTTCCCGACGCTCGGCATCCTGCCGGCACGCGGGCGCAACTTCACCGCCGACGAAGATCAGCCGAACGGGCCGGCGGTGTGCATCCTCAGTCACGAGCTGTGGCAGACACGGTTCGGCGGGCGCGCGTCGCTTGTCGGGGAGAACATCACGCTCAACGGACAGCCCTGGCAGGTGGTCGGCATCCTCCCGCCGAGGCTCAGCCCGCCGTTTTCGCAGGTCCAGGTCTTCGCGCCGCGCGTGTTCGAGATCGGCGGATTGACCGCGATTCAGATCCAGGCGGGCGCCGGCTATGCGCAGCCGATCGCCCGGCTGAAGCCCGGCGTCTCGCTGCAGCAGGCCGTCCAGGAACTGGCGGCGCTGAGCCGGGCCTACAAGGAACAGTTCGCCTCGAAGCTCGACGCCAACAACATCAGCGAGCCGCGCATGTACGTGGCGGCGCTGGTCGGCAACCTCGAGCCGGCGTTCTACACGCTCATCGGTGCGGTCAGCTTCGTGCTGCTGATCGCCTGCGCCAACGTGGCCTCGCTCTTTCTCGGACGGCTCACGGCCCGACACAAGGAGATTGCGGTCCGTCAGTCGCTCGGTGCGACGCGAGCACAAGTGGTGCGGCAGTTCCTGGTGGAAAGCCTCGTCTTCTCGCTCATTGCCGGCACGCTCGGCGTGCTGGCCGCCCTCTGGTCGCTCTCGGCGATTCAGTCGACGATCGCGACGCAGCTGCCGCCGAACACCACGTTGACGCTCAACTGGCGCGCGCTCTTCTTCACCGGCGGCGTGACGCTCGTGAGCGCGCTCCTGGTCGGCGCGGCGCCGGCGATGCAAGCGTCGAAGTCGCGTCTCGTCGACGTGCTCAAGGACAGCGCGCGCGGTTCGTCCAGCGAACGCGGCGGGCGCTTCCGCGCGACGCTGATCGTGGCCGAGGTCGCGCTGTCGGTCGTGCTCCTGGTCGGGTCGAGCCTGCTGCTTCTGAGCTTCGTAAACCTGCAGCGGACGCCGCCGGGATTCGACCCGGCCGGCGCCGCCGCCGCGTTCGTGGGCGTGCCGCTGACGCGCTACCAGACCAACCCGCAGCAGGCCGAGTTCTTCAACCAGGTCATCGAGCGGCTGCGCGCGTACCCGGCGGTCACCGCCGCCGCGGCGACCATCGGCCTGCCGCTGGCCGGGAATGCGCGGGCGCCTTACAGCGTCGGCGGCCGCGACGTCCTGCCGCTGCCGCAGCGGCCGCTCGCCGGATTTGAAATCGTCAGCGACGATTACTTTCAGTTGATGCGGATCGCGTTCGCCGATGGACGCCCGTTCCGCGCCACGGACCGCGACGGCTCCCCGAACGTGTGCATCGTCAACGATGCGTTCGCGCGTCATGTCTTCCCCGGTGAGTCGGCGCTCGGCAAGACGCTGATGCGCGGTCGCGACGCCGACATCAAGTGCGAAATCGTCGGCGTCATCCGCGACGTCAAGACCAACGGCCTCAACGCGCCGGTGCCGGACGAAATCTACTATCCGATGCGGCAGCTCGGGCGGCCCGGCATGAACGTCGTCGCGCGAACGAGCGGCGATCCCGCGGCGCTGCAAGCGATCATTCGCGCTGCTGTTGCCGAGGTCGACAAGAATCAACCGATTTCGTTCTTCGCGACACTCGAAACCAACGTCGCCACCAGCCTCGGCACACAGCGCATCGTCGCCACGCTGACCACCATCTTCGCCGGGCTGGCGTTCGTGATGTCCGTGGTGGGTCTCTACTCGGTGCTGGCGTACGCGGTGTCGCAGCGCACCGCGGAGATCGGGATCCGGATGGCGGTGGGCGCGCAGTCGGCTCAGGTGATACGCCTGATCATGCGCAGCGGCCTGGAACTGGTTGCGATCGGGTTGGTAGTGGGTCTGGCGGCCGCAGCCGGCGCCGCGCGCATCATCCAGACACTTCTTTTCGACGTTCGTCCACTCGAACCCGCCGTCTACGCCGGCGTGGCGATCACCTTCGCGCTGGTAGCGGCACTCGCCTGCCTGCTGCCGTCGCTACGAGCGTCGAGAATCGATCCCATCATCGCCCTGAGGGCCGACTAGGAAGAAACCGCGGAGACCGCCAAGACCGCAGAGCCAAATATTCTCTCTGCGGATCCCTCCGCGATCTTTGCGATCTCCGCGGTTTTTTCCGAATCGTGATCTATCTCCCGGTCAGAGGCGTGATGGCATTCCCGATCGCCCGGTTGAACGCCGGCACGTCGCGCTCCATCAGGTTCTTGTAGTCCGCCTTGGCGGTATTCAGATCCTTTTCGATCGACTCCATGACGTTGACCGACGTGTCGGTCGGTGGAAAATCGGCTCCTCCCGAGACGTCGCCCGCGCCGGGCCCCACCTCGCCGTTGAGCCAGATCAGGTTCATGTAGACGCGATACGCCTGCTGGAAATACTTGTCGTCGCTCGTCATCTGCGCCGGCTCGAGCAGCTGCGCTTCCACATCGAACAGTTTCTTGTCCATGTCGGCGATCTGCTTCAGCAGCGCGTCCTTCGATCGGTCGTTCTTGTACGCCTTGCTCACGTCCTCCAATTGCTTGCGCATGACCTCGATCGTGTTGACCATGTCGGCGGCCGCCGAGATGTCGTCGCGAAGCCTGAGCTGCAGCTTGACCGACAGATCGAGATCGGCGACTGACGTAGCGATCTTGGGATCCTTCAGGATCTCGATTGGCTGCGACGACGACTGACCGTCGACGGTCAGCTTCACGGTGTACTTGCCCGGCACGACGAGCGGTCCCACTTGCGCCGGCTCCAGGCCCCAATGAGTGACGGGGCGCGTGTCCTGGCCGCGGAAACGCGGCTCTTCCCAGATATGTGGATTCTCTGGCGGCGTGGTTCGCATGGCGATCAGGCGTGGCGATTCGTACCGCAGGTCCCACGCGACGCGATTGAGGCCGGCGTGCGGCGTCGATCGCAGATCGCGGACCACCTTTCCATCCGAGTCGAGCACCTGAAGCTGAACGGCGCCGCGCGGCTCGCTCTTCAACGAGAAGTTGATCAGCGCTCGGCTGCGCTGCGACCAGCGATACGTCGAACGCGGCGTGAACAGGTGCGCGGCGGCATCGGTCGTCGCCGGCGTGGCCTGCTCGAGGGGCGTAATGTCGTCCAGCACGTACAGACCTCGGCCGTAGGTCGAGATGGCCACGTCGTGAAACTGTTTCTGCACCACGATCCAACTGACCGGCGCATGCGGCAAACCCATCGCCAGTTCGGTCCAGTGTCCGCCATCGTCGGTCGAATAGAAGAACCCGTGGCCGGTGCCCGCGAAGATCATCCCCGCCTTGTTCGGGTTCTCCGCCACCGCCTTCACGTACGACAGCGGATGCGCATTGGGCAGATCGCCGCTGACCCGTTTCCAGGTCGCGCCGTAGTCGGTCGTCTTGAAGATGTACGGCTCGCGGCTGTCCATCAGGTGCGCATCGACGGCGACGTACGCGGTTCCCCCGTTGAAGTGTGACGGCTCGATTTTCGAGATCACTCCCCACGCGGGAAGGCCGGTGACGTTCTTCGTCACGTCGTTCCACTTCTGGCCGCCATCGCGCGTGTACCAGATCTTTCCGTCGTTGGTCCCGGCCCAGATCAGGCCCTTCTCCACCTCAGAGGTCGCGATGGCGAAGATCACTTCCGGTGCGAACTGGCCCAGGTTATCGCCCACCAGGCCGCCGGAGGATCCGATGCGGCTCGCGTCCTGTGTGGACAAGTCCGGGCTGATCACGCGCCAGCTCTGGCCGCCGCTGTTCGTGTGGAAGATGACGTTGCAGCCGTAGTAGACGTTGTTGTGATCGAACGGATCGATCGCCAGCGGCGCCGACCAGTGACAGCGGTACTTCGAATCTTGCGGCGGAGCGTCCAGCGTGATCATCGCCGGCGCGACGGAGCGGGCAATTTTCGTGCGGTGGTCGTAACGGGTGACCTTGTTTCCGTAACAGGTCGACCACACGATGTTGGGATCCGCCGGGTCTGGCGCGGTGAAACCCGATTCACATCCGCCAAGACCGTGGTCCCACTGGTTTCCGGATCCGTTGTAGCCGGCGCCGGCGCCTTCGGAGGCGATCACCGACCCGCGCATCGTCCCGTCGTCCTGCATGTTCGAGTAGACGTAGTACGGCACCTGGTTGTCGACGGTGACGTGGTACATCTGGCCGATCGGCAGCGTCACCCGCTGCGTGCTGCGTCCGTGCTGCGTGGTGAGGGTGATGCCCGCGTCGTGTGTGATCGCGAAGCGGTCCGGATCCTTCGGGTCCCACCAGATGTCGTGGTTGTCGCCGCCCCACGGCACGCTTCGGAACGTTTGCCCGCCGTCGACCGACTGGAAGAACGAGCTGTTCGAGATGAGAATCTCGTCTTCGTTGGTCGGCGAGACCGCCAGCTTGATGTAGTAGCCGGCGCGGCCAATCAACTCACGCGACCAGTTCACCACGCGCCAGCTGGTCCCTCCGTCGTCAGAGCGCCAGACCGATCCTTGATCCCTGGTTTGAATCAACGCGTAGACGCGATTGGAGTCGCTCGGCGCCACGGCCACGTCGATCTTCCCGAGCGGCGATTTCGGGAGCCCGGCGCCCTCGACCTTCGTCCACTTCGACCCGCCGTCGCGCGAGACGTAGATGCCGCTGCCGGCGCCGCCGCTGAGCATGGCCCAGGGGTGCATCTCGACCTGCCATGTGCCGGCCCAGATCGTGCGCGGGTTCTTCGCGTCCATCGACAGACCGGAGCAGCCGGTGTTCTCGTCGACGAACAGCACCCGGTCCCAGTGCTGGCCGCCATCGGTGGTTCGATAGACGCCGCGCTCCTGCTGCGGCGCGGTGATCCGGCCGATCGAACAGGCAAACACCACGTCGGGATTCGTCGGGTTGACGAGAATCCGGCCGATGCGGCCGGTCTCATCGAGGCCCATGTGATTCCACGTCTTGCCGGCATCCACCGACTTGTAGATGCCGTCTCCGATGACGTCGCTGTCGCGGATGGCCCATGCCTCGCCGGTGCCGGCCCACACGATCGTCGGATCGGATGGTGCCACGGCCATCGCGCCGATTGCGGTTACCGGCAGATTGTCGGAGACCGGCACCCAGCGAATGCCGCCGTCCGTCGTCTTCCAGACGCCGCCCGACGCGGCGCCGGCATAGTAGGTCGTCGGATCGCCGGGCACTCCCGCGATCGAGGCCACGCGGTTGCCGACGACGGGACCGAGGAATCGGAACGCGAGCCCTTCGGGCTGCGTGGCACCGCGACGCTGCGCGTGAGAGGAGGCCGTACCAAGAACGGCAAAGATGAGGACGAGAATCATGCGAGATCTCATGCAGATATTGTAGGCGGGCCGGCGCCGCGTCCAAAGGACGCGGGCGCCTTACTCCGATCGGAGGGTGATGGAGGGATCGACTCCGGCCGCGCGCCGCGCCGGAATGCCGCAAGCGGCCAGCGAGACCACGAGCAAAACCGCGGTAGCCAGGCCGAAGCTCGCGGCGTCGAACGCCGTGACGTGGAACAACAAGCTGCCGAGGATGCGTGTGCTTGCGGCTGCCGCCGCCAGGCCGATTGCGGCGCCGATTGCGAACAGCGCGGCGCCGCGGCCCAGCACGAGCGTCAGGATCTCGCCGCGCCGCGCGCCGAGCGCGAGACGGATCCCGAACTCCCGGCGGCGCTGCCCCACCGCGTACGCGATCACACCGTAGACGCCGATGCCCGCGAGCAGCAACGCCATCGACGCGAACCCGCCGAGCACAACGGTCTGCAGTCGCCGCGGTGCCAGCGACCGGTCGATCACTTCCTCCAACGTCCGCGCTTCGTACACCGGCTGCTCGGAGTCCACCGACCCGATGGCCGCAAGAAGCGACCGGGCAATCGCCGACGGGTCGGCTGTCGTCCGGACGGCCAAAGCCATGCGGTCCTGCGTCAGGTACCTGAAGCTGAAATAGATTTGCGGGCGCGCGTCCTCTTCGAGACGGTCGTGCCGGATGTGGCCGACGACACCGATGATCGTCAGCCACGGCTCATCGCCTGCGGCGATTCGCACTCGGTGTCCAAGCGGGTTGGCGGCCCCAAATACCGTTTTCGCGAGTCGATCGTCGATGATGGCGACCCGAGTTGCGGCATCGTCCGTTTCCCGAAACGCGCGGCCGCCGGCTAGCGGAATCTCGAGAGTCCGGAAATAGTCGGGCGTCACCGAACGAGTGTCGACGTTCTTCAGCCCAAGCGCCGCTGAATCGAGACCTTCGAACTCGATCGGTGCGGTCTGAACGCCGCCGGCGAGCGGCAGACGATTGACGAGGGCGACCGAGATGACGCCCGGGAGTGCGCGGACGCGTTCGAGAATCCGCGTGCCGAACGCGGCGACGTCGAGGTCTCGCGAATACTTCGAGCGCGGAATCGCGAGGTGCACGGTGTAGACGGACTCGGCGTTGAATCCGGGGTTCACCCGCCGCAATTCAGCCAGGCTGCGCGTCAGCAGCGCCGCGGAGACCAGAAGGCACAGCGTGCCCGCAATCTGTAAGGCCACCAGTCCATCGCGCATGCGGGCGCGACGCGCCGACTCGCTATTCCCGCGCCAGCTGGCGGCGGCGCCGCGCGCGACGCGCGACGCCTCGAGCGCTGGCCACGCCGAGACGACCAAGCCGATCGTCCCCAGTGTCGCCGCGGCCACGGCAAGCACGACCCAGTTGAGCCCGATATTCTCGGCTCGGGGAACCTCGGCCGGCACGAACGGACGGATCGCCTCGATCGCGACAGCGGCGGCAAGGAGGCCGATGGCGCCGCCGGCAGCGAGCATCGGCGCGATCTCGGACATCGACTGCATGATCAGGCGGCCTCGCGACGCGCCGAGCGCAGCGCGCATCGCCAGCTCGCGCGCTCGTCCAAGCGCACGAGCCAGCAGCAGATTCGCCAGGTTGGCGCAGCCGATGAGCAGCATGGTGACAACGGCGCCGAGCAGAATATACAGAGGCGTCCGAACCCCGCCGACGGTATCCGCGAGCATCGGCTCCGCACCCGCGCCGATGCCCGCCGCCTCGCGCGGATGCTCGCGCTCGATCTGCGCCGAGAGCACGTTCAGCTCGGCTCGCGCCTGATTGAGCGTGACTCCGTTTTCGAGCCGGCCGACCGCCAGGTAGTTGTAGTTCATGCGGCTGACCAGCTCCGCAGGATTGAAAGTCAACGGCACGTAGATCT
>DASSGK010000409.1:0-6034 GCA_035693505.1 Vicinamibacterales bacterium
CGCGTCGACGATCCGGTCGATCTGTTCCTGGCTGAACTCTGCCAACTCGAGCCACGCCTGTTTCGCGCGACGGGCGAGCGCGCGGGCCTCGGCTATCGACGTGAGATCGCGATCTGTTTGTGGGCTGCTGACGGATTCGGCCATCGTCCTGAAGGCTCTTCACCGCGGACCGAAGGGGCCGCCGTGTTGTCCGTTGAAGGCTAGGGGGTTCCCTTCGGCAATATCCGCTCGACTTCCGCGTGCGGCCTGGGGATGACGTGAACGGATATGAGCTCGCCGACGCGCCGGGCCGCGGCGGCCCCTGCATCGACCGCGGCCTTCACCGCACCGACATCGCCGCGGCACAGGACGGTGACGTAGCCGGCGCCGATATATTCCTTCCCGATGAGGACCACGTTCGCCGCCTTGACCATGGCGTCGGCCGCCTCGACCGAACCGATGAGACCGCGAGTTTCGACGAGGCCGAGGGCATCCTGGCTCATGATATTGGGTGACGGCCAGCGCCACCGAAGCGCGCGGGCTCGAAGGCGGGAACTCTAACAGATTGCGGGGGATGCGGCAACTGCGCTATCATCCCGGCACACCATCTTTCACCATCGTTTCGGCTCGACAGCAATCGCCGCTCAACCATGATTCGACGTTCCACGCGTTCAACTTTCGCGCTCGGTCTTGCAGCGCTTGTCGCGCTGTCGGGTGCGCTCTCGGCCTGCCGGCGTAAAGAGGCGCCGGCGCCGCCGATGGCGACCCCCAGCGTCACCCTCAACCACGATAAGACGCCCCTCGGCAGCCCTATCGATATCACCTACAAATTCGTCGTCGCCAGCGATGCCAAATTCACCGAAGACCTCAGGGTCATGGTGCACGTGGTCGACGCTGACGACGAGCTGATTTTCGCCTTCGATCACAATCCGCCGGTCCCGACGACGCAGTGGAAGCCCGGACAGACCGTCGAATACACCAGGACCGTGTTCGTCCCCATCTATCCCTATGTCGGCGAGGCCACGATCCAGGTGGGCCTGCACTCGACGACGACGCAGAAGCGCGTCGCGCTCGCCGGCGACGATGCGGGTCAGCACGCCTACAAGGTGGCCAAGCTTCAACTGCAGCCGCAGACGGAGAACGTCTTTACGGTCTTCAAGGACGGCTGGCATCCCGGCGAGATCGCGGAGCACAACAGCACGGTGGAATGGCAGTGGACGAAGAAAGACGCGACGCTGTCGTTCAAGAACCCGAAGAAGGACTGCACGTTTTTTCTCGACCTGGATAATCCGGGCAGCGTGTTGAACGAGCCGCAGCAGGTCAAGGTCACGATGGGTGGCGACGTGCTCGACTCCTTTACGCTGCAGCCGAAACAGCCCGAACTGCGAAGGATTCCGCTGAAAGCGTCCCAGTTGGGCGGGGGGGATGTGGCGGAGCTCGTCATTTCGGTCGATAAGACCTACGTGCCGGCCGTGCTTGTGGCGGGAAACAAGGATCCGCGAGAATTGGGCGTCCGCGTCTTTCACGCGTACATCGATCCGAGATAGTGAATGCGTCAAGGACCCAGAGGTAACGAAGGCCACAAAGCCGGCGCGTGCCGCGCTCGCGTAGCGCGTGTCGGCTTTGTGTTCTTCGTCTCCTTTGTGTCCTTGATGGCTTTCGCCCGCCCCGTGCAGGCGGAGCTGGTTTTTTTCAACACGGGACGGTCGCTCTCGGTGAAAGGGCATCGAGTCGAGGGCGATTCGCTCGTGCTCGTTCTCCGCGGCGGAGGAGAAATCGTCTGCGAGACTTCGATCGTGGCGCGTTTCGAACCCGACGAGGTGCCGTATCCGGAACCGGAAGCCGAGGCACCGGCGGCGACGGTCCAGCAGGCCGCAGCGGCTGGACCCTACAGTGAAATCATCGAACGCGTCGCGGCGGAGCAGGACGTGCCGGTCAAGCTGGTGCGCGCCGTGATTCAGGTCGAGTCCGCATACAACGTGCGGGCGCGGTCGTCGAAGGGCGCGATGGGGCTCATGCAGCTCATGCCGGCCACCGCGCGGCTCTACGACGTGGCTGACCCGTACGATCCGGCGTCGAATATCGAGGCGGGTATCAAGCACCTGAAATCGCTGCTGCAGCGGCTGCCGGTCGCGTTGGCACTGGCCGCGTATAACGCCGGCGAGGCCGCGGTGCAGCGTTTCAACGGCATTCCGCCGTACCCGGAGACGCGCAGCTACGTCTCGCGAATTCTCGCCCTCGCAAACCGGTAGCAAAACCGCGCAACCTCCCAGCCGTTCGCGGCGCAGCACGGTCTAAGCACTCAAGGAGATCGTGCCAAAGTTGATACAATCACGGCAGATCTGACAGGTCTGACGCACGGAGGCATCAGCGACTGTGGAATTCCGCTGCCGGCTCGCATCGCCCAACGGGGAAATCGTGGAAGGCGTGTACATCGCCGACAGCGAAGCCCGTCTGCGCCACGAGCTCGAGGAGAAAGGGCTGTTCGTCCTCTCGCTGCAACCCAAGGGCTCGATCGCGGGCGTTGCTCTCAATCTTCCGCAGCGCAAGGGCATCAACACACGGGAGTTCCTGGTGTTCAACCAGGAGCTCGCGACTCTTCTGAAGGCCGGTATGCCGCTCGTGCAGTCGCTCGACCTGCTGAAGCGGCGCGTCACGTCGCCGTCGTTCCGGCGTGTGCTGGACGACGTGCACGAGAAGGTTCGATCGGGCACGGCCTTGTCTGATGCCTTCGATTCGCATCGGGATCTGTTTCCCAGCGTTTATACGGCGTCGCTGCTTGCGGGTGAGCGCAGCGGCAACCTCGACGCAATGCTGCGACGCTATGTCGAGTACACCAAGGTCGTCGCGACGGTGAAGCGCAAGACCGTCTCGGCTCTGGTGTATCCCGCCATCCTCATTTCGCTGGCTCTGGCGATGGTGACCTTCATCGTGCTGAAGGTCGTCCCCGCGTTCCAGGACTTTTACGGGACCTTCGGCGCGGAACTGCCGTTCAGCACGCGCATCATCGTCGGGGTGTCGGAAATCCTGCGCGCGCACTTCCTGGTCGTCATCGCAGGGCTGGTCGGAGGAGTCGTCGCCTTTTTTGGCTGGCTGCGCCGTTCCGGACAGCAGGCACGTTTCGATCGCATGCTGCTGCGGTTGCCGATGCTCGGCCAGGTCGCGAGGAAGTTCGCGACATCCCAGATGGCGCGAACGCTGGCGACGCTGCTCGGCGGCGGCCTTCCGCTGGTCAACGCGCTCGATATCGCGGCGAGGTCCGTCGGCAACCAGTTCATGGCCAACCAGCTCGGCATCGTCAGCGGACGAGTGAGGGAAGGGGAGTCGTTTGCGGCGGCGCTCGAAGCGCGGCACGTGTTCCCCGAGGTGGCCGTGAAGATGGCCGAGGTCGGCGAGTCGACCGGCGCGCTTCAGGAGATGCTGAACACGGTCGCCGATTTCTACGACGAGGAAATTGCCACGACAATGGACCGCTTCGTGACCCTGGTCGAACCGGTTCTGCTCATCGTGATGGGATTGATCATCGCGGGGTTGGTGCTGGCGCTGTACATGCCGTTGTTCCAGCTCAGCTCGGTCCTTGCGGGATAGACTGATGGCTACGACACCAAACGCCGATCTGCCTCCCGTTCCGGTCGATCTCGGCCCGATCAGCGACGTCGATCATCGCGAGGAGCTCGAGCGCGCGCAGCGGCTCGCCGAGCGCTACCGCCTCGAGTTCATCGACATGGACACGTTCAAGATCGATCAGGATCTGTTCCGGTCGATCCCGGCCGACCTCATGCTTCGGTACGGCTTCGTGCCGTATCGTCGCGCAGGAAAGTCGCTGGAGATCGTGGTGTCGGATCCCACCGATCTTCCGATGATCGACGAGCTCGGTGTGCTGCTCGCGACGCCGATCAAAGTGGTCGTCGGGCCGCGCAGCGCCATCGATTCGATCTTGAAGAAGAGCGAGAGCTCGCAGCGCGTGCTCGAAGACGCGACCGAGAGCTTTCAGCTGCAGCTGCTGAAGGAAGAGGAAAACGGCGAGGACAGCCTCACGGTCGAGCGGCTGACGAGCGACATCAGCCCCGTCATTCGCCTGGTGGACTCGACGATCTTCACCGCCATCCAGCGGCGCGCGAGCGACATTCACATCGAGACGGCCGACGACGCGGTGAACGTGAAATACCGGATCGACGGCGTGCTCCAGTCGGCGATGCGGCCGATCGCGAAGCAGTTCCACAGTTCGATCATCTCGCGCATCAAGGTCATGGCGGAGCTCGACATCGCCGAGAAGCGCGTGCCGCAGGACGGCCGGTTCAAGCTGCGGATGCCGGGCAAGACCATCGACTTCCGCGTCTCGGTGATGCCGAGCGTCCACGGCGAAGACGCGGTCATCCGTATTCTCGACAAGGAATCGATCAGCGAGCAGTTCACCGAGCTCCGGCTCGACATCCTCGGTTTTCCCGAAGCGGAGCTGAAGCGGTTCCGGAAGTACATCGCCGAGCCATACGGGATGGTGCTGGTCACCGGGCCTACCGGCAGCGGAAAGACGACGACGCTCTACGCGGCGTTGTCCGAGATCAAGTCGATCGAGGACAAGATCATCACGATCGAAGACCCGGTCGAGTATCAGCTTCGCGGCATCACGCAGATTCCCATCAACGAGAAGAAGGGGCTGACGTTCGCGAGAGGCCTGCGCTCGATTCTGCGCCACGATCCCGACAAGATCATGGTCGGCGAGATTCGCGACAACGAAACCGCGCAGATCGCCATCAACTCAGCGCTCACGGGCCATCTCGTGTTCACGACGGTTCACGCCAACAACGTCCTGGATGTGCTCGGGCGCTTCCTGAACATGGGCGTGGAGGCCTACCAGTTCGTGTCGGCGCTCAACTGCGTGCTGGCGCAGCGCCTCGTGCGCAACATCTGTCACCACTGCAAGCGTCCGACTCGTGTGACGCGACTTCTGCTCGAGGAGTCCGGTCTCGATCCGGCACTGGAGCACACGCACACGTTCTACGAGGGGATCGGCTGCATCGAGTGCGGAGGTACCGGGTACAAGGGACGCACCGCGATCTGCGAGCTCCTGGATCTGAGCGACCATATCCGCGAAATGATTCTCGAGAAGCGGCCTACGTCGGAGATCAAGAAGGCGGCGCGAGAGGAAGGCATGCGCTTCCTTCGCGAGTCGGCCGTCGAGCAGGTGATGCTCGGCAGGACGACGCTCCGCGAAATCAACAAGGTCACGTTCGTCGAATGAGCATGCTGACTTCATGGCGCGAAGGCGCAACCCCGGCGGTCGCCGTGGAGGTTGCAGCCGGCCGGGTGTCGGCCGCCAGCCTGGAATGGCGCGGCGGCCAGCCCGTCGTGGCGGGTCACGCTTTCGAGCCGTTGCCGCAGGGTGCGCTCGTGCCGTCGCTCGTGGGGGCCAATGCCGTCGATCGTCCGACGGTGGTGGCCGCACTGACGCGGCTGCTCGAGAAAATGGGACGCCCGCGCCGCATCGGGTTGATCCTTCCCGACGTCGTCGGCAAGGTGTCGCTCGTGCGATTCGAGCAGCTGCCGGCCAGGTCGCAGGATCTCGATCAGCTGGTGCGCTGGCAAGTGCGGAAGAGCGCGCCATTCGGGATCGACGACGCGCAGGTGTCCTACGTGCCGGGCCTCAGCGCCGCCGACGGTCACGAGTTTGTCGTCACGCTCGCGAAGCGCGCGATCATCGAGGAGTACGAGCAGTTGTGCGCGGCCGCCGGCGCGCACGCGGGGCTCGTCGATCTGACGACGCTCAACGTCATTAACGCGGTACTCGCCGGCAGCGGCGCTCCGACCGGTGACTGGCTCCTCGTCAACATCGCTGCGGATTACACGTCGATCGCGCTGCTGCGCGGGCCCGCGCTGATCTTCTTCCGCAACCGCTCGGCGGAGACCGACGGCACGCTCGCCGATCTGGTGCACCAGTCGGCGATGTACTACGAGGACCGCTTGAAGGGCGGAGGGTTCTCGCGCGTGATCGTTTCCGGCGCCGCGGCGGCAGGCGGTCAGCAATCGAGTGACGTCGACGAACTGCGGCGAAGCC
>DASSGK010000410.1:0-6730 GCA_035693505.1 Vicinamibacterales bacterium
CAGCAGATGCTCCGCGACAACCTCGCTGTTTCGGGTGTTTTCAAGCACGTAGCGATGCGCATCGCCGCGAAACAACGGACTCAGAAACGATCTCATCTCGCACCTGCCGCAGCGGCGGCTCGGACTGGTTGTCGCATGATCCGCAATCGTTGTTCTGGTCAGGACCAGAATGGCACGCCGCGCCTGCGTGTATCAGTTCCGCCCGCCATCGTCAGTAACTGTCAGCCGTCCATGAAGTTATCGGCCGAATCCGCTCCAACTCGATGCCGGTGCGCCGTTTGCTCAATGCCGTCCCGTGGCGCAACTGCCGTTTTTCGTATTGAGTCCGAGCACGATTCTGAGCCTGACCGGATTCATTCACGGTCCGGATCGGACGACACCGACGCCGGCCGAAGACTGGCGCAAAGCGACGGTGGACGTGATCATTCCGGCGCTCAACGAAGCCGAGAACATCGTGCATTGTCTGGCATCGGTTGCGCGGCAGACGGTTCGTCCGCGCCGCATCGTGCTCGTCGACGACGGAAGTACGGATGGGACGATCGCGCGCGCGAAGGCGTTCTGCAAGTCGCGGCGGATTGAGCTCGTCGCGATTCAGAGACGGTCGCCCATCGGCAAGACGCCCACGATTAAACGGCAGGCGCGGGAATTCGATTCCGATGTGGAATTCATTCTCGACGCCGACACGGTGCTCGAGTCGCCGACCTACATCCAGCGCACCGTTCAGGAACTCTATCAAGGCGTAGGAATAGCCAGCGCCTTCGGCACGGTGCTCCCGCAAACGAGACGAGACCGGGCACGGATTGCGGAGAGCGCCGCGGTCCGTGCGTTCAACAGGACTCACCCGCTTCCGGCAAGGTTGCGAAAAGGCGGATGGCTCCGCGACGCCAGACGCGGCGTCACGAATCTCTATCGCGAAGTGCTGTATTTGTTTCTTCAGCGCTTCGTGTATCGCGGTCAGATGAAATTCTTCGGCACGACCACCAACCCGGTTGGATGTGCGGTCGCCTATCGCCGCAAGTACGTGCAGGCGATGTTCGATCACATCGGCCCGATTCTCGGCGACGACCTGACGAACTCTGAGGACATCTTCATCGGGTTCGCGATGCTGAACGAGGGCTACCGGAACGTCCAACTGCCCGATGTGTACGCCACGACCGTCGAGCCGGAAGTACATCGATTGCCGCGGCAAATCTACTTGTGGTCATCGGCGTTCCTGCAGTCCTGCTATTACTTCGACCCACTCGTCCGCAGCCCGTTTCGAATGATCAAGCGGTGGTACGCCAGACGCCGCGGCGCGCGGCTGGCGCGCGCCTCTCGAGTGCTCGCGTCCGGAACGCAGGTGAGCCGACCGCTCTTTGGCACGCCACTGCTCGCCGGCGCCGGCAACACCTCGCCGCTCATGCGCGTGCTGACCATGAACGTCACCGAACTACCGGCATTCGTTTCGGGCCGGCCCGACCGCGCAGAGCGCGCCGTCGGCGGCTCGAGTACGGCGTTCGATCAACGGCGCGTCCGCGAAGCGTACCGTCAGCCATTCGGACGCGCGCGGACTCTGGAGTACGGCAGGCCCGCCGGCTGGATTCTGGTGATGTCCGCCGCCGAAAAAGTGTTCTTCCCGACGACGTTGTGCATCATGGCGATTCTTCACAACTGGTTCGGCGTCGCGTTGACCGTGGCGGTTGAAACGCTCCTGTGCGTCACCGCACTCGCGGCCGTGATGAAAGGACGACGTCTCGAGTACGTCGTCAAAGGCCTGGCGATCACGCCGATTCGCTACGGGCTTCTGGGATCGGAGTTGTGGACCATCGGACGTTTCGCGTGCGATCTGTGGATCTCCGGAAACAGGAAATGGCGCAAATGAAATCAACGCTGCTCGCAGTGACCGTGCTTCTCTCGCTCGTTCCCGCGATGGCCGCGGCCCAGCCTGCCGTTCCCGACGCCGGGCTCAAGGCCGAGAGCACCGGCGCGTGGGACCTGGCGATTCAGGTGTATCGGAACGTGCTCGCAACCGATTCGCATCGAGCCGATCTGTGGACGCGTATCGCCGACATCGAGGCGCGCCGCGGGCACGTTGACGGCGCGATCGCGGCGCTCGAGAGTGCCGTGAAAGCCGACGGCAAACAGGCGTCCGGTTACGCTCGACTGTCGCAGGCGTACGCAGCGGCTGGCCGCGGGCCGGCCGCCCTCCATGCAATCGAAGGTGCGCTCGCCCTCGAGCCGGAACGGCCTGATTACCTGCGCGCGAAAGCGGTCCTCGCAACATGGGTCGCCGACTACCCCGCCGCTGAGGACAGCTACCGCCGACTCACTGCCACGGCGAGCAACGACGAAGAGGTGGCGCTGTCTTACGCGCGCGTGAGCGCGTGGGCGGGAGACACCGATGTCGCCGTCCGCGAGTACGAACGCTATCTCGCGATGCAACCTGGCAACGGCGACGTCTGGCTCGAGCTCGCAAAAACCGAGTCGTGGCGCGGCAACTACGGAGCCGCGATGACGGCGCTCGACAAGTATCACGAGCGATTCGGCGAGACCGGCGCCTACTCTGCGCAGGTCGCGGCAATCCTGGCAAACGCCGGCCGGCCGCGCGAAGCCGAAAAAGTTCTGGCGCCGCTCCTTGCGGGTGCGCCAGACAACATCGGATTGAACGTCACGCATACGCTTGCGCTCGCGGCACAGCACGAGGTTCGCGACGCGTTCGCGGCGCTCGACACGCTGCGGCGCCTTGCGCCGGACGCACACGAGACCGAGTCAGTCGAACACGTGCTTCGAACGCTGCTTGCGTCGACGGCCGAGGCGCCGGTCACGATGTATAGCGATTCGGATGCGTTGCAGGTTCAGCGTTTCGCGCCACACGCGACGCTCGCGCTTCGGAGCGGCACAGAGATCGCCGCCGGATACGACCGCACACAGCTGCGCGCCCGTGCCGGATCCGGGCTGGACGGCGTCGACGGATCCACCAGCGTCGTCTACGAGCAGACGTGGGCAGGCGCCGCACAGCGCGTTGGCGGATTGACTCTCAGAGGCCGGGCCGGTTACACGACCGCCGCCAGTGCCAAGAACACGTACGACGTCGGTCTCGACGCACGCCTCGCCGATTCGATTCGCGTGGGCGTCTCTCGGTCGTTCGCGCCGCTGGTCATTTCACCGCGAACCGTCAGTCTCGGACTCACTGCTGCAACCGAGCGAGTCGAGTTCGACTGGTCGCCGTCGCTCGTGACCCACGTGGGGTTCGATGCCCTCTACCAGGAAATCTCCGACGGCAACCGCCGATGGGAGATGACGATCTCGCCGAGGCGGGCGGTTGCGCGCACCGCCCGTCTCAACCTCGACCTCGGCGTCTCGGCGTATCGTCTCGAGACCACGTCCGATCTCGCGAACGGCTACTACGACCCTCGGCGGTACGAGTACTACGCGGCGGCGATTTATCCCTATGTGAAAGTGCGCGAGAGCATCGGCCTCTCGCTGTCGCTCAGTGCTGGCGCGCAGCGCGACAACATGTCGCCGGCCTTTCACTTCGGCGGTACCGTCGCGGGCGAAGCCACCTTCGGGATTTATCACCCCTGGGCGGTCACAGTCACGAGCAGCGCCACGCTCAATCGTCGTCTCGAGACGGGCGCGTTTCGAGGATTCGGTGCCGGCATGGCGCTCGTCCGCAGATTCTGATCAAGGAGAACATCTCGACATGCGAGCACTCATCACAGGCGGCGCGGGCTTCATCGGATCGCATCTCGCTGAACGTCTCCTGGCGCGCGGCGACGAAGTGACGGTCCTCGACGATCTCTCGACGGGTTCTCTCGAGAACGTTCGGGACTTCATCGACGACCCGCGGTTTTCATTCGTCCTGGGGTCGGCGACCGATGACGCACCGGTTTCGCGGTTGATCGCCAGAGCTGACACCGTGTACCACTTGGCGGCCGCCGTCGGCGTGAAGCTCGTGGTGACGCGGCCAATCCACACCATTCATACGAACGTGCACGGCACCGATACCGTGCTGCGACACGCCGCCGCTGGATCGAAGCGCTGCATTGTCGTCTCGACGTCAGAGGTGTACGGCAAGACGACCGTCGTGCCGTTCCGCGAAGACGCCGATCTGGTGTTGGGACCTCCGTCAAAAACGCGATGGGGATACGCCGCCAGCAAGCTGCTCGACGAGTTCATTGCGCTCGGTTACTGGAAAGAGCAGCAGCTTCCGGTGACCGTCGTCCGACTGTTCAACACCGTTGGCCCGCGACAGAGCAGCCGTTACGGAATGGTGCTGCCCACCTTCGTCCGTCACGCACTGGCCGGCGCGCCGATTCTCGTTCACGGCGACGGCAGCCAGACGCGAAGTTTCACGTGGGTCGGCGACGTCGTGTCCGGATTGATCAAGCTGGCGGAGGAGCCCAAAAGCGCCGGCGAAGTCTTCAACATCGGCAACGGCGCCGAAATCAGCATTCTCGATCTCGCGCGCAAGGTGAAGGCCATGGCCGGCAGCGCATCGCCGATACAGCTTGTCCCCTACAACATAGTGTTCGATGCAAGCTTCGAGGACATGCCCCGGCGAGTCCCGGACATCAGCAAGATACGCAGCTTTGTCGGTTATCGTCCGACCGTGCAGTTGGACGAGATCATCGGACGGGTCATCGAATTCTGGACCGACGTGGAGCGACGATCGAGCTCATTGTCGCGGAGTTCAGCGCCCGGTCACGACATTCCCGCGACCACGGCAGCCGCGCTCTGATCGAGTCTCTGTCCGTATCGTCGAGTATGGTCAAATAACGGCGTGCTCACGAAGACGCCGCCTGATCTGCTCGACGCCCTCCGCCGTTTCGAACCTGACGCGACCTCGACTCTCATCGCCGCGCGAGCCGTCGTCCTCGACGTCATCGGCCCGTGTCATGAGTCGATCTTTCCGATCAAGAAGCTCGTGTCGGTCCTCTACAGCACGACCGAAAAGCGGATGAAGGACAACATCTGCCTGCTGGTCATCTACCGCGAGCACGTCAACCTGATGTTTCCGCGAGGCGTGGATTTGAAAGATCCGAAAGGCCTCCTCGAAGGATCCGGCAAAGCCATGCGACACGTGAAGCTGCGAACGCCAGACGACGCCGACAAGGCCGGCGTGCGCCAGCTGATTGCTCAGGCAAAAGAGAGAAAGGGGCTCGGCAAGCCTGCCGAGCCTCTGCGGACCGTGGTGACGATTCTGAAGTCCAAGCGCGCAGAGACCGCGGCGCCGTCGTGGCCGCGGCTGTTTTGAATCCGTCGAATCAGCCAGCACCGTACGTAGTGTCCGGCTTTAGCCGGACTTGCGCGGTCCGCCTAAAGGCAGACACTACGTGCCGTCGACCTAGTCCGAATCGCCTGGACTGACGTTGCGCAGTTTGATCAGCCACTTGCCATTGACCTTTACCAGGTCGTCGACGCCGTGGCCTGCAGCTGCAATCCTGGGCTGGGCGCCGCGTCCGCTCGGCGCGAACACGGTCTGCCAGTACGAGTGGTGTCGCGCGCGATCCTTGCCGAGCAGCTCGATGTACGTGTTCATCTCCATGTGATACATCGCCGGCTGAGGCTCGGTCTTCTCGCGCTCCGCCCGATTCGTCTTGAGATCGTCGATCATCTTCCTCAACGCCGTCGAGCCCTTCGTGGCGTTCGCGCCGGCGCCGAACTGCCCGTCCGGCGTGTAGACGCTGGCGTACGCCTCGGCATTGAACGTGTCGAGCGCGCGCGCGTACTTCCACATCAATGCTTCGATCTCCTCGCGATCCTTCATCTGCTGCAGCGTGTCGCCGTCTGACGCCGACAGGCGCAGGCCGTTGGGCAGAACGAGAAGTCCGATGCCGAACAGAATCAACAGACCGATTCGCACATATCGCATGGTGGGCTCCTTGACGGCCGTCATTCTGGCACGACAGACCCACGGTTTGTCACGAGTCGTTACGAGTCGCGGTGAGCCCGACACGAGTCGAAGCGAGCCACCAACGGGTCGGAGACGAGTTCGCGGACGAGTAACACCAGTCGGCGTCGACTGGCGTCGACCCGTATCAGAACCATCGGGATCAGGTGACTCGTAGCCGGATCTATGCGGGTGTTACGGATGTGACTGCCGCACCAGTTGCCGGACGCCGATCACGAACCAGATCACGGCGGCACCGAAAAGGACTGGAGCAGGCGGCGGAGCGATCGGATTCACGTTTGCGTAGCGCAGCACCATCGACCATACGCCGAGCGCGATGAACAGGAATCCAGAAACGACCGGGCGGCGGGGGAGTTGAATTCCCGCCGCCGCCAGAATGCCGAGCCAGATCGAAAACCCGGTGAGACCGTGTGTCATTACGCCGTCGACTTGGTCGTCAACATGTCGGGCTTCACCGGAAGCTTGTAGACACGCTTCCCTGTCGCCGCGTAAATAGCGTTGACGAGCGAGCCGGCAGCAAGCGCCGTGCTCGGCTCGCCGATGCCGCCCGGCTCCTCGAAGCTCGGGACGATGTGGACTTCGATGACCGGCATCTCTTGGTGCCTCACGACCTGATAGTCGTTGAAGTGGCGCTGGACGACGCGACCGTTGTTGATCGTGATTTCGACTTTGAGCGCCGCGCTCAGGCCGTAGATGATGCCGCCTTCCATCTGCTGCCGGATCGTGTCGGGGTTGATCACCCAGCCGCAGTCGACGGTGCAGACAACGCGATGCACTTTCACCGCGCCCTTCGCATCGACGGACACCTCGGTGACCTGCGACAGGTAACTGCCGAAC
>DASSGK010000411.1:0-16369 GCA_035693505.1 Vicinamibacterales bacterium
GAATGAACACGGGGACCGGGAGATCGGCCGGTGGCGCAGGCTCCGTCGGCCCGCTCGGCGGTGCCGGCGCCGGCGGTGGATGCGGAGCGGCCTTCGCGGCAGGAGCAGCCGGTTTTGCCGCAGCAGCCGCTGGCTTGGCGGCGGCAGGCGCCGCGGGCTTCGCCGCGGCGGGCGCAGCCGGTTTCGCAGCAGGCGCGGCCGCCGGTTCGGCGGGCGACGGGCTCGCGGGTTTGTCGGCAGCCGCCTGCGCGGGAGCGGCGGGCGCCGCTTCGGCGCCCGGGGTAGCGATCGGTGGCGTCGGAGGCTCAGGGCTCTTGGGTTCGTCAGCCATTTACACCCAGTCGAGCGCGCCCTTCTGCCACGCGTAGTAGTAGCCGACGACCAGGATGAAGATGAACACCATCATCTCGATGAGGCCGAAGAGCAGGAGCTTGTTGAAGATGACCGCCCACGGAAACATGAAGACCGTTTCCACGTCGAAGATGACGAACAGCATCGCCACGAGGTAGTACCGGATGCTGTACCGATCGCGCGCATCGGTGACCGGCTCGATGCCGCACTCGTACGGTTCGAGTTTCACCTTGTTGTACTTCTCCGGATGGATCAACCCGGAAAAGACCAAGGTGAACAATGCAAAGCCGGTCGCGACGGCGACGAAGATGGCTATCGGTATATACGCTGAAGGCATTGGAATTCGGATCGCGTGAAGATGAAGCGCGACCTTGGAAAAGCCTCGGTTTTATAACATGCGACCTGAGGGGTGTCAAGAAACCGGCCGGTTCTCGTCGCGATGAAATGATTCGCCGCAACCTACAGATTTCAAACCGTTTTTGGCCACCAGATCGCTTGACGCTTTCCAAAAGCGGGACCTATACTGGCCCCATGACCAATCGGCGTCGCATCACTGCCGGTTTCCTGGTTGCCGCTTGTGCGTTGGCCTTGTGCAGCACGCTCGGCGCGCAATCGAGACAGCGCTCGATGTACGTCAGCGTAGTCAATGACGCCGGGGCCCCGGTCGCCGACCTCGGTCCATCCGATTTCATCGTCCGCGAAGACAACATGGCGCGCGAGGTGCTCAAGGTCGAGCCCGCGCTGGAACCGATGCAGGTGGCCGTGCTCGTCGACACCAGCCAGGCCGCACGTAACGATATCTCGCACATGCGCACGGCACTGCCGGGATTTGTCAAGACGCTCACCGGCGGCGCCGTGAAGAACGAGGTCGCGATCATCGCGATTGGCGAGCGGCCGACCGTGTTCACCAACTACACGACCAATCCGGCTGAATTGAAGAAGGGCATCGATCGCATCTGGTCGACCCAGGGCTCCGGCGCGTATCTGCTCGACGCCATCATCGAGACCTGCCAGGGCTTCAAGAAACGCGAAGCCCAGCGGCCGGTGATCGTCGCGATCCTGAGCGAAGGACCGGAGCTGAGCAGCCGGCATCACGATCAGGCGCTCGATCCGTTGAAATCCAACGGCGCGGCGTTCCACGCGATCACGATGGGACGTCCGTCGAGCAGCGTCGCCGAGGAGTTCAGGGAACGCAACATGGTCCTCGACGAAGCCCCGCGCCTGACCGGCGGGCGGCGCGAAGAACTGCTGACCCCGATGGGGCTCGACCCCAAACTGGCGCAGCTCGGCGATGAACTGACACACCAGTACAAGATCACGTACGCCCATCCGGACACGCTGATTCCGCCGGAACGCGTGACCGTCGCCGCCGCCAAGGCCGGATTCACGGCGCGCGGGACCTTGATCAAGGAAGCCAAGGCGCGCCAGTGATCGCCGGCAAGCTCCGTCCTCGTCCGTGGCAGTTGGCGGCCGCGGTTATCGCCGCCTCGCTGCAACTGACAGCCGCCCAAGCGCCGCAACCCACGCAGCCGCCCTTTCGTGCCGGCGTCGATCTCGTCTCGCTGAATGTCACGGTCAACGACGGAACGGGCAAGTACGTCACCGATCTGACCACCGACGATTTCAACGTTTTCGAAGACGGCGTCAAGCAGGACGTCACCTTCTTCAACCGCACCAATCTGCCGATCGCACTCGCGCTGCTGCTGGATACCAGCGCCAGCATGGATACCAAGCTGCCGACGGCACAGGAAGCGGCCATCGGCTTCGCCAAGCGGTTGCGGCAGCAGGATCTCGCCGAAGTGATCGACTTCGACAGCCGCGTCGTCGTCCTGCAGAACTTCACGAACAACGCGTCGGAGCTCGAGCAGGCGATCAGGAAGACGTCCGCCGGCGGCTCGACGTCGCTCTACAACGCCGTCTACATCGCCCTCAAGGATTTGAAGAAGGTCGTCGCGAAGAACACCGAAGAGATCCGCCGCCAGGCGATCGTCGTGCTGTCCGACGGCGAAGACACGTCGAGCCTGCTGCCGTTCGAAGAAGTGCTCGACCTGGCGAAACGATCCGAAACCGCGATCTATTGCATCGGCCTCCGCGCGCCGGACGGTCCCGGCACCACGACCAAGGGCTTCAAGGAAGCCGAATTCGTGCTGCGGCAGTTCGCCCAGGAAACCGGTGCCCGCGCCTTCTTCCCCAATCAGCTGTCTGAACTGTCCAACGTCTACGGTCAGATTTCCGACGAGCTCTCGAGCCAGTACACGGTCGGCTACACCTCGCGTAATCCCAAACGTGACGGTTCCTGGCGCCGCGTCGTGGTCCGCGTGGCGCGCCCGAGCCTGACCGCACGAACCAAACTGGGGTACTTCGCGCCGACGGCGCACTGACCGTGGGGCAAGTAAGAGAGATGGGGCAGGTAGGTCAGGTGGGTTTACCTGCCCGGCCTACCCGGCCTATCAGACTCATATGAATATCGTCCCCCTCACCCTCTATGCCTGTGCCCTGGTGGCCTACGCGTGGCACTTCGCGCAGCGCAATTCCGTGGTCGGCCGATCCGCGACGACGCTGCTCGTGGCGGCCGCGCTCTCCCATACCTTCGTCATCGGCATGCAGACGATGGAGGTCGGACACGTTCCGGTGGCAGGGGCCACTTCGGCGATCTCGACGTTCGTCTGGCTGCTCGCGCTCTCGTATCTCTACGTCGAGATGACGACCGACGAGCGGGCGATGGGTGTCTTCATCCTGCCGCTGCTCGTCGCGCTCCAGACCATTCCCGCGCTGAGGCCGGGCGTCGAGGACCGCGCGGCCGTGCTGCAGGGCCCGCTTTTCGGTGTCCACGTCTCGTCCCTGCTCTTCGCCTACGCCAGCTTCGCGCTGGCCTGCGTGATCGGGATCACCTACGTGCTGCTGTTCAAGGAGATCAAGGCGAAGCACCTCGGCTTCTTCTACGCGCGGCTGCCGTCGCTGCAGGTGCTCGACCGGATGAACCAGCGGGCGATCGTCATCGGCTGGATTTTTCTGACGATCGGCATGATCGTCGGCGCCATCTGGGCGGCGCAGGCGCGCGGCGGCTATGCCGGCGACCCGCGCGTGCAGGCCATCTCGCTCGAGGATCCGAAGATCTTCGTCGCGGTGCTGTGCTGGTTCGTGTATTCGTTCGAGCTGTTCGCGGCTCGCCGCATCGGCTGGGGTGGACGCCGTGCCGCGTACCTGTCGGCGCTCGGGTTCCTGATCGTGTTGTTCAACTTCGTGCCGATCACGTATTTCTTCACGAAGAGCCACAACTTTTAGTGACAGCTAACATCTGGTGATTGGGTTATCTGGTTATCTGGTCATTGATAGCGACAATCAAATCAATCCCAATAACCAGATAGCCCAATTACCAGCGAATCAGATTTGATGCATTTGCTCCTCGTCGGAATCAGTCATCGCACCGCGCCGGTCGAACTGCGCGAGCGGATCGATTTCCAGGCGCGGGGAATCGCCGAGGCGCTCCAGTCGCTCGCCAGCCGCGGATCGACGCGCGAAGCGGTCGTCGTGTCGACCTGCAACCGGGCGGAGGTCTACGTGGCATGCGACGAAGCGAACGCCACGCGGAACGATCTCGTGCGCTTCGTCAGCGAATTCAACGGCGTCTCGTCGAGTGACATCGCGCCGCACGTGTACGGCGTCACCGATCTCGACGTCGCGCGGCACCTCTTCCGCGTTGCCGGAGGCCTCGACTCGCTCGTGATGGGTGAACCGCAGATTCTCGGTCAGGTGAAGGACGCGCACACGATCGCCTCGGAGACACGTTCATCGGGACCGGTCCTCAACCGGCTGTTCCACTCGTCGTTCGCGGTCGGCAAGCGGGTCCGAACCGAGACCGGGCTCGGCTCGGGAGCCGTGTCGGTGAGCTACGCGGCCGTCGCGCTCGCGCGCAAGATTTTCGGCGACCTGGGCGGACGAAGCGTCGCCGTCGTCGGCGCGGGCGAAATGGGCAAGCTGACGGCGCTCCACATGAAGTCGCAGGCGGTCCGGCACGTCACGATCGTGAGCCGGACGATGGCGCACGCGGCGCGGACGGCGGAGGCAATCGGCGGCGCCAGCGCCGCACCGTGGGAAGAGCTCGATGGCGTGCTGAGCGCAAGCGACATCGTGATCACCGCCACCGGCGCCGCGAGACCGATTCTCACGAAGGCCCATATCGAGGCGGTCATGCGGCCGCGCCGCAATCGTCCCCTCTTCATCATCGACATCGCGATGCCGCGCGACGTCGAGGCCGCGGCCGGCGAAATCGAGCAGGTGTTTCTCTACAACATCGACGATCTCCAGGCGACGGTCCGCGAGAACCTCGCGCGGCGCGCCAGCGAAGTCACGCGCGCGGAAGCGATCGTGAACGAAGAGGTCGAGAAGTTTGGTGGCTGGTTCCGGTCGCGCGGGGCGATTCCAACCGTGGTGGCACTGCGGGAGCGGTTCGACGCGATCCGCCGATCCGAGCTGGAACGGCTGGACTTCAAGCTGTCGGCGCTTCCGCCGGAGGCGCGGGCCCGCGTCGACGAGATCACGCATCTCATCGTCGAAAAGCTGCTGTTGACGCCGACGGAACAGCTGAAGTCGCTGGACAACTCGGAAGCCGTGAGCACGTACACCGAAGCGCTCACCCGCCTGTTCGCGTTGACGAACCAGCCAGGCGACGAGCAATCCGACCGTGACCGTGCAGGGAAGGGCGGACGCGTCGAGCCGTTCAAGCGGCCCACGGGACGCCGCTGACGTCTGCGATCATCAACCGCGACATGAACACGCAGGAGCTTCGTCTCGGCACGCGAGGGAGCCAGCTTGCTCTCTGGCAGGCGAACACCGTCGCAGCGCGCATCGCCGCCGCCGGCGGACCTCCGTGCCGGATTGTCGTCATCAAGACGGACGGCGATCGGCTGCAGGAGCGGCCCCTTTCCGAGATTGGCGGCAAGGGACTGTTCGTCAAGGAAATCGAGGACGCCCTGCTCGGCGGCGCGATCGATCTCGCCGTGCACAGCAGCAAGGACATGTCCGCGGTCCTGCCGCAGGGGCTGGTCATCGGCGGCGTGCTGCCGCGGGAGAATCCGCTGGACGCAGTCGTCCTGCCGAGCAGGGCTAAGGGCTTAGGGCTCAGGGCTCCGGACGCGTCAGCAGAAGCGACTGGCCTCAGCGCTGAGCCCTCAGCCCTGACATCGATCGACGATTTGCTGAAGACGCTCGGCCGGTCTCCGTCAATCGGCACCGGCAGCGTGCGTCGCATTGCGCAGCTGACGCGCCTGTTTCCCGGGGCCAGATTCACCGGAATCCGCGGCAATCTCGACACCCGATTGCGAAAGCTCGACGAAGGGGCGCATGATGCGCTGGTGCTGGCCGCCGCGGGACTGTCCCGGCTGGGGTTCGCGTCGCGGATCTCGCTCGCCTTGCCGCAGGAGGCCTGCGTGCCGGCGCCCGGCCAGGGAATCGTCGCGATTGAGATCCGCGCCGGCGACGATCGCGTGGGCGACGCCGTGGCTCGCATCAACGACGCCGCCGCGAACGATGCGCTGACGGCGGAGCGCGCGCTGGTCGAAGCGCTTGGCGGTGGATGTCAGACGCCGGTCGGCGCGTTGGCGGTGGTCGTCGACGGCGATGCGCTCGAGCTCGACGCGGTGGTGGCAGCGCTCGACGGCAGCCGACTGGTGCGAGGCAAGGCGCGGGCCGCGCGTTCTGATGCCGCGACACTCGGCGCTCGCGTGGGCGCACAGCTCATCGCGGACGGCGCGGGCGAGATTCTCGCCGAAGCGGCATCGCGACCATAATCGTTCGACGTAACAGAACGACGAACGCAGAACTGCGAACGACAAACGTATGAGTATTGTGTATTTGATAGGCGCTGGCCCTGGCGATCCGGGCCTCATGACCGTCCGCGGCAAGCAGTACCTCGCGGCAGCCGACGTCGTGCTCTACGACCATCTCGTGCCGCAGCGACTGCTGCGCGCCGCACGGCCGGGCGCGGAACAGATCGATGTCGGCACGGCGGCCCCGCAGCCACTGGAACAGGAAGCGATTTGCTATTTGCTGGCTGAAAAGGCCCGCGAAGGCAAGACGGTGGCCCGGTTGAAGTGGGGCGATCCGTTCTTCTTCGGCAGCGGCGGAGCGGAAGCGTTGTTCCTTCACGAGCAGGGAGTGCCGTTCGAAGTAGTCCCCGGAATCCCCGCGGGCATCGCGGTGCCTGGCTACGCGGGCATTCCGATCACGTATCCGGCTGGCGGCGATACCGTGACCTTCATCCGCGGGCATGAAGACGATGGCCGGATGCCGGCGTCGATCGACTGGACCAGCCTCGCGCGCCTCGAGGGAACGCTCGTCTGTTACGCCGGCCCGCAGCAGCTGCCGAAGATGCTCAGCGCGCTGCTGGCGCACGGCAGATCGCCGGAGGAATCCGCGGCGCTCGTCTACGACGGCACGCGGCCCCAACAGGAAACGGTCGCAGGCACACTGCAGGAGATTGCCGAGCGCGTCTCCCAGAACAACGGCCGGCAGCCGGCGCTCGCCGTCATCGGACGCGTCGTCGCGCTGCGAGAGCACTTGCGCTGGTTCGATGCGCGGCCGTTGTTCGGCAAGCGCATCCTTGTCACGCGCCCCAAGGATCAGAGCGCGGAGCTGATCGAGCGCCTCGAGGCGATGGGCGCGGATGCGATCGAAGCGCCGATGATTCGCATCATGCCGCCGGAGGACTACGGTCCCCTCGACGAGGTGGCGGCGCGTGCGAGCGACTTCGACTGGATCGTCTTCTCGAGCGTCAATGCCGCGGACGCGTTCATGGGCCGGCTGCTGGCCGGACCCAAGGATCTGCGCGCGCTGGGCGGCGTCCGCCTGTGCGGCGTCGGTCCGGCCACCGCCGATCGCCTGGCAGCCTACGGGTTGAAGGTCGATCTCACGCCGCCGGAGTACCGCGCGGAATCGATCCTTCGCACGCTCTCGGAGAACGGCGATCTCCGGGGAAAAAAGATTCTCCTGCCGCATGCGGACATCGGCCGGGAGTTGCTCACCGAGGAGCTGCGGAAGAAAGGCGCGGACGTCACCGAAGTGGTCGCCTATCGCACGGTCGCTGTCGATGCCGACCGCGAAGGCGAGCCCGACGTCTACCGCATGCTGCTCGAGCGGAGCATCGACGTCGTGACGTTCACGAGCGCATCGGCCGTCCGGAATTTCGTGCGCGTCGTCGGCGCCGAACCGGCCCCCGATCTGCTCGGCACGACCGTCGTGGCCTGCATCGGTCCGGTGACCGCCGAGGCGGCATCCCAGTCGAACATCAAGACCACGATTCAGCCCTCGACGTATACCGTTCCGGCCCTCGTGGACGCGATCGCGAAATACTTCGAACGGCTGGCCAAAGAAACCGAGAGCGCGGCGCGCTAGAGAGGCGCGAACCATCCTTCGACAGGCTCAGGATGAGCGCTCATAATGACGCCGGCTCCGGTCTGAGATAATGACGGACATGACCCGCATTCAAGCACCGACCGGTCTCACGATGACGCGACGGCTGCGGCGGCTGCGACGGACGCCGGCGATGCGCGCGCTCGTCCGGGAGACGCGGCTGTCGCCCGACATGTTCATGCTGCCGTTGTTTGTCTGTGAAGGTCGAGGCGTGCGGCGCGAAGTGCCCTCGATGCCCGGCGTGTTCAACCTGTCGGTCGATGAGGCCGTCAAGGAGACGGCGGCAGCCAGCGCCGACGGCGTCAAGAGCGTGATCCTGTTCGGCATCCCCGAGCACAAGGACGACATCGGCTCGCTCGCGTACGATCCCGAAGCGCCCGTGCAATCCGCGGTCAGGGCCATCAAGCGGGAAGTCGCCGACGTCCTGGTCGCGACCGACGTGTGCCTTTGCGAGTACACCGACCACGGCCATTGCGGCATCGTCATCGACAACGAGATTTCGAACGACGCAACCGTGGATCAGCTCGCGCGCGCGGCCGTGTCACACGCGGCAGCCGGCGCCGACATCGTTGCACCGTCGGACATGATGGACGGACGCGTCGGGGCGATCCGGCGTGCGCTCGACGAGCGCGGGTTCGAGAACACCGCGATCATGGCGTATGCGGCGAAATACTGCTCCGCGTTCTACGGGCCGTTCCGCGACGCCGCGGCGTCGGCGCCGCAGTTCGGCGACCGGCGATCGCATCAGATGGATCCGGCCAACGGGGCCGAGGCGCTGCGGGAGGTCGAGCTCGATATCGCAGAGGGCGCGGACATCGTGATGGTGAAGCCGGCCATCACCTATCTCGACGTGATCGCGCGCGTGAAGGACACGTTCAACTTCCCCACCGCGGCCTATCACGTCAGCGGCGAGTACGCGATGCTGAAGGCGGCGGCGCGCAACGGCTGGATCGACGAGCCGCGCGCGATGCTCGAGACGCTGACGGCCATCCGCCGCGCGGGAGCCGACATCATCATCACGTACTACGCGCGCGAAGCCGCCCGGGCGATCGCCTAGCCGTGCGGCGTTTCTGCTCAGCCGCCGCGATCCTCGTCGTTCTGGCCGCACCACCCCTCGGCGCGGCGCAGCAGGCCGACCCCGAGATCACCGTCGTTCTGACCGATCATCATTTCAGGCTCAGCGCACCCGTGGAACCCGGCCGGCTGCTGTGGCACATCAAGAACGAGGGCTCAGAACCGCATCAGGCCCTGGTCATCAGGCTGCCGGAGGGCGTCAGCGAGTACGGCGAGCAGGCCTGGTTCGAACATGGCAGCAAGGGACCCGAGCCCGGTGAACGCGTGGGAGGCATCGAAACGATTGCGGCCGGCGCCGAATCGTCGTTTCGAACGGATCTCAAGCCGGGGCGGTACCTGCTCCTTTGCGCGATGTCAGAGGACGAAGGACGGCACTACGAACTGGGAATGATCTACCGCTTTACGATCGAATGACGCCTGGGGAGGCGCAGGTCACGGAACGAACGTGAACCTGGCTCGCGACGTAATCGTCTTCGTCAGGCCGAGAAGCGAACCACCCATCGGGCGCGCGCGCGTCGTGACGCGCACGTAGTAGTCACGCGCCGGATCCAGCGTGGCGGTGTCCGCCACGGGCACCCGGTTCCATTTCGTCAGCCAGGTTTTCACGACGTTGTCGTCTTCGGTGACGAGGACCCCTTCGACGCGGCCGTCCACCGTCCGCGTCAGCGTATGACGCCGCGTCAGGTTGTCGTACCGATCCGTCGTCGACACGACGGTGGTGCCGATCGTCCGATCGATCCACGCAAACGCCCGCAGTTCGAGCTCGTACGTGAACGTCGTTCGCAGTCCGCTCGCAATCGCCTCGCGAACCGAGTCGTTGTACGCATCGTCGAGCTCGAAGGACACGACGACGTGGTTGTCGCTGATGAACGGGGTGATCCTGAGCGATTCCTCGGCTCGCACCGCGACGACTACGGCGAGCGCCATCACCAGGGAAACAACGGATTGTCGAATCAATACGCGCATGTCAGTACCGGAACACTACAGCCATCGTCGCGCGCCAGAACGAGAGGTGCTCACCGTCGAACCCGGTGCTCCGCTCGCTGCTGTCGCTGAAACTCTGAAACCGGCGGACGTCCCACGAGACGCCGGTCCGGGTCGTTACGAACGCCACCGCGCCCACGCCCAGGTCGAATGCCGGCGTGACGCTCGACACGTCGAACACGCTGAGCGACGTAATCCTGCGGGCGCGCATCAGGCCGCCGCCCGCCACGAGGTACGGCCGCAGCGAATACTCCGTGAGGCGGCGCGGCGCCGCAAGAACGAAGTTGCCGCAGATGGTGGTGACGCGGCTATGAAGGACCAGATGCTTGTCGTCGGCCTCCATGAACCCGGGTACGTCGGCCACGTCGACGTCGACCCCGAACAGCTCGCCCAGAAACACCGCCGATGCGCCAATCGTGGGGTGCAGCTTGCCGGCTGCGTCCTCGAGATCCACGAACGGCGTCGTGCCGCCGAACGTCGCCCCGGCGAACCCGCGAATCTGCCGATCGGCGGCCTCGGTACGGACGCACAGTAGCAGAAGACCGCTGGCGAGTACCAGTGTCCTTTTTCGCAGGTGCCAGCTCATCTGACAAACACCGACAGGAACAGCTGCGCGAACGGCGAGATGGTGACGTCCCCGGCGGCCAGATTGAACGGCCGCACCAGCCCGGAGCTGTTGGCGGCGACGATGAACGTGAGCCCCCGCTGCGGCACCATCAGAATCATCGACGAGGATGCGTTGTCGCTGACGCCGAACTGCCACACGAGCCGTCCGCCGTTGTAATTCTGGACGAACCACCCGTAGGCGTGCGGAAGCGGCGCGCCTGACGCGTTGGTGGGCGGTGTCCACGCAAACGTCCGCCAGTCCGGCTGCAGCACGAAACCCGACTTCAGACCCAGATCGAACTGTTCCAGATCCTGAATCGTGGAAATCATCCCCGACGCAGGCGTCAGGGTGTTGGCGACGTATGACGAAGCCGTTGCGCGGCTGCCAGAGACGGCGTACGGCGTCGCCAGGCGGCTGAGCACGCCCTTGTACCGCTGGAGCGCCGACGCGGTAAATGCCTCGGCCGGCGGTGTCAGCTGCACGACGTCTGCGCCCGGCACCGAACTCGCCATCGCCAGACGATCGTACAGAGCGCTCACGCCCCATCGGAACGAGGAGTCGGTGCACCCGGCGACGGCCGCGGCCACCGGACCGAGCCGATCAGGGCGATATGAAAATGTCAGCCCGTTGGGGCCCAAAGACGTATGGGTCAACAGCTGGCCGATGGTCGCAGACGCGTCGGGGCTGTTCGGCGCGTACTTGCTTACCTTGTCATTGAGCGACAGCCATCCGTCCGACGCGCAACGCACCGCCAGCGAGCCGACAAACGCCTGGGTCGTCCCGTCGAGCTCAAACGGCGTGTCCGTACGCGTCTTGATGTTCTGGTCGACGTTCTGCTGGCCGAATGCTCCCTCCCACACGACGTCCGTGGGCCCGACGATCGCGGCCGCGAGACCGGGGATGCCGGCCTGGACGCGCAGCGCGTCGAGATACTCGGCGAATTTCGATTGCGCGAGGTCGTCGGCGTGTACGAACGCCACCCCTGACAGAGCCAGAGCCGTTGCGAGCAGCAGGAGTGGTGGACGACGAATGCTCATGGCTGACCTGACCCCAGGGGAGACCCGATCATACCGGAGAGTTGCGCGAACCGGAACGATTGCTGGCGGGCATATAATCCCGCGCGTGAAGCCGATCCATATCGTTGTAGCGACGGCCGTGACGCTGGGGGCAGTTGTTGCGGCACAGCCGCAGGCGCGGCCATTCGATCTTGTGATCACGAATGCACGGATCGTCGACGGCACCGGTTCCCCTGCGGTGGCCGGATCGGTCGCGGTGCGCGACGGGCGCATTGCCGGTGTCGGCAGGGTGTCCGGTGCAGCGGCGCGCACGATCGACGCGCACGGCCTTGTCGTCGCCCCGGGATTCATCGATCCGCACTCGCATTCCGACTTCTCGCTGCTCACCGACGGGAACGCCGAAAGCAAGATCCGCCAGGGAGTCACTACCGAAGTTATCGGCGAGAGCGGTTCCGTTGCGCCGCAGAAGCCGACGGCCGAGCGGAACTGGAGCGATTTCGCGGGTTACTTCTCAGCCATCGAGCGCGGCAAGACGTCGGTCAACCTGCTGTCGTACGTCGGCCTGGGGCAGGTTCGCGAGTTCGTGATGGGCAACGACGAGCGCGCTCCCAAAACGGAGGAGCTCGAGCGAATGTCGCGCATCGTGGGCGATGCGATGAAGCAGGGCGCGTACGGCGTCGCCACCGGACTGATCTACTCGCCAAACGCCTACGCCAAAACTGACGAGCTGATCGCCCTGTCGCGGCCCGCCAGCGCCGCTGGCGGCATCTACGCGTCTCACCTGAGGTACGACGGCGAGAAGCTGCGCGAGGGGATCGAGGAGGCGATCGCCATCGGCGAAGGCGCGCGC
This sequence comes from Vicinamibacterales bacterium, assembly GCA_035693505.1. Taxonomy (GTDB): domain Bacteria; phylum Acidobacteriota; class Vicinamibacteria; order Vicinamibacterales; family CAVVIG01; genus CAVQFC01. Next base: position 12,293 of record DASSGK010000411.1, read on the forward strand.
ATTCCCGTGCACGTATTTCACCTGAAGGTGACCGGCGCGAAGAACTTCGGACGCATGAAGGAAGTGATTGCCCTCGTCGACGCCGCCCGGAAGCGCGGCGTCGAATTCTCTGCCGACCAGTATCCCTACGTCGCCAGCAGCACGGGGCTCTCGCAGACGATTCCGCCGTGGGCGCACGAAGGCGGCGGTGCGAAGCTGGCCGAAAGGCTCAAAGACCCGGCGACACGCGCGAAGATCCGCAAGGAGATGGACGACCCCCATCCGACATGGGAAAACCGCCTGATCTCCGCCGGCACGTGGCACAACGTCCAGCTCGCGTCGATCCGGCAGCCGGCGTACAAGAAATACGAAGGCATGCGCGTCGACGATGCGGCGAAGGCGGCGGGCAAGGAGCCGTACGACTTCGTCTTCGAGATTCTCATCGCCCACAACGGCAACGTCGGCTGCGTCTGGTTCATCATCGACGAGGGCGATTTGAAGCTGGCGATGCAGCAGCCGTGGGTGTCGATCGGCTCCGACGGCTCCGCCCTCGCGATCAGCGGACCGCTGCGGAACGGCGTGCCTCACCCGAGGAACTTCGGCACCTTCCCGCGCGTGCTGGGCAAGTACGTTCGCGAGGAGCACGTCATCACGCTCGAGCAGGCGGTCCACAAGATGAGCGGCCTGACCGCCTCGCAGCTGCACATCGCGGATCGGGGGCTGATCAAGGACGGGCTCGCCGCCGATCTCGTGATCTTCGATCCCGCGACGGTCGCGGATCGCGCGACGTTCACCGATCCGTTCCAGTACCCGGTCGGCATCCCCACGGTCATCGTCAACGGACGCGTGGTGCTGGACGAGGGACGTCACACCGGCGAGCGGCCGGGCATCGTGATCCACGGAAAAGGGTTCGCGGGGCATTAGGGGCAGGATAGGCAGGAGGGGCAGGATTGGCAGGAGGGGCAGGATTGGCAGGAGGGGCAGGATAGGCAGGAGGGGCGGGATGGTCAGAATCGGCTGGAGGGGCGGAACGCTCATCGTCTGCGCGCTCGTTTCCGCCGGCGTTCTCTCCGCCGAACCGCTGCTCCGGTTGAGAGGACGAGTCATCGCGCCTGGCGGAGATCCGGTGACGGGCGCGGAAGTGCGCGTCGAGGCGCGCTTCGGATTTGGCGGAGCCGAGTTCACGGGCCAGCGCACCTATTCAGCGACTGCGAACGCCAAGGGCGAATGGTCGATCATCGGCTTCACCTCGGGCGCCTGGATCTTCGACGCGTCGGCACCCGGGTACCTGCCTCACGTGGTTGCTCTTCCCTTCAACGTGATGACGCCGGCCGGTCAAGGGCTCGACACGATCCCGTTATGGCAGCCGGTACTCCGTGTGACGCAACTGCCCGCGGGCGAAGTGGGACGCAAACTCAAGGACGCCGAAGCCGCGGCACGCCTCGGACAAATGGATCGCGTGACGCCGGTGCTGAAGGAGCTGGGCATCGAAGGCGACCCTGACATCCTCTCCGCCCTGGGCCACATCTGCCTCATCGCCCACGACCTGGGAACCGCGCGATCGTTCTTTCACCAGGCCATCGATCGCGAGCCCAAATCGTTCGTCGGGACGCTCGGCATGGCGTCGACGGCGCTGCTCTCGAAGGACTGGGATCTCGCGGGCCGCACCTTCGCGACCGCACGTACGCTGACCAGCAACAAGGGCGAGCAGGCGTACATCACGGCCGCGATTCGAGACTTGAGCAAAGTCCATGTCACAGCACCGAAAAACTAGCGCGGCAGCCTGGAGACGAAGAGCGCTGCTGCTCACGTGCGCGATCCTCGCCGCGCCAGCCCTCCACGCCCAGCATGCCGCCTTTCGCGTCAAAGGCCGCGTCGTCACCGAACGTGGAGAGCCGATCGACAAGGCTGTAGTGAGGGCCGAGGCGTTCTTCGGGTACGCCGCCGGAACGTTCGCCGGACCGCGCAAGTACGACGCGGAGACCGACCGCAAGGGTCAATGGAGCATCGGCGCGATGCAACCCGGCATCTGGCTGTTCGACGTCAGCGCGCCCGGCTACCTGCCGGAAACGGTTGCTCTCCCGATCCGGATCCTGACGACGGTCAGCATGGGGACGTCGGGGCTGGCGCTGACGTGGGATCTCATTTTGAAGCCGGCGCACGCGCCCGAAGGCGTCAAGGGAGAGCTGCTGACGCAGGCCGCCTCGGCCGCACGCGACGCCAAGGCCGACGAAGTCCGCTCGGCGCTGCAGGGTATCCCTGAGGATCCCGATGCCGAATACCTCGCGGGCGCCGGACGCGTCGCGATCCTGGCGCGCGAGCTGCCGCTCGCGAAGGCGCTGTTTCTCCGCGCCATCGAGCGCGATCCCTCGTCGTACCGCGCGACCCTCGGCATTGCCTCAATATTCCTGCTCGAGCGCGATTTCGACAGCGCATCGCGCGCGTTCGACGCGGCGCGCACGCGCACGCATGACAAGGACGAACAGAAATTCATCAACGCCGCGCTCGGCGATCTCGCCACTATTAAGGTCAGGTAACTTGTCAGGGCTCAGGGCTCAGGGCTAAAGGGCTCAGAGCTGAGGGCTGCGGGCATATGGTTGATGGCGGATGGTCCGACCATCTACCATCAATCATTGGCCATCACCAGTAGCCCAGCCCTAAGCCCTAAGCCCTGAGCCCTCAGCCCTTAGCGATCAGCCATCAGCCATTGACGATGATCACAAAACGTTCAGACCGCCTGTTCCGTCGCGCCCAGCAGATTCTGCCGGGCGGCGTCGATAGTCCCGTTCGCGCGTTCAAGAGCGTGGGAGCCTCGCCGCTCTTCATTCACCGCGCGTCCGGCGCGCACATCGAGGACGTCGACGGCAACCGCTACATCGATTACGTCATGTCGTGGGGCCCGCTCATCCACGGACACGCACCGCGCGGCCTCGTGAAATCGCTGGCGGCCGCGGCGCGCCTGGGGACGAGCTTCGGCGCACCCAGCCCGCTCGAAGTCGAACTCGCCGAGCTGGTGCGATCGATGATGCCTTCGCTCGAGCGCGTGCGTTTCGTGAGCTCCGGCACGGAGGCCGCGATGAGCGCGGTGCGCGTGGCACGGGCCGCCACCGGACGCGATCGCATTTTGAAGTTCGAGGGCTGCTATCACGGTCATGCGGACTCGTTCCTCGTGAAGGCGGGCTCCGGCGCGCTGACGCTTGGGACGCCGACCAGTCCTGGCGTGACGCGAGGCACGTCTGCGGACACGCTGGTGGGCGCGTACAACGATCTCGAATCGGTCCGCCGTTGCTTCGACGCCAACCGCGATCAGATTGCCGCGGTCATCGTGGAGCCGATCGCGGGAAACATGGGAGTCGTTCCGCCCGCGGAAGGATTTCTCAAAGGCCTGCGGGAGATCACGTCGAACGCGGGAGCGCTCTTGATCTTCGACGAGGTGATCTCCGGTTTTCGCGCGGCGCGCGGCGGCGCACAGTCTATCGCCGGTGTGCGCCCGGACCTGACATGCCTGGGAAAGATCATCGGCGGCGGCCTTCCGGTTGGCGCATACGGCGGCCGCGCCGATCTGATGGAGCTCGTGTCGCCAGCCGGCCCGGTGTATCAGGCCGGCACTTTGTCGGGCAACCCGCTGGCGATGACGGCCGGGATCTGGTGTTTGAAAAACCTCACGCCGAAGATTTACGCCTCGATGACGAAGCTGAGCGCACGCCTCGCGATGGGTCTGGCCGACGCGGCGCGCGACGCCGGGGTCGCACTGCAGGTCAACGCAATCGGCTCGGTGCTCACGCCGTTCTTCACCGGTCGCCAGGTCCGGGACTTCGAGTCAGCGACCAGCGCGAACGGCGAACACTACGCCCGCTTCTTCCGCGGCATGCTCCGGCGAGGCATCTATCCCCCACCATCGCAATTCGAGGCGTGGTTCCTCTCGACAGCGCACACGACGAAGGACATCGACAAGACCATTGCGGCGGCGAAAGCAGCGATGCAGGAGATTTCAGGGGCAGGATAGGCGGGAAGGGCGGGACGGGCAGGAGGGCAGACCGCCTGGACAGGCATTCCTGCCTGTCCAGCCCATCCTGCCTATCCCGCCGACCCTGCCCT
>DASSGK010000412.1:0-3311 GCA_035693505.1 Vicinamibacterales bacterium
GGCGCGGCGCCGCCGAAGTCGCTCGACATGGTCGCGTTCTATCGAGAAATGGCGGCGAAGAGCTAGATCGTTTTTTCGGAGGCATACCGTGAAGCGTGCCGTTGTCGTTCTCGTGGCTCTGTTGGTGGCGATCTTTCCGCGCGGCACGTTTTCCGCCGGACCAGAGACGCCGACGATCGATCAGTTCCTCATGCCCGGCACGCCGACCGAGGTTGTCGCGGCGAAGAAGGCCGAGCGGATCGCGTGGACCGCATACGAGCACGGTCTGCGCAACGTATATACGGCCGCGGCGCCGGCCTTCGCGCCCGTTCGTTTGACCAACGTCACGCGTGACGACGGCGTGGAGCTCAGCGACATCAGCGTATCGGACGACGGCGCGATCGTCGTCTTCGTGCGGGGAACGCAGCCGAACCGCGACGGCTGGATCGCGAACCCGACGGGCGATCCGGCAGGTGCGAGGCGCACGATCTGGGCGGCGAGGACGGCAGGCGGCGGCGCGTGGAAGCTCGGTGAAGGGACGACGCCGGCGTTGTCACCCGACGGCAAGACCGTCGCATACGCGAAGGACGGTCAGATTTTCAGCTACATGATTGAGGCAGGAGAGGCTGGAAGGGCGGGAGGGGCAGGAAGCGCGAAACCGCTGGTGAAGGCGTGGGGGACGAACGGCACGCCGGTCTGGTCGCCCGATGGATCGAAGTTCGCCTTTGTGAGCGATCGCGTCGATCACTCGCTGATCGGCATTTACGATACGCGCGCGCGGAGCGTGACGTTCCTGTCACCGAGCGTCGATCACGACACGAGCCCAACCTGGTCGCCCGACGGCAAGCGTGTCGCCTTCATCCGCCGCCCCGGCACCCCGTTCGGTCAACAGGCTCACCAGGGTTCGGGTGGAATCGGGAATCCGGACGGCCCGGCATACGACCCGCTGGCCGCGCTGCGCGGCGGAGCGGGGCGAGGCGGACGAGGGGGCGGACAAAACGGCCGCGGCGGCCGCGGCCAGGCCGCCAGCGATCGTCCGAGCGACCGGCCGGGACTGTTCGAGTCGGCGTTCACCGGCGGATACACGCTCGCGTTGTACTCGGCCGACGTCGCGACCGGAGAGGGCAAGGAGTTCTGGCATAACCAGAAAGGCGACCGCGACTTCAGCGCGATCTCCGCGATCCGATGGGCTGATCCCGACCACGTGATCTTCGAGGCGGAACCGCAGGAATGGGCGCGCTGGTACTCGGTCAGCGTCTCACATGCCGAGCCGGCGCCGGTTGTGTTGACGCCAGGCGAAGGGGCGGTCGAACAGACGTCGGTCTCTCCAGATGGACGATTCCTGTTTTACGCGACCAACGCCGGCGACATCGAGCGGCGGCACGTGTGGAAAGTGCCGACCGCGGGCGGCACCGCCGAGGCGATGACCCGCGGCGAGACGATTGAAACGTATCCGGCAGCGCTCGCGTCGGGCCGCGTCGCGGTCCTCGGCGGCGATGCAAAGCGTCCTTTCGGAGTCGGACTGGTGCCGGCCGCCGGAGGCGCGCCGAAGTACATCTACCCGGACCTCTCGCAGTTTCCGCTGAACGCGGAAGTCGTTCCGCAGCTCGTCCTGACGAAAGCGGCAGACGGCACCGAGATTCACAACCAGCTGTTCCTGCCGAAAGACCTGAAGCCTGGAGAGAAGCGTCCGGCGATCGTGTTCGTCCACGGCGGGCCGGTCCGGCAGATGCTGCTCGGCTATCACTACATGCACTTCTATCACGTGGCCTACGCCGTGAATCAGTGGCTCGCGAGTCGCGGCTACGTCGTGATGTCGATCAACTATCGGAGCGGGATCGGCTACGGCAAGTCCTTCCGCACCGCTCCGAACACCGGCGGCCGCGGCAACGCGGAGTATCAGGACGTGCTGGCGGGCGGCAAGTATCTGCAGACGCGATCCGATGTCGACGCCGACCGGATCGGCATCTGGGGTCTTTCGTACGGCGGCGTGCTCACCGCGCAGGCGCTCGCGCGCAACTCGGACATCTTCAAGGTGGGTGTCGACCTCGCCGGCGTGCACCTGTGGGGCAGCTCGCTGGATCCGGACAACGTGTCGTACCGCTCGTCGGCCATCGCGGCAATCGATACCTGGAAATCGCCGGTGCTGCTGGAGCAGGGCGATGACGATCGCAACGTGCAGTTCTCGCAGCTCACGGGCCTGGTGCAGCTGCTGCGGGCGCACAACGTCTATCACGAGGTGATCGTGTTCACCGACGACACGCACGAGCCGCTGCTGCACAAGCGCTATCTCTACGTGTTCAACCGCCTCGAGGAGTTCATCGGCCGCTACCTGAAAGGGACGCCGGCACGCACGACCGCTGGTCAATAGCCGTTGCGGAGCTTCTGGCTGACGCTCTTCGCCATCGGTGCCGTGCTGGTGCTGGTGTTTGGCTGGCGCGACGACGTGCCGTGGACGGCGGCGGCCTTCGTCTCGTTCTTCACGTCGCGGGTCTGGCGCTCGGTCATCAAGCGGCCATTGTTTCAGGTCCACGACCCGGATCCCCTGCGCCGCACCAACCGGTTCATCGCCGTCACGGCCGGCGGCTATCTCGGCGCGGGTGTGTGCGCATCCATCGCGGCGGTCGTCGGCGAGGGGCCGGAATGGTTGTACGTCGCACCCTGCTTCCTGATCATGGGCGCGGCGCAGCTCGCGCTGCTCTCCAGCAGAGGAGAGACATAACGACCGGAAGAAACCGCAGAGACCGCGGTTTCTTCTGATCGTGACTACGGTTCGGTTGGCTTCGGTTTGCCGATCCGTTCCAGCTTGTTCAGGTCGTACTTCTCGCCGGGCCCCATGAAGAAGTATTTCTTCTTCCCGCCGTTGCGCTCCTGCGCGCCTTTGACGATGCGCCCGTCGTGGATCGCGATCTTGCTGGCGCCGATGACCTCGAACTGCTGTCCCTGGACCACGATCGCGGTGCTCTCGTCGAGCCCGATGCCGAGCACCTCCGGATGTTTCTCGACGACTTCTTCGAGATCGTCCTGGCGGTTGCGCGTCAGCATGTGCTGATCGATCGCCACGCCCTTCATCAGGCCGAAGCCTTCCTCGTAGCCGGGCGCCATCATGATGAAGTTGTTCTCGACCGCGCCCCGGACCATGTAGGACGAGATGATCGAGGCCCCCGCCGATGATCCGGCGACGACGCCGCCGCGATCCAGCACGCGCTCGATCTCGCGCTGCGTGCGGGTGTGGAGGTACGAATCGACGAGCCGCCATTGCCGTCCGCCGACGAACCAGACAATTTTTGCGGTCGTGATGGGCTTGACGAACGCCTCGGAGTCGGCCACCG
>DASSGK010000413.1:0-30106 GCA_035693505.1 Vicinamibacterales bacterium
CCGGAGCGAGCGCTGGCCGAGGTCGCTCGCGTCCTCAAGCCAGGCGGCCGCGCGGTCATCGTCGACATGCTGCCGCACGACAGGGAGAATTACCGTCAGCAGATGGGACACGTGTGGCTCGGGTTCGGCGACGAGCACATACGTGAGATGCTCCGGGGAGCGGGATTCGAGGACGTGCGTATCGTCGCGCTTCCTCCCGATCCCCGGGCCAAGGGTCCGGGACTATTCGTCGCAACCGCAACAACGCCGCGAATTCAGAAACACGCGTAGGACATCGCGGCTATCCGAGGAGACTAGTGATGGCAACTGTGGTCGAAAAAATGCATCCGTACGACGCCGCCAGGGCGGCCGGACGCGAACCATTCAAGGTCAGGAATCTCGCCGAGGCCGACTTCGGCCGCAAGGAGATGAGACTCGCCGAGCAGGAAATGCCCGGACTGATGGCGCTGCGCAAACAGCACGGCGCGACGAAACCACTGGCCGGCGCCCGGATCATGGGCAGCCTGCACATGACGATTCAGACGGCAGTCCTGATCGAAACGCTGGTCGAACTCGGCGCCGACGTTCGCTGGGTCTCCTGCAACATTTTCTCGACGCAGGATCACGCCGCGGCGGCGGTCGCCGTCGGCCGTCCGGAAAACGGCGGCACGGTGGAGAACCCGAAGGGCACTCCCGTGTTCGCGTGGAAGGGTGAGACGCTCGCTGAATACTGGTGGTGCACGGAGCAGGCGCTCGAGTGGCCCGACGGCAGCGGCCCGACGCTGATCGTCGACGATGGCGGCGACGCGACGCTGCTGGTGCACAAAGGCGTCGAGTTCGAGAAGGCCGGGAAGGTCCCCGCGTTCGACGCCGAGAAGGATCCCGAGGAGTGGGGCGTGATCCTGGATTCCATCCGGCAGTCGATGGCGAAGGACAAGGGCCGATACGCGCGCATCGCTTCGTCGCTGCGAGGCGTCTCAGAGGAAACCACGACCGGCGTGCACCGGCTGTATCAGATGATGGAAGCCGGCACGCTGCTGTTCCCCGCGATCAACGTCAACGACTCGGTCACCAAGAGCAAGTTCGACAATATCTATGGCTGCCGGCATTCACTCCCGGACGGCCTCGCGCGCGCGACCGACGTCATGCTGGGCGGCAAGGTGGCCGTGGTCTTCGGCTACGGCGAAGTGGGCAAAGGCTGTGCGCAGGCGCTGCGCGGCCAGGGCGCGCGCGTGATCGTCACCGAGATCGATCCGATCTGCGCGCTGCAGGCCGCCATGGAAGGCTACCAGGTCGCGACGATCGACGACGTCGTCGACAAGGCGGACATCTTCATCACCGCCACGGGCAATCACAACATCATCACCGTCGAGCACATGGCGAAGATGAAGGACAAGGCGATCGTCGGCAACATCGGCCACTTCGACAACGAGATCGACATGGCCGGCCTGAAGAAATACAAGGGCGTGGAGCGGATCAACATCAAGCCGCAGTACGACGAGTTCCGCTTCCCCGACGGGCACAGCGTCATGATCCTCGCGGAAGGACGCCTGTTGAATCTCGGCTGCGCGACCGGGCATCCGAGCTTCGTGATGTCGGCGTCGTTCACCAACCAGGTGATCGCGCAGCTCGAGCTGCACGCCAACACCGGCAAGTACGAGAAGAAGGTCTATATGCTGCCGAAACACCTTGATGAACAGGTCGCCCGGCTGCACCTCGATCATCTCGGAGTAAAGCTGACGAAGCTGTCGAAAGATCAGGCCGACTACATCGGCGTGCCGGTGGACGGGCCGTACAAACCGGACCATTACCGCTACTAGAATTAAGAATTCGGAATTAAGAATCCGGAATTCGTGACCCGCGGCGCCGGAAGGTGTCCGCGGGTTTTTCTTTTGCGCTCAGTCGTGCGCCGTCCAGGTTGGACCCTGAAACCGGTGACGCTCCGCGAGCATGTACCAGACACCAAGTACGACCGTCAGGACGGCGATGGTCTTTCCGGCGCGCCCCTCGTCTGGGATCGCCAGAATCACCGTGATGAACACGACCCAGATCATTGCAACGATGTTGAACGCCGATCCGAATCGCCCGAGGTGCCACGGACCGCGAGTGATTTCCGCCGGGAGCCCCCGGGCTCTCCACGCCAGCCCGACCGGGATGATGTACGAGACGTACAGCCCAATCACGCTGAGCGACGTCACGACGGCGTAGGTGCCGCTGCTGATTGTCGCCACGAACGCAATCGCAACTGAACACCAGATCGCCGGCGCAGGCGTGAGATGTGTCGGGCTCACTCGCTTCCAGATGGCCGACATCGGCATCCCGCCGTCCCGCGCGAAGGCATAGATCACGCGCGACGTCCATGTGACCGCCGAGAGACCGCAGAACCACATCGCCATTGCGGCCAGCGCGGTTGCGAGACCACCGGCGCGAGCACCGAGCGCCGTCGTGAGGATCGCAATCACGGCCGGAATCGGCTGGCCGCCGGCGTCGCGCGCGTTCAGCACGCTTGGGATGTCATGGATCGCGAGGGTCAGCGCCATCAGGAGCAGGTAGCCGACCGCGCTCGACACCACGACAGCCATCACGATGCCCCATGGCACGCGGCGCCGCGGGTCGACGGTCTCTTCCGACACGCTCGCCGACGCGTCGTATCCCGTGAACGTCCATTGCGCCTGCAGCAAGCCGACGGTGAACGCCCACCAGTACGGCCAGCCGTTGGTGTTGGATGTGATGCGGGCGAAGAAGAACCCGAGCGGCTGCTTCGGCGCGAAGATGAACAAGGCGCCGACGATCGCAATCACGCCGACGACGTGGACGGTCACGCTGAGATCGTTGAGTCGAGCCACCAGCCTGATGCCGACGTGATTGATGACGCCGTGCGACACGAGCACGACGGCATAGACGATCAGCACGTTGCCGCTCGTCGTCGGCACACCGATGAGCGGCGTCACGAAGAGCGCGCAGCCATAGTCGATGCCCGCCAGCGTCGCGAGCTGCCCGATGATGTTGAACCAGGCTGTAAACCAGCCCCAGCTCTTGCCGCCGAGCCGGCACGCCCAGTGGTACATCGCGCCGGACGTCGGCATCGACGAGGCGAGCTCCGCCATGCTCGCCGCAACCGTGAGCGTGAATACGCTGACGAGCGGCCAGCCGAACGCCATTTCCGCGGGACCGCCCATCACGAGGCCGTGCGAGTAGAGCGTCACGGCACCGGTCAGAATCGAGATGATCGAGAACGAGATCGCAAAGTTCGAGAACCCGCCCATCGTCCGAAAGAGTTCCTGGGCGTAGCCGAGCGCGTTCAGCTCGCGGGTATCGTCGTTGGTCACAACGCGACACCGGACCTGCGCGCTTCGAGGATTCGCACGACCAGGCGTGCGATTTGGCCGACGGCTTCCGACGGTGGTTTCCCATCTCGATGGATGCCGCACACAGCCGTAGTCGCGGAGTGATCGAGATCGCTGCTCCATCTCGATCGTCCAGTGGCATCCCGCCCGAACGTGAGGTACGCCGACAGTGTGTCGATCCCGGTGCCGGGCCGTTCGCCGATCAAATGGACGATGGCGTCCGCATCGACGAGCGCGCCGACGTGATAACCGGCCCGCACGCGCGAATTCTCGATGACTACGTCTGCCGTCCCGACGTGCACGCCGGCAGCGGCGAGCTCGGCCCGCAGCGGCGGCAAAACCACGCGCAGATTCTCGTTCACCGCGTTGGCGTTGAGCCCGTCCGAGATTACGACTTGGACCTGGGGACGCCGCCCGCGCGATGCGACGGCCGAGACGATCCGCTCCGCATCGCCGTCGCGAATCGATTCTCCGGATCGCGGATGCGCCAGGTAGTCTTCCCGGTCGCGCGACGAAGTCCGGACGCTCACGTGCTGCGAGGTGGCATCCTGGAGCACATGCCTGTCCAGTTCGGCGTACAGCGCGCGGCGGGCCTGCGCGTAGACCGCGTCCAGTCGGCGCGTGACGGCAGCCGGCGCGGTGTAGCCAGCGTCGTGGCCGAAGCCGACGTCGTAGCCGCGCGCACGAAGATTCTCGATCTTCGCGACGCCTTCCGCGCGTAGCGCTTCCGTCGTGCGCCGATCGCCGCCCGCCTTCTGGTACGCGGCGTAGAGCAACGCGGTGGAGTGTTCACCCGCGTCGCCGTCCACCGGCACGCCGAGCGCCGACAGCCTCGCGCTCATCTCCGTCGTGACGCGGCCTCCCGAAAGGCTACGAAGGCGCGGGTGCTCGCGAAACGACGTCGTGAGGTACCCGAGCATCGGATCGGCGTTGCCGGCCACGGCCATCAGGTACGCCGGCGCGGCCAGCTGGACGATCCGCCGGGTCGTTTCCTGCAACGCAATCGGCGGGATGCCCATGTGGAACGTGGCGCAGACGTCGAGGCCCATGGTCAGGCCGTGGAGCTTCGCCATCACCACGTCTTCGAGACAGGCGCGCCGCAACTGATCCGCGGTCCTGAAGACCTCCGGGCCGATGAAACCGGCGACATCGTTGACGATCGTCCACGCGCCGGTGCGCGTCTGAATGTGCCGCGCGACGCCGTACGCGCGCGCCTCGAGCGTCACCATGTCGATCCCTTCGGCTGCGCCGTTGGTGACCGCCGATCCCTGGCCGGTCTCGAAGTAGCAGCCCGGAAATCCGCGAGCCAGGTCGAGAATGCCATCGACGTCCAGATCGACCATGCCAGCGAGCGCCTTTGACGTTCCCGCCAGGCTCTGGAACCCGACGTCAACCGCCGCGCGTTCGCGCGCGCGCGTCTGCTTGACGATGTCCGAGAGCACGCAGTAGCGGGTGGGGAGATGCAGCCGCTCGACGACGCGGCGAAGAAGATCTTCGAGCTGGACGATGGTGTCCACATCGTCGCTCGCCGGATTCAGTCCGATGATGACGTCGCCGCAGCCGTACGTGAGCCCTTCGAGAATCGACAGCAGGATGTCGTCCTCATCGTCGCCAGGACTATTCGGCTGGATGCGCGAACCAAAATGGCCTGGCGAACCGATGGTCGTGCCTCGGCCTGGAAGAGGGTTGAAGATCGCGCGAGCCACGACTGACAGCTCGCTTTCGTTCATCACTTTGACAACAGCGGCAATCGCTTCGCTCCTGAGGCCATCGCGATAGCGTCGGATCCAATCGGAGCCCTCGCTGCTCAGGAGGATCTGCTTCATCCGGCCGATCGTCAGACCTGAAATGTCGGCCAGCGATTGCGAATTCAGTGAACGCTCGAGCGCCTCAGTGACACCGTCATTGACGAAGGAGGACCCGATCTCGCCGAGGCGCAGCGCTTCGATCGATCGGCGTGCCTCGTTGCGCACGCGGGCATCGTCGGCGCCGCCGACCAGCAGGTCGCCTTCCTTGAACTCGTTCGCGAGCACGAACGTCTGGCGCAGATCCAAGCGCGGAGTATAGCGCCGCGAACGGGAACGTGAGGATTGATCGCTTACTGATCCTCCGGGCCGGACGCGCTCTGTTCGTCATCGGCCGGCCGGTCCATCAGCCACGCGACCCGAAAACAACACAGCGCGACGAGCACCGACACGCCGGCGATGATCAGCGCCTGCGTCGACGGTTCCTGCAGCTTGTCGGCGCCGTGGAGGAGCGAGACCACGAAATTGCCCATGATGATGCCCGTCTGACGCGCGCTGCGCTCTGAATATCCCGGCAGCAGTTCATCCATCGTCGGTTCGCGCGTCTGCGATCGGACGCGATAGAACACGTAGGCGGCGGTCAGGCCGAGAACGAGCACGCCGGAGCCGATGAACCGGAGCCGGTTGGCTGGCGTTGATCCGGCCGTAGGATCGTTCACGGTCTAAGAGTATCGGGATATTCGGTCCGCCTGAAGCCGGACACTACCGACACATTTCGTCGTTCCCGCGGCGCCTCGCACGACCGATCTGTCCAGACGGCCTGCGTGTCCGATTTCGCGCAGACAAGGCGTATCATCTGGCTATGAAGAAGAACGTCCTTCACCACTTCGTCGTCGCGACGCTGATCGCGATCTCGTGCGCCGCGGCGCTCGCGCAGCAGGGAACGCTCAGCGCTGCCGACAAGCAGCGGCGCATCGACATGGAAGCCGAACTGCAGTCCATCGCTGTGGTCGAGCGCAAGGTGATGATGCCGATGCCAGACGGCGTGCGGCTCGCCACCGACATCTACCGGCCGAAGAACGCCACCGGCAAGGTGCCGACCGTCTGGGTGAGGACGCCGTACAACTTCAACTTCTGGGACATCCAGAACGGCGTGCCCGCCGACATGAGCGCGCAGCTGATGGCGATCAAGCGCGGCTACGCCTACGTCGTGCAGAACGAACGCGGCCACTTCTTCTCCGAAGGCAACTACGACATCCTCGGGTCGAAGACCGACGGGTTCAACACGGTTGACTGGTTGACGAAGCAGCCGTGGTCGAACGGGAAAATCGGTACCACGGGCTGTTCGTCGACCGCGGAATACCAGATGGGCGTGGCGGCGCTCGGTCATCCCGGTTTTGCAGCGATGAACGTCCAGGGTTTCGGCGCAGGCGTCGGGCGCGTCGGACCGTACTACGAGCAAGGCAACTGGTATCGCGGTGGCGCCGTGCAGATGCTGTTCATCGCATGGCTCTACGGCGAACAGAATCAGGTCCGGCCGATGTTTCCGCCGAACACGTCGCGTGAGGATTTGATCCGCGCGTCCAAGTCGTTCGATCTCGCGCAGCATCTTCCGCCAGTGGACTGGTCGAAAGAGCTCTGGCACCTGCCAACGCAGGACATTATCAAGAACGTCGACGGCCCGCGCGGCATCTTCGAATCGGCCATGCCGGTCGAAACCGGCGGCCGGATGATCCAGCGGGCGCCGAACGATCCGGCGTGGTATCGCGGCGGCCTGTATCATGACGATCAGAAACTCAACGTGCCCGGCCTGTGGTTCATGTCGTGGTACGACGTGTCGGTCGGGCCGAACCTGGCGCTCTACAACCACGTGCGTCAGACCGCATCGCCCGCCGTGGCCAACGAACAGTGGGCGGTGATCGCCCCGGTCGCTCACTGCTCCTACACCCGCGCCACGGCCGATACCATCGTCGGCGAACGCAGCATGGGCGACGCGCGCCTCGACTACAACGAGATCGTCTACGGCTTCTTTGATCGCTTCCTCAAGGGCGAGAAGACGTCGCGGCTGGACTCGCTGCCGAAGGTCACCTACTTCACGATGGGCATCAACAAGTGGCAGACCGCGGACACCTGGCCGCCCGCCGGCGCCCAGCCGTTGACGTTCTATCTGGGAAGCGGCGGCAAGGCCAACACCCTCAACGGTGACGGTGCGCTGTCGGCCGCCGCGCCGGATGCGGACAAGCCCGATGCCTTCACTTACGATCCGCTCAACCCTGTGCTCTCCTACGGCGGCAATGTCTGCTGCACCGGCACGGCGGTGCAGGCCGGCTCATTCGATCAGCGGCGAATGGAAGCGCGCGACGACATCCTCGTCTACACCAGCGAGGCATTCAAGGAAGGCACGGAAGTGAGCGGTCCGATCGTGCCGACGCTCTACGTATCGTCGGACGCCAAAGACACTGACTTCACGGTGAAGGTGCTCGACGTTTACCCGGACGGCCGCGCCTTCAATCTCGACGAGTCGATCCAGCGGATGCGCTACCGCGATGGCTACGACAAGCCCCTGGCGTGGATGGAGTCCGGGAAGGTTTACAAGGTGACGCTGCAGCCGCTGACGACGAGCAATTATTTCGCCGCCGGCCACAAGCTGCGCATCGAGATCTCGAGCAGCAATTTTCCGCGATTCGATCGGAACCTGAACACCGGCGGCAACAACTACGACGAAACGAAGGGCGTCGTCGCGCACAACGCGGTGCACCATTCCAGGCAGTATCCGTCGCAGATCACGGTGACGGTGGTCAGGAAACCGACCGCAGCCACCGCGGTCCCGTAGGGACCTATTCATGCCGCAGCGCTTCCGTCGCGTCGATTCTGGACGCGCGGCGCGCGGGCGCGTAACAGGCGACGAGACCGACCGCGCCGAACAGCGCCGCCGCTCCGGTGAAGGTGACCGGATCGACGGCGCCGATGCCGAACAGGAGCGACGCCACCAGCTGGCTCAACGCCGCTGACAGCGCCAGGCCGACGATCGTGCCGATGCCTGTCAACGTCGCTCCCTGCCGGAGCACCATCGCCACGACGTTCTGCGCATGCGCGCCAAGCGCCATGCGAATGCCGATCTCGCGGGTCCGGCTCGTCACCATGTACGCGGTGACGCCGTAGATGCCGAGGGCGGCGAGCAGCAGGCCGACGGTCCCGAGGCTTGCCGCAACCGACGCCGCGATGCGTTGAGGCACCAGGCCGACCGACACGTACTCGTCGAGCGTCTGCGACTGCACAATCGGCACATCCGGATTCATCGCGGCCACGACCGATCGGATCTCGGCGGCGATCCGTCGCCCGTCTGCCGGCCGCGCCACGATCGTCGTTCGGGGCACGTACTGCTGCAGGTTCGGCACGTAGACGAATGCGGTGGAGCCTTCGCCGAGCGAGGCGTACTTGGCGTCCTTCGCCACGCCGATCACCGTCATGGGCCGCAGCGAATCAGGGCCGCCGGTCCGGTCGAGATGATGAACCAGCACCTTGCCCAGCGGGTTCTCGTTGGGCCACATCCGTCTCGCGGCGGTCTCGTTGACGATGACGACCCACGGTGCGCCCCGGCGATCGGCCGCGGTGAAATCACGTCCGCTCGTCAGCGGCAGCTTCATCGCCTTGAAGAAGCCGGGCTCCACAACGTTCCAGTCGGCATCGAGCCAGCCAGGCGGGGCCGGACCACGCTGACCGACAGGCGGGCGCGGCGCTCCAGGCAGAGACAGCCCGCCGAGGCCCATGCGACTCAAGCCGAGCGGCATCATCGCCGAGAGCGTCGCGTCGCTGACGCCCGGCAGCGCGCGCACGCGTTCGACGATGCGCTGTGCGAACTCCGCTCCTGTCGTGTCCGTGTAGCCGCTGAGCGAGAGATCGAGAAACGCCAGTTCCACTCCGTGCGGATCGAAACCAGGATCGATCGTCGCCGCGCGCTGCAAACCGCGGACGAACAGACCCGCGCCGACTACCAGCACAAGACTGAGAGCAACCTGGCCTACGACGAACGCCTGGCGGAGCCGCACGCGATCCGGTCCGCCTTGCGCGTCGGTTTTCAGCGCGCCAGACACAGCGGCACGTGATGCGTGGAACGCGGGCACCAGTCCCGAGAGCAGTGCCGCGACGAGCGAGAGCGTCAGCGTGAAACCGATAGCGCGGACATCGAGCGGAAGCGAGACGTCGATCGGCACCGGCAGCGTCGGCAGCAGCGACACGACCGCCGTGGTCATCGCGCGCGCGAGACCCAGTCCCGCGACGCCTCCGATGAGAAAGAGGAGCGACGACTCGACGAGCATCTGCCGCACGAGGCGGCCGCGGCCGGCGCCAATCGCCAGGCGCACGGCAATCTCGCGGCGGCGTTCCGACGCGCGCGCAAGCAGCACGCCGGTGACGTTGGCGCTGGCGATGGCCAGCACGACGACCACAAGGCCCATCAGGACGGCGACGAACGCGGCGACCGGCGCGCCATTCCCCGGAAGCGGCGCGGAGGCCTCGACCCGCAGGCCCTTGCCGCGGTTCGCGTCCGGAAATTCCTGCTCGAGCGCGCGTCCGATGGCCGCGACGTCCGCTTGCGCCTGACGGACCGTGACGCCACGTTTCAGACGCGCACCCATCACGACCCAGACTGCTTCACGGCTCGTGAGGATCGAGGCCGTCCGGCGCGCCGACAACTCGCCCACCATCGTGAGCGGCACCCACAGGTCGGTGGTGAGCACCGTCGTGCCGTGAAAGCCTTCCGGCGCGACGCCGATCACCGTGAAGGGATGACCGTTCAATTGCAGCGTCCGGCCGATTACCTGCGGGTCGCCATTGAATCGACGCTGCCAGAAGTGATGGCTGAGGACGACGAACGGCGCGGCGCCAGGCTGATCGCTGTCGCTGTCCGTGAAGAGCCGGCCGATCCGGGCACGTGTTCCGAGGATCGTGAAGTAGTTCGTCGTGACCATGTTGCCGAAGATTCGTTCGGCGCCGTCGCGTCCGCCGAGACTCATCGGCTCGGCGCCCAGCTTGTAGGCGTAGATGTCGGTGAAGGCCGAATTGCGCGCGCGCAGGTCGCGGTAGTTCGGGTAAGAGCCGTTGTCGAAGCCCTCACCGTCCTGTGATCGGCCGATGTCCACGAGCCGATCGGGCTCGACGACATCCGCCGGCGTCTTGAAGAGCAGCGCGTTTGCAATCGTGAAGATAGTGGTGTTCGCGCCGATGCCGATGGCGAGCGACACGATCGCCGTCGCCGCAAAGACCGGCTGACGCCGCAGGAGCCGCACCGCATAGCGGAGGTCCTGCACGGAGGAATGAAGCATGGACGGTATTACGGCCGAGCGGGCGAAAGGTTCACAGGCCGCAGAGCTTTTTCAGTCGATCCGTCTCGAAGGCCGGCAATCCGGCAGTGGTCATGCGCCGCAAATGCTCCTGGAACTCGGCTTTGTCCGCGCAACGCGCCGGATCGAGCTCGACTCGAGGCGATGGCCCCTTTCCGGTATAGAGCACGGCGTCGAACTGATCCTCGGCCCGGAGGGTTTTCCATTGCTCGCGCGGAATCGGAGCCGAGAAATCGGGCTTGCCGTCGCGAATCGGAAATCGGCCGATCGCCTCCGACGGATAGTAGACGGTGAAGTCGGCCGCGCCGAGGACCGTGCCCCGGACAATCGCCAGGCTGGGAGACGGCCACGACTCGGCGTCCGGCTGGATGGACGACACGTCCGCCGTGAAAATCGTGAACACCTTCGCGCCCCACTTGTTCTCGAGACGGCTGACGATCGTTTCCGCCGGCCCTTCAGACTCGTAGTTGGCGTTCAGGTTCTTGCGTTGAAAATGCATCGACCCGTAGGTGAGCAGCGCGCGCCGGCCCTTCGCGATGACCTCCCGCTGGATCAGATCCGCTGGATATGTATCGCGCATCTCGATCCATCGGCGGTGTTCTTCCGGCGTCTGTACTTTCTCCCATTCAATCGGCGGATCGCCGAGCAGGACACGAATCTTGTGCGCCGCCGGCTGTGACGCGTTCACGCTGCGCATGACCTGAAAGAACTCTTCCCATTGACGGTCGTAGCCGAGGCCGGGCTGCGTGGTGTCGCGCCAGACGTGCCGCAGTGCCTCGACCGGCACGTTCTCGCCGCGGACGTAACGGTCGGCGACATCCTGGTAGCGCGAGCTTCCCTCTTCGATGACGATGTCGTTGATGGCGGCGATGAGACGAGGATCGTGAATGAGCAGCTGCATGAAGGCGTAGCCGCGGACCTCGCCGTGACCCGCGGTCACGGCGACGACGCTGTGTGTGCGGAACGCCTCCACGATCGCGGCGACTGGCTCGTGCGGAACGGCCGGCGGCGAGGGCCGCATCGCCTGCTGGCCGATCGCAAGAGCCAACGCCGTCGACAGGATCATTCGCATGCCGGGTCTCTCTTCTTCTGACGCCAGGCCCGGCCGTTCGGACGGCGACACAGCATCGCGTTCACAGCGCGTGGTGATAGACGGTCAGCACGAGGGCAACTACGAGGCTGCCGGCAACGACCGGCACGCCCCCGACCACGATGTAAGCGCCGGCCCCGACCAGCGCGAGCATGGCCAACGCCTTCAGGTTCGTCAGGTCGACGTATTTCGGTGTCAGTTCCGTCATATCGTCCTCCTTATCTTCGGCCTCTCGACTTCTACCTACTTGGTCTCGCCCGGATTGGTCAGCTGCTGCTGTTGCAGCGCTGCGGCGCCCATCAGCCCGCCCATGCCCATCGACTCGACGGCACTGCTCGGGATCAGCATCAGCGCGCCTTTTTCCTTCAGGCCCTCGTAGAGCATGTTCATCGCCCGCAGATGCAGCGCGGTCGGATTGTTCTGATATTCCCTCGACGCTTCGGAGAATGAGTGAGCAATCGCCAGCTCCGCCTCGCCGAGGATGATGCGTGCCTGCTTTTCGCGCGCCGCCTGCGCCTCGCGCGACATGGCGTCCTGAAGCGCGACGGGAATGACGACGTCGCGCATCTCGACCGACGACACCGTGACGCCCCACGGATTCGATCGCTGATCGATGAGCTGCTGGAGCTCAGCCTCGATCTTCTCGCGGCCCCGCAGCAGGTCGGTGAGGTCGGTGCGCCCGATGATGTCGCGGAGTGCGGTCTGGGCGGCCCAGCTCACCGCTTGCCCGTACTCCTGCACCTCGAGCGCCGCTTTCTGCGCGTCGTGAACCATCCAGAAGAGCACGGCGTCCACGTTGACCGGCACCGTGTCGGACGTCAGCGTCTGCTCGGCCGCGAAACTGGTCGTGATGGTCCGCTGATCGATCCACGACGAGACCGAATCCACGAACGGCACGATCCAGAACAGGCCGGGGCCTCGCAGGCCGACGTACTTTCCAAGGCGCAGCACGACGGCGCGCTCCCATTGCTGCGCGACGCGCGGCGACTGCATCAGGACCGCGCCGATGACGGCGGAAACGATGAGCGGTATCGGGTTGCCGGCCGCGGCGGTCATGAGGCCGCCGATCGCGAGGGACACGATCAGAATCAAGATCGCCACGATGTTGGCGCGCGGCGGATCGGCGCTGTATTGAGTGCGACGTGAGCTGATGAAGGCCACGGTCATGCTCCCTTCTGGCGATGCGCGCGCATCTCGGCGGCGACATCGTCGATGCTGAATCCTGCGGCGGCCGCGTCAGCGAGCACGCGCGTAACGAACGCGCGCAGCTGACGACGGTGGTGATCGGGAGGCTGTGCCTGTTGCGGAGTCGCGGTGACGAACGATCCGATGCCGCGGCGGGTTTCGATGACGCCCGCCCGTTCGAGCTCGGCGTATACGCGCGCGACGGTGTTGGCGTTGATGGAGAGGTCCACGGCGAGTTGCCGGACGGTGGGAAGCTGTTCGCCAACCGCGAGCCGCCCGGTGGCGATGGCGGCTCGAAGGCCGCGATCGAGCTGGGCGTAGATGGGCGTGCGGTCCTTGGTGTCGATGGAAACGAGCGCGCCAGCCACCATGTGACCTATTGTACTAATTCATTAGAACAAGTCAAGCCGAAAAAAAGCCGGCGCCCACGCGCCGGCCTGACTTCTAACTTCTAAGTTCTTACTTCGAAACCATCTTCAAGCTCTCGGCCATGATCATCATCTTGCCGCCATGATTCATGGTGTCGCCCGTGATCTCGACCGTATGGCTGATGTGCGGGATGAGCTTGGCGTTCTTGTCCGCCGCAAGCGACCCGGAGATCTCGTACACCTTGCCGTCGCTCGTGAGCAGCGCCATCGGCTGGCCAGCCTTCGCGCATCCAAGCGCGCAATCCTTGGTGTCGCC
The DNA here is from genome assembly GCA_035693505.1 of Vicinamibacterales bacterium. Classification (GTDB taxonomy): domain Bacteria; phylum Acidobacteriota; class Vicinamibacteria; order Vicinamibacterales; family CAVVIG01; genus CAVQFC01. The sequence continues at coordinate 13,373 of DASSGK010000413.1, forward strand.
CTTCGGCATCTTGTGATCGACGCCGGTATTCGACTTGTCGGCGTTGTAGCAGGCCATGTCGACGATCTGGCCCTTGACGGTCTCCGCAAACACGGGAGCGCTGAATGCGAGGACGACCGCAGCGATTGAGAATCCAGCAAGTACTCTACGCATTGAAAATCCCTCCAAAAACCGACGTCACTCTCTCTGCTTATATCACGACTCATCCTATACTGCGCCTATGACGAAGGTGCTAACTCTTGCAGCTCTGGCGTTCTGCGGCGTGGCTGTGCTGGGAGCGCAACAAGCGCCGGCGCCGCCGTCTCACGCCGCGCCGACCGTCGATCAAATCCTTTCCCTGAAGCGCGCGGGCTCGCCCGAGATTTCGCCGGATGGACGGCTGGTCGCGTACACCGTTCGCGAGACGAACTGGGATGAGAACGCGTTCGAAACCGAGATCTGGCTCGCCGATTCGGCGACCGGCGCGAGCCGCCAGTTGACCAACGCGAAGAAGTCGAGCCAGTCGCCGGCCTGGTCGCCGGACGGCAGCAGGCTCGCGTTCGTCTCGGACCGCACGGACAAGCGACAGATCTATGTGATCAACCCGCAGGGCGGCGAAGCCGAGGCGTTGACAAGCCTCGAAGACGGCGTCAGCAACTTCGAATGGTCTCCCGACGGCAAGGCGATCGCGTATACCGCGACCGAGCCGAAACCGGCGGCGATCAAGGATCGCGACAAGAAGTACGGTGAGTTCCAGGTCGTCGAACAGGATCATCGGATGACGCACCTGTTCGTGATCGACGTCTCCACTCGAGCCACGCGCACGCTCACGAGCGGCGCATTCACGGTCGGCAGTTTCTCGTGGTCGCCCGACGGCAGGAGCATCGCCTTCGATCACCGCATCAACCCGGAGCTGAAGAATGGCGGCTCCGCCGATATTTCGGTCGTCACAGTCGCCGACGCGTCGATTCGCAAGCTGGTCACGCAGGAAGGTCCCGACACGAACCCGGTGTGGTCGCCCGACGGTTCACGCATCGCGTTCCAGACCGCGATGGCGAACCCGGCCTACTTCTACTCCAACAGCCTCATCGCCACGATTGCCGCCGCAGGCGGCGCACCGACGGCGATCTCCAGCGCCTTCGACGAAGATCCGCAGATCGTCGCGTGGAAACCCAACGGTCTCTTCTTTGCCGCCGCCGCTCGCACCTACGCGTATCTGTACAAGCTCGATCCCGAGACCAGGGCGGTCACGAAGATCGCGGCACCCGATCGCACCGTCAATTCGAGCTTCTCGCTGTCGAAGGACGGTGGGTCCTACGCGTGTCTCCGTGCGGACGCGAAGACCATGTCGGAGGTCTACGTCGTGTCTGCTGCCGGCCGATCTCCGCAGGAAAAGAAGATCACCGACCTGAATGCCCAGGCGGCCGGCTGGACAACCGGCACCCTCGACGTCGTGTCGTGGAAGAGTCAGGACGGCACGACGATCGAAGGCGTACTGCACATGCCGACCGACTTCAACCCGTCGAAGAAGTATCCGCTTCTCGTCGTGATTCACGGCGGTCCGACCGGGGTCTCACGCGCGATTCCCTTCACCAGCACGATCTACCCGATCGACATCTGGGTCCCGCGCGGCGTCCTCGTGCTCGAGCCGAACTATCGCGGCAGCGCCGGCTACGGCGAGAAATTCCGCGCGCTGAACGTCCGCAACCTCGGCGTCGGCGACGCGTGGGACGTGCTCTCGGGCGTCGACTCGCTCATTGCGAAAGGCATCGTGGATCCGTCCCGCGTCGGCACCATGGGCTGGAGTCAGGGTGGCTACATCTCCGCCTATCTCGCCACGCATGACGCCGCGCGCTTCAAGGCGATCTCGGTCGGAGCCGGCATCTCCGACTGGATGACCTACTACGTGAACACCGACATCACGCCGTTCACGCGGCAGTATCTCAAGTCGACACCGTGGGACGACCCGGAGATTTACGCGAAGACATCGCCGATCACGTACATCAAGCAGGCGAAGACGCCGACGCTCATCCAGCACGGCGCCACGGATCAGCGGGTTCCTCTCCCCAACGCCTTCGAGCTGTATCACGGGCTCCAGGACAACCACGTGCCGACGAAGCTGATCGTCTACCAGGGATTCGGCGGTGTCGGACATGGGCCGACCAAGCCCAAGAGCAACCGCGCGACGATGGATCACAACGTGGAATGGTTCGATCAGTACATGTTCGGGGCATCCGCCAAGTCGGCGACCGCCCAGGAACAGTGATTACGTTCAGCTCTCGAGCAGCTTCTTGATCGTCGTCAGGTTCTCTTCGAGCGCGCCGCGGGCGCGGCGCTCGGTGACCATCCGTCGAATGGCGGCGAGCCCACCCTTCAGCGCGCTCGCCCGCGAGCGGTTGTCGTACACGAGATCGAACGTCTCCGGTCCGCTGTCAGCGGCAATCGCAAGCGCAACCGACGCGTCGAGATAGCGGCTCGAATACACGTCTCTCGTGGTCATCAGGCAGGTCGCCGCGGACCGGCAGACGATGGTCACGTGCGTGACGGTAATGAACGGCGCGATGCCGAACTTTTCCTTCGACCAGTAGAGGAAGTCCTCGGCCTCCGGCAGCCGCACCGACGGAAATCGACGGAGATGATCGGGGAGACCGGGCATCAGCACGCCGATCTCCGGCATCGCGGCGAGGATTCCGTCGAGCTCGTCGCCCGGACGAATCGGCCTGGACCCATCGTCGTACTGCGTCATCCGCTCCGTACCGGTCAGGTAGGCCGACACGTCGTCGAGCAGGATCTGTTTGAAGAACGCTGCGGCCCGAGGCTGCGCGTCCGGCGCGTTGACGTCGATCTCCCGGCGGAGCCGTTCGATCGCGGATGCCGGAAGGCGAACACCGCAGTCGCCGACGCGGCACGATCGCGGGTCGAAATCGTCCTTGTCGATCGTCAGCGCCGCAAGATCCTCGAGCACCGGCGGACTGCTGAAGCGTCCGATTTGCAGCACGCCTTCGCCGCTCTTGAAGCGCTCGATGTCGCGAACTCGGGCGAAGAACGCGGACTTCGGTGCGCGAATGCGGACCGCGCCGGCAACGGCGATCTCACCCGGCGTTCGGGTTTGAAGACCGTGTTTCACCGTCTGCCCGCGCGAGAGCTCGTTCAGCTCACCGTTCGAGAATCCGAGCCGCGTCGTCAGTACCGTTCGGACATCGTGTTCGACGCCGGCCTCCTGCGCCGCTGCGGCAACGGCGCAGAACGCGAGTGCGATCGCCGCGCGTCGCGGCCTCATCGTTTGAAGGAGACGGCGCCGGCCCTTGCGAGCAGGTCCAGGTATTCGGCGACCGCTTCCAGCGCCACCGGTTCGAACTCGGCGCTGACGGCGTCGCGGATCTCGCTGACCGTTCGCACGCCGTCGACGAAGTTCGCGATCTCGTACGTCACGTCGTCGCTGTCAGGAACGCTGGCGATGGCGATCGATGCGGGCGCTCCCACCTTCTCGCGAAGCCAATCGCCGCCAGGCGCGAGCGGTCCCTTCACAGCCATGTTGCGAACGGGAATCCGGGCATCCACGGGCGGTTGATGAAAGCCGGCCTGCGCCAACCGATCGGCGTCGGCCGGAGGCATCAAGGATGTCAGCAGCGCTCTTCCGGTGCCGGCCAGGCCGGTTTTCATTCGCTCGATGACTGCGGCGTCGAGGAGAGTGAATCGCTGCAGCGACTGCAGACGGCGCTGCTCGCGCAGCACACCTTGCGAAACGATGACGGCGGCGTCCCGCACATGCGTTCGATCCTGAGCCATCGCGACCGCACGGCGGCCATCCTCGGCGAGGCGCTGATGGGCATTTGCGTAACTCAGCGCGATCAGCGATTCGCCGCGATCCGGCATCGTCGCCAGATAGTAGCCGCTCGCGGCGGCGATGAACGCCGACCGCTTGATCTTGGTCGGCTCGATGTTGTCGGCGAGGTCGCCGGTCGTGTGAATGTAGATGTCGGGATGATCGCGCAGGTAGATTGACGGAATCGCGAAGCCGCCCTCCTGGTAGATCCAGTGATCGCTGCCGCTTTCGTACGGCGTGATGTCGGCCCAGAAGGCATCCTTCGATCCGCTGCCGGCGCGAATCGCGCGCGTCATGTCGCCTTCGCCAGCCGCCCGCATCGCGCCGTCGATCACGTAGCGTCCGAACACCTCCTCGACGTCGTCGGTCACGGTGGCGATTGACCATGGAGACCGCGTGACGTGCAGGACCGACTTGGTGATGAACGGATCGCCGCCGACCATGTCGAGATGCACGGCGGCGCGGATCCGTGACGCGACGTCGGGGTACTTCGAGAGATAGGCGATGGTGCCGGTCATCTCGGACGGCCAGATGAAGCGAATCGTGCGGACGGGCGGCGGAATCCGCCCGGCTTCGATCAAGGTGTGCAGGGTCCGGGCGATCTCGAGGTTGGCGGCGCACCCGCTCGCGTTGTCGTTGGCGCCGGGTTTCTCGTGATCGAGGTGGCAGCTGAACACGATGTCGCCCGCCGATGGATCGGATCCTGGAATCGTGGCCACCAGCGTTTCGTATCCCATCGAGTCGTCGTTGCGCGCACGCACGACTGCGTGCAGCCTGATGTGCTCGCCTCGCGCAAGGCGCTGCTGAAGCGAGCGCGCCTCGCGCACCGAGATCATGATCGCGAACGTGTTCCGGCGCCCGCGGGCGTCGAGATGCCCCCACCGGATCAGATCCTGGTCGTCGCGCCACCAGGCGCTCACCTGATTCGAGTTGTAGCTGATGAGTCCGGCCGCCCCGAGCTCCTCGACGGCCTGACGATGGCACGCGGATGGAGTGGCGTCGCAGAGCACGAGCTTTCCGCGCACGTCCTTGCCGGCATAGTCGGTCCGCTGCGTGCCGCTGCCGACGTCGACGAGATCCACCGTCACATCCGCGCTCTCGCTGTTGTCGGCGACCGCCAGGCGCACATCGTCAAACGAGGTGATGCGGCGAGGCTGCGGCGCCACTTCGTCCAGCGACCCTCCTTCCACTCGCCAGCCGCGGTTGCCGTGCAGGGTCCCGAACCAGGCCGTGCCGTCGCCAGGAAATGTTTCCACGTGGGCGTCGCTAAGGCCGGCGGCCTTTGCGCGGGACATGACGTACTCGATCGCCTCGTGAAAGCCCGGAGATGCCGGCACCCGATGAAGTTGCGTAAGGCGCCCGACATGATCCTTGGCTGCAACGCCTGACAACTCTTCGTCCAGTGCCTTGAGGACGCTTCGATCGAGCAGCGTTTCGGCGGGCACTCGCGAAGCAGACTGGGCCCCCAGCGTGACCGCAGCGAGCAAAGCGAATGGGAGAGCGATGATGCGCATACGCGCAGTCTAATCCGGCGCGTTCATGGAGCGACGTCCCGACCTCGTCTGTGAGGTCATCAGTCTTCCAGCGCCGCGCGCGGTTCGATCCGCGCGGCCGCCGCCGCCGGAATGATGCTGGCAGCAACAGTCACCGCCATAACGACAGCGATCGAGCTGCCCAGGGTGATGGGATCGAACGGCGAAATGCCGAACAGCAAGTGGCGGAGCCCGAAGGCCGCGGCCACGGTCAGCGCGAGTCCTGCCGCCACGCCCGCAGCGCCCAGGTTGAGCCCCTCGCGTACGATGAGCCACAGGACCTCTCGCGGGCTGGCGCCGAGCGCCCGCCTCACCCCGAACTCCTGTCGCCGCTGCACGACGCCGTAGCCAATGACGCCGTACACGCCGACGATCGTGAGCACAAGCGCCACGATGCCGAAGCTCGCCATGAAGAGCGTCGCGAAGCGCGCGTTCGACGCGCTGGCCGCGACGAGGTCGTCGATCGTGCGGACCTGTGCGATGGGGATGGCCGGATCCGCCGATGCGACGGCGCGCTGAATCGCGCGTATGGCGGCCGACGTTTCGAGGTTCGACCGGACGACGAATTGCATCGTCGCGAACGTCACGTAGGGATTCTGCGTGTAGGGCACGATCATCTCGGGCTTCGGCGTCTCCGTGAGTGCGTAGCGCTTCATGTTCGAGACCACGCCGACCACCGTCATCCACGGCCACATCCTCTGCTCGTCTGGCCGACCCAGGCGGACGCGTCTCCCGAGGGCGGATGTCCCCGGCCAGATCCAGTTGGCCAGGGCCTCGTTGACGATGACGACCGGCAAGCTCTCCGTGCGGTCGGCGGCCGAGAAGTCGCGACCGGCGAGGACGGTCGCACCGAGCGCGCGAAGCATGCCTGGGCTCGCGACCGTGTATTGCGCAATCGGTGACAGCGCGCCCGGCAAGAGCGCCGGGAGCTCTCCTTCCGGCGTGAACACCGTCGCCTGCTGCGCGCCGCTGAGCGGAAGCGGCTTCCCGATTCCTGCGGCGGACACGCCCGGCAGCGCGCGAATGTCGTTGAGTGAGGCATCGAGAAACCGGACAGCCGTGGCGTGGTCGATGCCTGTATCAAATGGCCGCTCCTGGTACCTCGCCGGGGGCAGCGAGACCTCGAAGGTCACGCCGCGAACCGCGTCGAATCCGCGTCTCGCCTCCAGCTGGAGAGACAGGCTGCGCACGAGCAGGCCCGCGCACGTAACAAGGACGAGCGACCCGGCGAGTTGGCCGACGATGAGCGCCCGGCGTGCCCGCAGGTGGAGACCACCGCGCCCCGCAACGCGTCCGCCGCCGCGCAGGAGTTCTACGATCGGGCGGCCGCGATCGACGAGCATCGGAATCACGCTGACGAGGATCGCCGCAAGCGAGGTCACGACAAGCGCGGCGAACGAGGCGCGAGCATCGAAGGTCAGTTCCGCCGCGCGCGGCAGGCGCGTCGAGCCGTAGGCGCGCAGGAGCTTCACGCCCGCGATCCCTGCGGCGACACCAGCCACGCCGCCGGCGCCGACCAGCAGCCCGACCTCTGCCAACACTTCGCCCGCAAGGCGCGCCGTCGAACTTCCGAGTGCCGAGCGGATTGCCAGGTCCCGCCGGCGCCCGTGAAGCTGCGCGAGCACGAGTTGAGCGGTATTCACGCACGCGATCACGAGGACGAGCAGCACGGCCGCGAGCAGGCTGGCCAGCATCGCCTGCACGTCGCCGACCACCTGCTGTCGAAGTGGAACGAGCAGCTCTCCCGGGCGGGCACTTTTGACGACAGGGATCGAACGTTGCACCACGGCCATCACGCGATCCATATCCTCGCGCGCCGCGGGGACCGAGACGCCAGGCCGCAGGCGGCCGACGATCGCCAGGTCGGCGACGCCACCGGTCGGCGGCTTCAGCGGCACCCACAGAGCGGGAGTCGACGCGAACTGAAAGTCGCTCGGCATCTCCGACCCGCGCGGAAAGGCGAAGCCCGTTGCCGCGACGCCAATGACGGTGTACGGCTCGGCGTTCAGCGTGAGGACACGGCCAAGCACCTGCGGATCGGCACCGAAACGTCCCCGCCACACCGCGTCGCTCAGCACCACGACGCGGTCGGATCCCGGTGTCTCGTTCGCGCGCTCGAAGAAGTGTCCGATCTCCGGCGCGACGCCGAGTGCCGCGAAGAAATCTCCGGTCGCCTCGATCCCGTCGAGACGCTCGGGGCTGTTGACATCACCGAAGTTGAACGAGGCGCCCCGAAATGCGGCGAGCGACTCGAACGCCTGCGTGTTGTCGCGCATGATGCTGAACACCGCGCCGTGTGTAGGCTGCTCCGGAAACCCAAGGTTGGCGTTTGGATACCAGCCCCAACTCATGACGAGACGATCGGGGTCGCGGTACGGCAGGGGCTTGATCAGTACCGTCGAGACGACGCTCATCATGAGGGTGCAGGCGCCGATGCCGATCGCGAGCGTGAGGATGCTGGCGACCGAGACGAGCGGTGCGCGCCAGAGCTGGCGCGCGGCGTGACGAATGACGCGGGCGATGTTGTCCATGGAAACGTTTTCCTCATACATTCGCTTCGTCGATGGTCCCGAACTCCCGCACGAGGTGTTCGAGATGATCGACGGTGGCGTCGGCGCCGTTCCTCGCTGCGACCGCCAGACCCAGTGAGGCGGCGCGTCTGCGAATCCCGGAATCGTTGATGGCGGCATCAAGGCGATCCGCGAGGATGTCGGCGGTGAGCAGCGACGCCGGCAGTCCGCGCGGGCCCACGCCGAGCCGTTCGACACGGTGCGCCCAATAGAACTGATCGAGCAGATGAGGAACGATCACCTGCGGGACACCGGCAGATGCCGCGGCCGTCGTCGTCCCCGCTCCGCCATGGTGTATGACCGCGGCGACGCGAGGGAATACCGCGCGGTGCGGTGTCGGACCGATTGTCAGCAGATCGTCGGCGTCGGCGACGAAGCGCTCCAGTCCAGCCCAGCCCCCGGCGACGATCGCAGGGCGGCCGACTGCACGCGTGGCGGCGATCGCCTCCTCCGCCAGCTGCTGCGCGCGCGACGCCATCATGCTGCCGAAGCCGATGTACACCGGAGCTGGATCCTGATCGAGAAATGCTTCCAGCCGGGGATTCGGCGTGTGCGATTCGACGAAGATCATCGCGTCGGTGCTCACCACCGTCGGGAGCGAATCGCCCGCAGGGGGTGCCAGCTGCGGATCCGCCGAGACGATCACGAGGCTGCCGGAAATATGGTCGAGCGGTCGGTCGATGGATGGTAGACCCAGCGTCGACCGCCCGCGATTGATCGTGCGGCGCAGCAGCACGTCGGCGACGGGTGAGCCCACCTGCCACAGCAATCGATTGACCCATGGCGGCAGCGCCTGCGTTTTGACAGTGGGTGGCGGAGCGGCGGCGGACGGCATCGCGCACGGACAGAACGCGATCATCGCGTGCGGCACGTCGCGCAGGTCGGCGATTGAAGCGGTGACCAGTTGCGCGCCGGCTCCCACGATGACGTCGGCGCCTTCGCTCGCGCGGGCGATCGGTTCGAACATGCGCGCGGTCTGTTCCTTCAAGCGGCCGAACATCCATCGCACCGAATCCAGGTTGGCGTCCGGCGACCGCATCTCGGCTTGAATGTCGACGCCGTTCGACGTCACCTCGAATCCGTTCGCGTGAACCCACTCGACGAAGCCCGACGGCACGGAAAACACGGCCGCGTGCCCGCGCGCGCGCAGCGCGACGCCGAGCGCCAGCATCGGTTGGATGTCGCCGCGGGTTCCGTGGGGCGCGAGCAGCACACGCATGTCTCTCTGTATACTCTCGCAAGTTCGGACGAAGCGTGCCGGTCCAGCTGATACCGGGCGCGCCGCCTGTGGCGGACACGAGCGCTCAGCTGCAGGGATACGCATCACCCATGACACAGGTCACGTCCGGAACGAACCGTCCGATCAAGCTGACGCCGAATCAGGTGCGGGGATTCTGGGCCGCCTGGGGCGGCTGGGCCCTCGACGGCATGGACTCGTTCATCTACTCGCTGGTGCTCGTGCCGGCCCTCACCGAACTGCTGCCCCGTTCCGGCATCGAGGCCACGCCGGGAAACGTCGGGTTTTACGGCAGCGTGCTGTTCGCGTTGTTCCTGATCGGCTGGGGCGTCTCCATGATCTGGGGTCCCATCGCGGATCGGTTCGGTCGAGTGCGGACGCTCACGCTGACCATTCTGTGCTACTCGCTCTTCACGCTCCTGTGCGGCCTTGTCACCGGCATCTGGCAGCTTGCCGCGCTTCGGTTTCTCGCCGGCATCGGCATCGGCGGCGAGTGGGCGATGGGCGGCACGTTCATCGCCGAGGAGTGGCCCGAGGAGCGGCGCAAGGCCGGTGGCGGCTACATGCACACCGGCTACTACTTCGGATTCTTTCTGGCGGCGCTGGCGAATTACTCGGTCGGCGCAAAGTACGGGTGGCGATGGATGTTCGTGGTTGGCGGCACGCCGGCACTGCTCATCACCTTCATTCGGTACGGTGTGCGGGAGTCGGACACGTGGGCGCGACGAGCCGAGGCCAGCTCACATCCGCCGATGATGGAGGCGTTCAAGAAGATCTTCTCGCCGGTCTACGCACGGCGGACGCTGCTGAACTCGCTTTATCTGCTCGTTTCGATCGTTGGTCTCTGGGCGGGATCGGTCTACGTGCCGACATCGGTGCGGGAAATCGCCGTGCGGCAGGGCATTGCGGCTGCCGATGCCACGCGTCTCGCGTCGTACGGCACAATGGTGCTGTCGATCGGGACCATTCTCGGTTGCATCGTGCTGCCGCCCTTAGCGGAGCGCTACGGACGCCGCGTCACGCTCGGTCTCTACTTCGCGGTGATGTTCTTCTCCATCGCCGTCGGCTTCGGCTACATCTTCTATCTGCCGGCCGCGCTCGGCCCCTTCTTCGCCGTGCTGTTCTTTCTCGGCGTCGGCGGCGCGAACTTCGCGATGTATACGATCTGGCTGCCCGAGCAGTACTCGACCGAATGCCGTGGAAGCGCGTTCGCATTTGCGACGTCCGTCGGCCGGTTCGCCGGCGCGGGCATCACGTTTCTCGTCGGCGCGGGCGTCGCGTACTTTCACACCATCGGCACGCCGGTGGCGCTCACCTCGATCGCATTTCTGATCGGCCTCCTGCTGCTGCCATTCGGTGAGGAGACGCGGGGACAGGTGCTTCCGAGCTGAGGCCGCTAGAGCCTGGGCACGAGATGAATCGACGTCGCCTTGATCGCGGCGGTCACCTGCGCGCCTGGCGCGAGGTTGAGCTCTTCGCGGGATCGCCGGGTAATCACCGCGTCGAGTCCGAATCCGCAATCGAGCGTCACGCGATCGATGGGTCCCTCGTGCGCGATCGAGACGACGAGCGCAGGGAGATGGTTGCGCGCGCTGGCGGGACCGCTGGCGCCGCTTTCGAGGGTCACATCCTCGGCTCGGATGCAGACATAGACGGCCGTGTCGTTCGGAATCGGGTCCCGTTCGGCCGCATCCACCGACACGGCTCCGACGGCGACCCTGACGAGACCGTCAGACGTCCCATCGACCCGGCCTGGAACGACCGTTTCGATCCCCAACGACGTCGCGATCGCAGCGTCGGCCGGCCGGCTGAAAACATCGCTGACTGGGCCAACCTGCCTGACGCGGCCGCCGATGAGGACCGCGACCGCGTCGCCCATCGCGAGTGCTTCACCGCGATCGTGTGTGACGAGGATCGCGGGCGTCCCGGTCAGCTGCAGCAGGGTCCGCACCTCGCGGCGGAGCCGGAGCCGCGTCGGCAGATCCAGCGCGGCGAACGGTTCGTCGAGGAGGAGGAGCTGGGGATCCGGCGCCAGCGCCCGAGCGAGCGCCACACGCTGTCCTTCTCCACCCGACAGCGCGCGCGGATAGCGATCCTCGAGACCCTGAATCCCCAGTATCTTCTCAATTTCTGCCACCGTCCGATGGGGTCTGACCCAGGTCTGACCCGGGTCTGACCCAGGTCTGACCCGGTCGCCAAATCCAGAGGCAGATCCGGACGCAGGGTCAGACCTGGGTCTGACCCTGATTCCGTAGTGGATGTTTTCGCGTACGGTCAGGTGCGGGAACAGTGTCGGTTCTTGAAACACGACGCCGACGTGGCGGGACTGCGGCGGACGCCAGACGCCTTGCGTAGTGTCGCACCACGTATCGTCGCCGAAACGGATCGTGCCGGCGTCGGGACGCTCCAACCCCGCAATCTGACGCAGGACCGTGGTCTTGCCGGCCGCCGATGGACCGAACAGGACGAGCATCGATCCTGGTTCGAGCGCGACGTCGAGCCGCGCGTCGATCGCAAATCCACTCGCAAACCGCTGATCGACGGCGACGTGCAGCGTCCGCGCCGGCGGGCGGGCCCCTAGCGGCGCGGCTTCAGCCATACCGATCGCTGGAGCGAGTACGTGCACGTCAGGATGAGAAACGAGACGATCAGCAACAGCAATGACGTCCGCGACGCCGACGCATAGTCGAGCGACTGCACCGCGTCATAGATTGAAATCGAGACCGTCCGCGTGACGCCGGGCAGGTTCCCGCCGACCATCAGCACGACGCCGAATTCCCCGAGCGTGTGGGCGAAGCTCAGGACAATCCCCGTCACGAGACCGCGCACGGAAAGCGGTATGACTACGCGGCGGAACGTTTCAAGGCGGGAGGCGCCGAGCGACCACGACGCCTCAAGGAGCCGGCGATCGACCGACGCGAACTCCGCCGCAAACGGCTGCACTGCGAACGGCATCGAGTACAGCACCGACGCGATCAGCAGGCCCTCGAACGTGAACGGCAACCCGTGACCGGCCACGCGCGCATACGCGCGGCCGAACGGGCTGAGCGGACCAATCGCCACGAGCACGTAGAATCCGAGGACTGTCGGTGGGAGCACCAGCGGCAGCGCGACAATCGATTCGACGAGGAACTTCCAGCGCGCCGGCGAGTACACGATCCAGTACGCCAGCGGAATGCCAAGAGCCAGCAGCACCAGCGTCGTGGTGACAGCCAGGCGAACGCTGAGCCAGATTGCGCTCCAGTCCACGGTTAACGGTCCGGCACGGAAAACCCGAACTGCTTGAGAATGGCCTGACCGTCCGCGCTCAACAGGAACCCGCGGAACGCGCGCGCAGCATCCACGTCGGCCGCCCATTTGAGGATCGTCCCGCCCTGCTCGACGCGCGGGTAGCTGTTCGTCGGCACTTCGAACAGGCGGCCTTTCCCTTTGACGTTCGGGGCAAGCGCGAGCGACATGGCGACGAGTCCGACGTCAGCCGCGCCGCTCTGGACGAACTGCATCGCCTGCGCGACGTTTTCGCCGAGCACCAGCTTCGGCCGCACGGCATCGTACACGCCGGCCGCTTGCATCGCGGCTACAGCCGCGCGCCCATACGGCGCGTGCTCCGGGTTGGCAATCGACACGTGGGCGATCGACGCCTGTTTCAACACCTGCAGGCCGTCGTGCTCCACGTCGAGCGGCGATGCAGGCGGCGCCCACAGGACCAGGTGCCCGAACGCATACGTGAACTCACTCTGCGGGATCGTCAACCCGCGCGAGGCGAGCTGATTCGGATACGTGACATCCGCCGACAGGAACACATCGAACGGCGCCTGATTGAGCAGCTGCGCGTAAAAGCTGCCCGACGATCCGTACGACACGGTGACGTCGACGTCGTGCGCCGCGCCAAAACGCGTGATGATGCCGGTGAGCGCGGCGTTCAGGTCGGACGCCGCCGCGACGCGCACGCGCCCGCGCTGTGCCGGCGGCTGAGGCGCAGGCCCGCAGCTTGCGGCAACGAATCCGGCGCAAAGCCATGCGGCGAGCCGCAGCCATCGGCGCGCGTTGACCCCGTCAAGCGATACCTGCGTTGCATTCACCGCCGGTCAGTTTAATATGATTCGAGCTGAATCGTCTGCTCGCTCCAAGCCTTCACGCTATGACACTGCTCACCGTCAGACAGGCCGCGACCCGGCTCGGCATCGGTTACTCGACGCTCAAGCACTGGATCTACGAGGGACGCGTGCGCACGCGCGTCACGAGCGGAGGCCACCATCGCATCGCCGACACGGAAGTCGATCGGCTGCTGGCGCCCGCCACGCTTCCCACGCCGCGGCCCGCCGGCTCGGAGCGCGTCGGCGTCATCGTCTCGCTGAGCGGAAGAAACCAGCTGCGCGGCTACGTGGACGAGGTCCGCGTCGAAGGACTCCTCGCGCAGGTTCGCCTGCGCATCGGCGACCAGACGCTCACGGCCGTGATTACGCGGGATGCCGTCGACGAGTTGAAGCTTCGACGAGGGGACGAGGCCCTGGCGATCGTCAAGTCGACCGAAGTCATGATCGCGCGCGAGGCGGACACCGCAGCGCCCGCGCCGCCGCGGAAAGGCGGACGACGCCGTTGACACGCCAATTCCCGATCGCATACTCTGGCGGTTCGATGTTCACGGTTCACCATCACGGCCTCCATCATTTCCACCACGGCGAGAAGCCGGCGGGAGCGGCGTGATCCGGTTTTGGACTAGCGACTGAAGACCAAACACCAGCGACTACGAAGCCCCGCCCCGCATGGCGGGGTTTTTTATTTATGGACTACTCAAAACTCGACGGACTGATTCCGGCCGTCATCCAGGACGCCGACACCTCGGAAGTCCTGATGGTCGGCTTCATGAACGACGTGGCGCTCGCGGAAACGCGCCGCACCGGCTTCGCGACCTTCTTCAGCCGGACCCGCAACAAGCTCTGGATGAAGGGCGAGACCTCGGGCAACAAGCTCGAAGTCGTCGACATTCTCGTCGATTGCGATGACGACACGGTGCTGCTCAAGGTCAAACGTCTGGGCGACGGCAACGTGTGCCACACGGGCGCTCGGACGTGCTTTCGAACCCTGCATCAACACGAAGGACACTAAGGTCACAAAGGTTAGTCCAGTGTTTTTCCTTGGTGTCCTTTGTGTCCTTTGTGTTGAGTCGAAGATCGAACCATGAAACTTAAACTCGGTATTCCGAAAGGCTCGCTGCAGGACGCGACGGTCCAGCTCTTCGCACGCGCCGGCTTCAACATCTACGTGAGCTCGCGGTCGTATTTCCCGTCGATCGACGATCCCGAAATCGAGTGCATGCTGATTCGCGCGCAGGAAATGGCGCGCTATGTCTCGGACGGCGTTCTTGACGCCGGCCTCACCGGCCAGGACTGGATTGCCGAGCACGAAGCCGGCGACGGCAGGACCGGCGTGCTCACGAGCATCGCGGACCTGATTTACGCGAAGCAAAGCTTTGGAAAAGTGAAGTGGGTCCTGGCCGCGCCGGAAGATTCACCGTTCAGATCGGCGAAGGATCTCGAAGGCAAGACGATCGCCACCGAGCTCGTGCGAGCCACCCGCGCGTACTTCGCGAAGCAGCAGGTCAACGTCAGGGTGGAGTTTTCCTGGGGCGCAACGGAAGTTAAGCCGCCGATGCTCGCCGACGCGATCGTCGAAGTCACCGAGACCGGCTCCTCGCTGCGGGCCAATCGCCTCCGCATCCTCGACGTCGTGATGGAGTCGAACACACAGCTCATTGCGAACAACACCGTGCTGGCCGATCCGGCGAAGCGAACAAAGCTCGAGAACGTGGCGCTGCTCCTCAAGGCAGCCATCGAGGCGCAAGGACGCGTCGGCCTCATGCTGAACGTGCGCCGCGCGGATCTTCCCGCGGTGCTCGGGCTGCTGCCCGCGCTCCAGCGCCCGACGATTTCGGCTTTGAGCGATGAAGAGTGGGTCGCGGTGAACACGATCATCGAGGAACGTACGGTGCGCGATCTGATCCCGAAGCTCAAGGCGGCTGGCGCGCAGGGGATCGTCGAATATCCGCTCAATAAGATCGTGCTCTAGTGGGGCGGGATGGGCAGGACAGGCGGGACGGGACAGGCAGGAAGGGCAGGATAGGCGGGATGGGCAGGATGGGCAGGATGGGCAGAACAGGCAGGATGGGTCGATGAAAATCGTCGAGGCCAGCGATACACGGGCCCTCAATCGGTTGCTTGCGCGGCGTGAGCGCGACGATCGTCCGTTCGAACGCCGCGTTCAGCGCATCGTGGACGAGGTCCGGACCGGCGGCGATCGTGCGCTTGCCCGCTTCGCCAAACGGTTCGATCGCGTGACCGGATCGCTGGAGGTGACGCCGAAAGAGATGCGTGAAGGCGCGGCACGGGTCGATCCAGCTGTGCGGCGCGCGATCGCAACCGCCGCCTCGAACATCGCCGCCGTCGCGTTTCGGCAAATCCCGAAGCACTTCGACCTCACCGTCACGCGCGGCGTGACGATCGAACAGCGTGTCGAGCCGCTCAACCGGGTGGGCTGTTACGTGCCGGGCGGACGCTTCCCGCTGCCCTCTTCCCTGTTGATGACCGCGGTGCCCGCTCGCGTAGCCGGCGTTCCTGACGTGATCGTCTGCTGTCCGCGGCCGGAGCCGGCGGTGATGGCGGCGGCGCTCGAAGCTGGCGTGACCGGGCTCTATCGCATCGGCGGCGCGCATGCGGTCGCGGCGCTCGCGTTCGGGACGGCCAGCGTGCCGCGCGTGGACAAGATCGTCGGCCCCGGCAACCGGTACGTGGCCGCGGCAAAGGCCGCGATCGCCCGGCAATGCGCCATCGACTTCTATGCGGGACCGTCAGAGATTGTCGTGGTCGCCGGCGGCGGACGGCCGGACTGGATTGCGGCCGATCTCGTCGCGCAGGCCGAGCACGATCCCGACGCGCGCGCGATGTTCGTCACCTGGAATCGTGCCCTGGCCAACCGCGTCGTGAAGGCCGTCGCGGCGCGGAGCGCGGGACGCGCCGTTGTCTCGCAGTCGATTGGCGCCAACGGCGCCGTGATCGTCGCGCGCGACGCGAAGGAGGCCATGGAAATCGCCAATCGCCTGGCGCCTGAGCATCTGGTGGTCGATCGTGAGGCCCTGGTCAAACGTCCGGTGACGGCAGGCGCGATCTTCATCGGCCCCTACAGCGCGCAGGCGGCCGGCGACTACGCGACCGGATCGAACCACGTGCTGCCCACGTCAGGAGCCGCGCGCTTCCGCGCCGGACTCTCGGCCGCGGATTTCGTGCGGGTGATGTCGGTGCAGCGCCTCACGCGCGACGGCCTCGCGCGCCTGGCGCCGACTATCCTTCCCCTTGCGCGTGCCGAGGGTCTCGATGCTCACGCGGAATCGATTGAGGTACGCCTGGGAAACGGATCCAGGCCCAGGCGCCGATGAACCGTAACGATGACCATCTGCCATAAGCCATTGAGCCATTAGCCATCAGCGATAAGCCATGAGTCATTATCAGAAACCCCCTGAGCTCTACGAGGGGTTGCGCCTTCATCAGAACGAGAACACGGGCGGCTGTTCGCCTCGCGTCATCGACGCGCTTG
>DASSGK010000414.1:0-4596 GCA_035693505.1 Vicinamibacterales bacterium
AGTACAGATTGTCGAAAACCTTGTAGGGCGACGCGTACCACGTGGCACGATCGGGCACCGCCCCCGGACCACCCCTCGCTGTGCCGCCGGCGCGACCTGCCGCGGGATTCGCGAGAGCCGGGTTCGCTCCGGGGAAGCAGAGGTTTACGAACGTCGCGCGATAGTCGAGGCCTGCTGCGGCCTTCGCCGCGCTGATGTGCGCGTCCATGTCGCTCGCGGGCGCTTGCGCCCACAGCGACGTGTTCACGAGCAAGACGCCGAAGACCGCGATGGTGGTTCGCCGTGCGTGCATATGTGTCTCCTCAATCACTCCCCGGATGGGCGGCGCATTATAGCCGGACGTCCTGCATATGCGCACTTTGGTGTTGCGCATGGCGCAACGCCCTTTGCAGATCTTCTCCCCACCGGCGTCCATTGCGGGTAGGATTGGCGGCCAAATGAGACAACCGCTCCTGCTCGTCGTCCTCGTAACCATGAGCCTGATGTCGGCGCAGGCGCAAAGCCCAGCAGGTTCAGGCGCGCTGTCGCAGCGCATCGTCCACACCGATCCGGCAGCGTATCGGCCGGCTTCAGCCGTGCATGGCGGGGCCGGTACGATGTCGTTCACCGCTCTGCTGAATCGCGGTGCGGTGACGCCGCAGTTCAATTTCCTGCATCGCGGCGTGATTCCCGCGGGCGCCGGCATCGGCCATCACTTTCACAATGTCGTCGAGGAGATGTTTGTGATCCTCGACGGGGAAGCGCAGTTCACGATCGACGGTCGCACCGCGAGCGTAAAGGGACCGGCCGGTGTCCTCTGCCGCACCGGGCACTCGCACGCGATCTATAACCCGGGGCCGGCCCCGGTGCAGTGGATGAACCTCAACGTGTCGCTCACCGCTGGCGTGTACGACAACTTCGATCTCGGCGACACGCGCGTGGGCGCGATGCTCGATGCGATTCCCACGTTCATGACGATGCGATTGGACAATTCACTGCTGAGAGCGGCGGGCGCGCGGGGACGGGGCGAACCCACGCCAGCCGCAGATGCGCACGCGGTCCTCTCGCGGCGCGTGATGGGCCCCGCGGTGTTCTCGACGACGTGGTCCTACGTCGATCATGTCGTGGTCCCTGCCGGCGCGACGATGCCTGAGCGTCCGCACGATGGCGTGGGCGAGGCGTACTACGTGCTCGGCGGCGAAGGGTCGATTAGCGTCAAGGGCGCCCAAGCGGGAACGGCTTCGGTTCGAGCGGGCGACGCGATCCCCGTTCGCATCGGCGAGCTGACGCAGTTCACCAACACAGGGTCCGCGCCGCTCGAACTCTTCGTCATGGGCGTGGCCAGCGACATGGCCGCGAAAACACAGTTACTCACCGCGCAGCGCTGATGAAAAGGCGAGATCTGGAGGTCACGTGAGCAGAAGGGCAATCCTGCGGTCCGCATTCGTCGCGGCGGGCGCCGCACTCGGCTTCGGCCGCTTTGCCGCATCGGGTCATGCGCAGACGAAGCACATCCGGCTTTACGTGGAAATGGACGTCCCTCCCGCGCGCGAGCACGAGATGCTCGACGCCTTCCATAACACGTTCGTTCCCGAGGCCGCCAGGCATGAGGGCTACATCCGGGTGAAGATGCTGAAGCGCCGCAGCATCATTCAGGGCATCGCGCCCGCCGAGCACAATTACCGTTTCGAGCTTGAATTCGAAAGCGAAGAGCTCCGGCAGAAGTGGATCGCCTCGGCGGCCCATCAACGTGTGTGGCCGCTCGTCGAGCGGACCATGAAGACGCAAAAGGATTATCCGGTGGTGCTGTACGACGAAATCTAGCGGGACTCCTTAGCTCGCGAGCGAGGCGGTGATGGCGCGGGCGGTCCTTTTCACTTCAGCCGCAGCGCGCGCCATCCCGCGGGTGTGGAGGCGCGTCACCGGCGATGATATGCCGACGGACGCGACGATTTCGCCCTGCACGTCGCGGATCGGAGCAGCTACGCACCCGACTTCTTCGATGTATTCCCCGTCGTCGAACGCGAATCCGTCGACGCGGACCTGCGCGCACACGCGTGCGAGACGCGTCACCGACTTCACCGTCCTCCGCGTGTAGACCTGCAGCGGCGCCCGCCCGACCAGGCCTCTCAACGCACGCAGATCGCAGTCGGCGAGCAGCGCCTTGCCGTGCGCGGTGCAGTGCAGGGGCGCGAACTCGCCGGTCTGCCCCGCGACCGACACCACCTGGCCCGCGGGGATGTGGTGGTCGATGAAGAACACCTCGACACCTTCGCGGACAGCGAAGTGCGATGTCTCGCCGAGCGTCGCAGTCAGCTCCTGCAGATAGTGGTGGAAGAACGTGCCGAGTACATGCCGGCCATACCTGCGTGACAACCGCCACGCAGTGGGGCCGAGGATGTAGTCCTTGCTGCCTTTCGGGTTGACGAGGAACCGCCGCTGCCGCAGCGTGTTGGCCAATCGAAAGACGCTGCTGCGGTCGATGCCGATGAGATCGGTCAACTGCTTCAGCGGCACCGGTGCCGACGCCGCGGCGACGGCTTCGAGAATAGCCAGCCCGCGGTCGAGGCTTTGAATCGCCGGTGTGTCGTGCGAGGGCTTTCCGCTCGTCTTGTCCAATTGCGCCGTTCGGTGAGCATACCTCACCGTTGGTTGGTTTTTTGTTGTTGTTTCCAGAGTCGCTCCGGTGCTAAGGTCCGCCGAACTCGAGGCGGTGATGCAACGGTCGTTTCGCTATCTGCAACAACGGGTCATCGCGTGCGGCGTGTTGTCGACGGCGCTGTCGAGCGCTTCCTCTGGTCGTTCTTCGACTCGGTTGTCTCCGTACTCACCGGCAAACAGTAAAGGAGGGCACATGCGCCGAACCTTGTGGCTGTTCCTGTGCGTGTTTCTGCTTGCGGGATTCGGGCACGCGCTCGCGGCTGCCGCGCAGGAAACGCGCGGGAAGCTTTCCGGGACAGTGCGTGACAACGACGGCGTGGTTCCGGGCGCGTCGGTCAAGATCACGAACACCGATACCAACGTTAGCCAGAATCTGACGACCAACGCGTCCGGCTATTTCGAGGCGCCGTTCTTGAATCCGGGCACCTACGCCGTGAGCGTGGAGATGGCGGGCTACAAGGCGGCCGTGCGCGGTGGGATCACGCTCGGCGTCGGCGAGCAGTTGACGCTGCCTTTTACGCTCGAAGTCGGACCGATTACGGAACAGGTCGTCGTCAGGGCACAGACGCCGCTGCTCGACACCAATTCATTGACGTCGGCAGCGCGGTTCGACGCCCACTTGGTCGAGAGCCTGCCGATGTTCTCAAACATGCCCATCACGCTGTCGCGGTTCGCGGCGAGCATCAACGTGAACGATCAGCAGACGCAGGTGTCGCAGGGCTACGTCGACAACACGTCCTTGTCGGCAGGTTCGGGGCTCGGATTGCCACTCGGCGGCACGCAGCCGGTTCCTCCGAGCTTCGGCGGCAACAACTACACGCTCGACGGAGCGAACAACAACGGCAGCAGCCGACGCATCGCCGCGTCCCCGAACTCAGACATGATCCAGGAAATGCGCGTCGAGTCGGCGAACTTCGATGCCTCGACGGGCCACGGCCTCGGCCTGCAGATCTCGATGATGACGCGCGCCGGCACGAACCGGCAGCGCGGCACGGTCAACTACCAGTACTGGACAAACAAGTTCAATTCGCTCACCGAGCAGCAGAAACTCACCTTCGACGATCGCGCGAAGAGTGAGTTCGAAAAGGGCCGTTCGCACAACCTGTCGATGACCGCCGGCGGTCCGGTGCGGATTCCGGGAATCGTCGACGGGCGCGGCAAGCTGTTCTACTTCGCCAACTACTCGCTGGCCAACGACGCGATCCCCGGGAAGATCCAAGGATCAATCACCGTGCCGGCCAACGAGAGGCACCTGCAGGGGGATTTCTCGGATCTGCTGAAGCTGCCCAACCCGGCCCAGTACCAGATCTACGATCCGCTGACAACACGGCCGGACCCGACGAATCCGAACCGGATGATTCGCAGTCCGTTCCCGAACAACATCATCCCGCGCGATCGCATCTTCAATCCTGATGGGACGTACAAGAACCAGCTGATGGGGCTCTACGCGAGGATGGTGCCGAAGCCGAATCAGAACTTCGTCGAGAGCGGTCAACAGCCGACCGGCAACTTCTACCAGGGGGGGCAGCCTGACTCGCCGAAGAGTCAGCAGTACGGGTTCCGGCTCGACGTCAACGCATCGGCGAAGGATCGGTTCTTCTTCCGGACCAGCGGTATTACGTTTCTCGAGTACGTGAGCGACTGGACGTACCTGGCCGAGCCGGACCTGCGCATCCACTCGGCCGATCGCTCGCGTTATCAGTGGTCCTACACCGGCAACTGGACCCGAGTCCTCGGCACGACCGTGCTCGACACATCGGTGGCAGCCAATCGTTTTAATCAGATCGACGAGTTCCGCGGCTTGTCGAAGTTCAAGCCGACCGACGTCGCCCTGCCGTCGTATCTCGACGAGTTCTGCTCGACGAGAGGCGGCTGCACGCTGCCGGCGATCAACATCGGTGGGTACCAGCCTTTCGGCGGCGGCCTGTCGGATGGCGACACGGCGACGCACCTCCA
>DASSGK010000415.1:0-9745 GCA_035693505.1 Vicinamibacterales bacterium
CGATTCTACTACTGCGGAACGTTTGCGAGACTCGCTCGGCTAAAGCCTTCGCGCTCCGCATCCCGCTCGGCTAAAGCCTTCGCGCTACGCGTCGACGACGAGCTAGTCGCAGCGCGGACGCTTCAAGCGTGTAGCGCGAAGGCTTCGGCCGAGCGTCCGCGGCGCCTGTGTAGCGCGAGGGCTTCAGCCGAGCGTCCGCGGCGCCCGTGTAGCGCGAAGGCTTCAGCCGAGCGTCCGCGGCGCCCGTGTAGCGCGAAGGCTTCAGCCGAGCGTCCGCGGCGCCCGTGGAGCGCGAAGGCTTCAACCGTAGCGCGAAGGCTTTAGCCGAGCGTCGCGCTTTCAGCTCGCCGAATCGCTGAGCGCGATCTTCGATTTTCCCTTGTAGGGCGTGAAGGGCGTCGGCGCGGTCCCGACCACCTCGACCGACAGGCGATCGCCGTCCACCTGGATGACGACGAAATGGTGAGGGTTTTCGTTGGCCGTTCCTGGCTTGACCAGGTGATCGACGCGCAGGCCGTGCCCGGCGTTGGCCACCACATAGCCGCGGACATCCGGCTCGCCGACATAGCCGTAGTGCGGCGCGCCGCCGCCGCCGGTCACGAGGGTGTCCATTCGATAGGTGACGCCGCCGTCGACGTAGTGTTCCACGAAGTGATCGTAGAGATGATCGTGACCGCACACCATCATCGCGACGTGATGCTTGCGGAACAGCGGAACGTAGAGCGTGCGGACAGCCACGGTCTGCGGTTCCGGCCGATCCGGCGCCTTCTCACCGGTGCCCGGCATCGGGGTGCCTGACGCCCCGCCGTGCGGGCCCGACGAGAACGGCGGGTGATGAAAGAACGCGACCACGTGGCGGAAGCGCGCCCGATCGAGATGGTCGAGTTGATCGGTGACCCACGCGAGCTGAACGGCGTCCGACGCGATGTTCGAGTCGATCCCGATGAAAAACGCGTTGCCGTAGCCGAAGGCGTACGTGGGATATCCGCTCAAGCGCCTCGGCGATCCCTCAGGTGGCAGCAGCCGCGACATTGCCGTCAGCGTGTTGTGCAGTCCCAGCGCGCGCTGCGGATCGCCGGCCGGCATGCTCGTGACGTCGTGGTTGCCGACGGCGAACAGATACGGGATGTTCGCGCCGCGGGTCAGCCGCTCGATGATCGGCGTGAAACTGACGTTCCACATCGCGGCATTCTGCCCGCGAAGCACCGCGTCTCCTGACTGCAGGACGAAGCGAACCGGAAACGGCGTCGACGCCAGCTCGCGCGCCTTCGCGATCATCGCATCCACGACGCGGCTGTGTTCGGGATGGATCACGTCGCCGTCGCCAGGAACGTCAGGCGCGCCGCTGCTGCGCGTGTCGCCGTACGCGAAGAAGGAGAACTTCGTCACCGCCGCCGAGGCGCTTTCCGGCGGGAGCGGCGTCGCCGGCGGTTCGATGGGCTTCACCGCGGCCCACGCGACCGGGGCCGCCGGAGGCTGCGCGGCGGGCTGCTGCGCGATCAATGCCGCCGACAGCGCGCACGCGAGACACAGGGTCGCGGGAAAGGAGCGGCCGTGTTTCATTCGCCGGATGTTAGCACCCGCGACCTGGAGACGGAGGTTACGGAGGGAACGGAATCACAGGAGGAACGAAGCAACGGAGGTTGAACGGAGAGGTGCGGCCGGCCGCACTCGCCCTCTGTTCGTCTCCGTTTCTCCGTTCCTCTGTGTGATCCCGTTCCCTCCGCAATCTCCGTTGGCTGTTTCCGTCTACAATGCCGCGCATGAACGCCGAACGGGTCGTCTCCGATCTGCGCGAGCTCGCCGCGCGAACATCCACGCCGGACGGCGCGCAGCGCCTCGCCTGGGGGCCGGTGTGGCGCGACGCGCGCGACTGGTTCGCAGGCAAGATCGCCGAGCTGGGCCTGCGCATCGAGACCGACTCGGCCGGCAACAACTGGGTCACGCTGCCCGGCGCGTCGGAGAAGACGGTGATCGTCGGCAGCCATCTCGACTCCGTGCCCAACGGCGGTTGGCTGGATGGCTGCCTGGGTGTGGCGGCCGGCCTCGAAGCGCTGCGGATGCACGCGAGCGCCAAGCCGCCGGTCACGCTGCGGCTGGTCGACTGGGCCGACGAAGAGGGCGCGCGCTTCGGACGCAGCCTGCTCGGATCTGCCGCCGCAGCCGGCGCGCTGAAGATCGACGATGTGCGGGAGC
The DNA here is from genome assembly GCA_035693505.1 of Vicinamibacterales bacterium. Classification (GTDB taxonomy): domain Bacteria; phylum Acidobacteriota; class Vicinamibacteria; order Vicinamibacterales; family CAVVIG01; genus CAVQFC01. Next base: position 2,197 of record DASSGK010000415.1, read on the forward strand.
TGAAGGATCGGCAAGGCACGCGGCTGGTGGATGCGCTCGCGGAGAACGGCGTCGCGCTCGACAGTATGCTCGACGCCCATCGCGAGCTGAAACGGATCGATGCCCGCGCGTATCTGGAGCTTCACATCGAGCAGGGCCCGGTACTCGAATCGATGCGGAAGGCGACCGGCGTCGTGCTCGGCACGTTCGGCGTCGAGCGTCACATGATCCGCTTCACCGGCCAGGCCGCGCACTCGGGATCGACACCAATCCCGATGCGCCGCGACGCGTTTCTCGCCGCGGCGCAGACCGCCCTCGAGTGCCGCGAGATCGGACTTCGGCACTCCAAACCCACGCCCGGCGACGGCGTCGTCTGCACCGTGGGCATCGTGAACGTCGAGCCGAAGATTGTGACGGCGGTGCCGGGCGTTTGCGAGATCTCGCTCGATCAGCGCGCGCTCAGCGCCGACGTGCTCGCCGCAATGCTCGCCGACGCGAAGAAGGCGTCGCAGAAAGCCGCCGGCGACAACAACGTCTCCGTCGAGTGGCGGGAGCTCTGGCGGATCAATCCCAGACCCTTCGATCCGGCGCTGATCCGCCTCTGCGAGGAGGCCGTGCGCGAGGAGACCGGCGATGCGCCACGCCTGCCGTCAGGCCCGCTGCACGACGCCGCCGAAATGGTTCCTCACATGCCGGTCGTCATGATGTTCGCGTATTCGTCCAACGGGCTCTCGCACTGCAAGGAAGAGGACACGCCCGGCCCGCACCTCGAAGCCAGCATCCGCGCGTACCTGCGTCTCGTCCAGAAGACGATCGCTCACGTCGGCCGGGGATAGTCGTTTCAGAATGGAGGGCCTATGCGTTCTGTCTGCTGGCTGCTGATCGGTCTCGCCGCCTTGGCGTTCTGCGTCGGCACGGCGACCGCGTTCGCCCACCAGGTGTTCCTGCTCGAACCGGTCGGCTACTGGCGCGGCGCCGTCGGGTTCCTGCTGTTCGCCATCGCGCTCCGAATGATGGACAGGGCTGATTAGTGACAGTCCATGGCTGGATGGCTAATGGCTGATGGCATATGGTCGAATGGTTTATGGCGGCGGTGGCCGTTAGCCATCCACCATCAGCCATCAGCCATCAGCCATCAGCCATCAGCCATCAGCCATCTAACGGCCCGCCGTCGACTTGCCCGCGGGTCCAATCTGCTTCAGTAACTCCGCCACCGCCGCGTCCAGCTGACTGTCTTTCTGCGCATAGCTTTCGCCGACGGGACGAGTGACCGCGACATCGACGGGACGCGGGTGCATCTCCATCGGCGTGCCGTCGCTCGCGAAGATCTTGTACGAGGGCATCCGCAGCACCGAGCCATCGATCAACGTGACGCCGCCCGTGAAGATGATCCAGCCGGCCGTGGGTTCGCCGACGACCTTACCGAGCTTCAGCGTGCGGTACCCTTCCGTGAAATCCTCGGCGTCGGACAGCGAGTGCTGGTTGGTGACGAGAATCGTCGGCAGTTCCAGCGCGCGCTGGCCGAGCTGAGAGCGCGACGACACTGACGGAAACCCGCGCGGCATCATGTTCATGTAGCCGCGCCGCGCGAACACGTCGATCGCATACACGTTCACGAACCCGCCGTTGTTGTTGCGGACATCGACCACCACACCCTCGCGGGCGTGATTTTCGGCATCGAGATCCACGTGGAGCTGCGCGAGCGCCGCGGCGGACATGTCGAACATGTGGACATACCCCAGCCGGCCTCCGCTCGCCTTCGCGACATAGTCGCGGCGCTGCTCCACCCACTGCCGGTAGCGCAGCGCTTTCTCCGTCGTCTGGTCAATCGGTTTGACGATGACCTCGCGGGCCGCCGCCGACGGCGACGCGGCGACCGACAGCGCGATCCGTTTGCCGACGGTGTGATCGAGAAGCGCGTCGAGGTTGTCGCGCGCGCCGATAGCGCGGCCCTCCACCTGCACGATGTAGTCGCCGGCCTTCAGACCGGCGAGCACGGCCGGACCGAGCGGCACGACGGAGGCCACTTTCAACCGTCCACCGGCGGCGTACTCGGCCTCGTCGAAGTCCGCGGCCAGGCGGCCCACCGTGTTCTGATTCCCTTGCGGCGGGGCGGAAATCCCCATGTGCGACGCGTTCAGTTCGCCGAGCATCAGCGAGATGATGCGGCGCATCTCGTCGGGCGTTCGCGCGCCGGCCACTCGCGGCTCGTAGGAGGTGCGCACTGCGTTCCAGTCGACGCCGTTCATCTTCTCGTCGAAGAACTGGTCGCGGAGGTAGGTCCAGGCCTGCCGGAACGTCTCGATCTTCTCCCGTGAAAAATCGACGTCCAGCTCCGCGGTGACGGCGATGGCCCGGGGTTCGCGCTTTTCGAGCGTCACGTTGAAGAGCCGTCCGCGATCGAGGTAGTAGACCTCTTTGCTGTCGGCGGTGAAGTGCGCGCTGCGCTTCGCGCCAGGCGTCGACGTCAGCTGGCGCGCGATCGCCGGCTCCTTCGACAGCTCGTCGATCGGAAACACGTACAGGTTCTGTTGACCGGCCGCGCTCGCGGTGAGCAGCAGCCATTTGCCGTCCGGGCTGATTTCCTGACGGGTGACGTCCACACCCACTGGCAACGAGGTCGCGCGGCGGCGGATCTCGTCATAGACGATCTCAACCGGCCGGGCGCGACCGACGGCGGCACTCGGTGTGGCAGGTGGCGCGGGTGAGGCGGGTGGGTCGGACGGCGCAATCTTCGGCTGCTCCTCGCGGAACAGATCGCGGAACTGATCCTCCCGGAACTTCGGCGTGCGCGGCAGCAGGTCCACGCGCATCACCTCGCCCGGCTCAGTGCGCTGCGACGTCGCGAACGTCAGATACGTGCCGTCGGGACTCCACGAGAGCGATCCCGCATTGGTGTTGGCGAGGAAGCTGACCGGACGAGCCTGACCGCCCGCGAGGGCGGCGACCTGAACATTCTGAAACGTCTTCGTGCCGGCCGTCAGGTACGCCACGTAGCGCGAATCGGGCGACCAGACGAAGTCGCGTGCGTCCAGGAACGGAGGCGAGTCGAACGCTCCGGTCGCGAGCAGCTTCTCCTCCTTCGACGCCGGATCGATGACGCGCAGCTCGGTCGAGTTGCGCTCGAACGCGATCCATTTCCCGTCCGGCGAATAGCGAGGCATGTTGTCGCGTCCCGGGCCGGCGGTGAGCTGCGCCTCCTTGCCCGTCGCGAAGTCGTAGACGAACAGGTGATTCGAACCATCGCGATCGGACACGTACGCCAACCGGCGGCTGTCCGGCGCCCAGACGAGCTCCGCCTCCTCGCCCACCGTCTGTGTCACGCGCACGGCATCGCCGCCGTCGCGGGCCGCGATCGAAAAGATCTCGCCGTGGACGGCGAACGCCGCCTTCTTGCCGTCGGGCGACAACGCGAGCTCCTGCAGCTGATCGGTGAAGGTCCGATGCTCGACGCCGGTGGCCGCCGGTGCGCCACGCAAGGCGATCGACACTTCCTGCGATTGACCGCTTGCCGTGTCCACCGTCCACACGGCGAAATCGCGCTCGAAGGCGATCGTGCGGCCGTCTTTCGTGATCGACGGCCACAGCACATGGCCGTTGGTGAAGGTCGTCACGGCCTTGGCGGGAGCCTGCGTGTCGCCCTGGACACCGAGGCTCGAGATCGCCCAGATGTTCTGCGCGCCGCTGCGGTCCGACATCAAGTACAGCCCTTTGCCGCCGGCGGCCCACATCGGCCAGGCATCTTTCGCGCCGCCATTCGTGATCTGTTGGTACGTCGGCGCAACGCTGTCCGTGGCACGCTTGACCAGCCAGATCTCGCTTTCATCCAGGTGACTGTGTCCCTTGCGCCACCACTGCGACCCGGCGTTGGCCCGGGCGGTAATCGCGACCGCTTCACCGCCAGGCGACGCTGCCGCGAAGTACTCCGTCGTATAGCGGTCCGCCGCAACCGGCATCGGTGTTCCGCCATCGACGCCGACACGATAGACGTCGAGCATCCCGGAAATCTCGTGGCTGCCTGACTGGAACAGCACCGACTGTCCGTCTGCCGACCATCCGCTCACCAGCTCGTTCGCATCGTCGAAGGTGAGTCGCGTCAGATCGCCGGTCGCGAGCGTCAGCACGTAAACGTCGCCGTTGCCCGTGCGGGTCGACGTGAAGGCGAGGCGTTTACCATCGGGTGAGAAGAGCGGGCGTGATTCGGTCGCCGGGTGCGACACGAGAAGCCGCGCGTCTCCGCCGCGCGCCGGCACCTCCCAGATATCGCCGCCGCTCACGAACGCGATCGTCGAACCGTCGGGAGAAATCCCCGGCTCGGCAAACGACGGAAGGGCCGGCGCCGAATTTCGTGGCGTCTGCGCGACGACATCCGGTCTGAAGGCGCGCATCACGAAAACGGCGGCCACAGCGACGACAAACAACAGCTTCTTCATAGTTCTTCTCTGAAGTAGTGCAGGCCTTCGGGCCTGCGGGCGCCTAGTTCTTGTCCGAGCTCTTCTTGTAGAAAATCGAAACGTCGCGTTTGCCCTTGTCCAGATAGGGCACGCCATGCTCCATCCAGTCCGGTTTCGGCGCGTCCTTGAAGAAGTAGTCGAAATACTCCGCCATGTGCACGGTCCAGTGCTTCTGGTTCTCGCGCTGCCGCAGCCCGTGCTTCTCGCCGTTGTACACGAACATGTACGCTTCCTTGCCGAGCCGCCGCATCGCGGTGAAGAACTCGATCCCCTGCTGCCACGGCACCGCATCGTCCTCGTCGTTGGCCATCGTGAGATACGGCGTGTGGATGTTCTCGATCCAGAAGATCGGCGAGTTCTCCATGTAGATCAGCGGGTTCTTCCATGGCGGCACGCCGATGCGGCTCTGCGTCTTCTCGTACTGGAACGCGCGCGACATCCCGGTGCCCCAGCGAATGCCGCCGTAGCCGCCGAACATATCTCCCACCGACGCACCGGCTTCGACCGCGCGGAAGATGTTGGTTTTCGTGATCATGTAGGAGATCTGGTAGCCGCCCCAGCTGTGTCCCTGAATACCCACGCGCGCCGGATCGACGAATCCGAGCGAGAGCGCCTTCTGCACCGCGGGCAGCACACATTTCAGCGCGCTCTGTCCCGGATAGCCCAGGTCGTAGACGATGTCCGGCTGGAGGATGACGTAGCCGTTGCTGACGTAGCGCGTCACGTTGATGCTGCTGCCACCCGGCGCAGGCGCGACGTAGCGATGGAGATTGTTGGTGAGCTGCTCGTAGATGTAGACGAGCATCGGATACTTCTTCGACGGATCGAAGTTCTCCGGCTTCGTGAGGATCGCCTGGAGATGCTTGCCGTCCGCGTTGACGTAGTCGATGAGCTCTGAGGTGCCCCAGTTGTACTGCGCCTGCTGCGGATTGGCGTCGCTCACCTGCTTCATGTCGGTGAACGCGCCGCTCGACACCCAGAGGTTTGCGAACTCCTCGAAGCGCGAGAGCGTGAAGACATAGACGTCGGCGTTGCGCGCCTTGATCGGCACACCGAACGCCTTGTCGAGCATCACGACTTTCGCCGGCGGAGCGCCGCCCGCGAACGACACGCGATAGAGCCCGCTCGCCTTCGTACGCTCGTCCAGCGCCGACAGCAGCAGCGGACGCTCGGTCGAGATCGCAGGCTGGTCGCTCTGCCGCCGCGGTCCGAGCTCCTCTTCCGGCTCCTGGCTGGCCGGCGCTTGCGGCTCCGTGCGGGAGTAGCGGAACACGATGCGCTGCGTGCGCCCCAGGCCGGCAGTCAGCATGCGTGGGCTGCGGCCGTCGGGATGCATTTCCCAGATGTCGTAGCGGTCGTACAGCAGAACGCTGTCGTCGCCGCTCGTCCACCCGGCCTGACCGTAGGGTGACGGATGCTCCGGACGATCATCAGTTTCGCTCTGGAACATCACGCCGAGCCCCTTCGTGATGTTCGTCTTCACCCCGTCCTCGACGCGGACCGTGTACCAGCTGTCGTCGTCTTCGTCGAAGTACAGGATGTACTTGCCGCCCGGGGACACGGTCGCGCCGAAATGCTCCTTGTCGAGAATCTTTCGCCGCGAGCCGTCGGCCATCGACACGATGTAGTAGTCGTCGTAGTTGCCGTCCCACGACACGAGCTGCCGGTACGCGACGTTGCTCACGCCGAGGGCGTGTGCCGTGTCTCCGCTCACGCGAACCTCCGGCAGGTCCGGCGTCGCCAGCTGCGCGAACCGCTTGTCGGCGATCTGGAATACGGCGCGGTACGTGCGCTTCAACTCCTGCTCCGCACGCACCTTCTGCATCGGCTGCAACTCGGCGTCCTTGTAGTTCCAGATGTCCACCTTGATCAGGTCCGCCGTCTCGTCAGGCTCGGCTGCACGCGGCGGCGCCGTGCCGAAGAACAGCCGCGCCCCATCCGGAGAGAATTCCAGACGCCCGTTGTCGCTGACGGGCATCTCGGCGCTGGATGGAAGCGCCAGTTCGCTGGCGGTGTCCGCGCTCGTCTTCCAGTGATACAGCTTGTAGGCCTTGCCATCCGCTCGATCGCTGACGAATGCCGCCTGGTTGCCGTCTCGATCGAAGACGAACCCCTTGTAGTTGCCGGGACCCGACAGCAGCGTTTTGCGAACGCCGTTCGCGACGCCTCTGGCAAACGCGCCCTCATTGGCGGGCGTCTTCGACGACACGCCGTACACCAACCACGCGCCGGTCTTGTTGAGGGCGTACTCGCTCACATCGGGGATCGTCGTCTGCGCCGCAGTCGAGAGATCGCGGATGACGAGATCGGTGCCGGGCGCTTTTTTCTCACGCGCTCGTGGCGCGGTGGACGGCTGGGCGGCGGGCGGCGTCGGTGGATCGACGGCGGTCAGGTAAACGACGACCTGCGGCGTCACATCGTCGGGCACGCGGAAGCTCTTGACGTGCTCGGCGACGATCGTGGCCAGTCCGGTCGAGAGGTTCACGATGCCGACGCCGGCCTTTGGCATCTCGTCCGGCTTCTTCTTCGCCTTGCGCGCCTGATCGACATCCTTCTTGTACGGCGCGACCGCGAACACGACGAAGCGGCTGTCCTGCGTGATGAGCGGCTCGCGTCCACGCGCCGCGCGAATTTCCTTGCTGGTTTTGAGGTTGCGGACTACCAGCTCGCCGTCGCCGTCTTGCGGCGTCAGCGCATAGGCGAGCCACACGCCGTCGGGTGACAGCTTCGTCCCCTGGATCGACTTCCACGAGTCGTACACGTCGTGGGTGATCGGCTTCTTGACCGCGGGCTGCGCGACGGCCGCGAGCGGCAGCGCGCAGACGAAGAGCGTGATGGCGATTCCCCTGAGGGAACGACGTCGCCGGAGCATTCAGAGCCTCCTTGCCGTGAGTGGTTCAGTGTGCGGCGGCTGCCTGCGGGTGGGGCTGGGGATCGCCGACGTGCTGTCCGTTGATCGTCTGGTACTCATACGTCATCTTGAACGTGGAGCGGCCCGCGATCAGCACGTGTGCGACCGATTCGATTTCCACCGGCACGCGCACGCCGGCCATGCGCTCGTACCGTCGCACGACGTCGACGCGCCGTGTCCAGAACGACGGCGTCTTCGACAGCTT